>CATWKM010000041.1:0-15673 GCA_958351385.1 uncultured Collinsella sp. | reverse complement strand
GTTGTAAAAATTGGGGAAAAGGGATATATTGATTTTATCTCTTTTTCAAAATAAAAATACAAGCAGTTTATCAGGCTAATTAGCTTGTTTTGATCCGCCTGCTCGATAGGAAATGAGCATTGACGGCTTCGATACTCCTCTGCTTTTCAGCTTGGAATTTGGATGCTCGTTGAACTTCCGGAGGGGAGCGTTTTATTAAGCTATCGAGATTCTGGGCAGGAGCTCTCACCGGTCTTCGATAGTGGGACTAGCTTAATTCGCGACACAGTGTGTCACGAATTGGAGTAGTCGTTGGGTGTCCTTCAATGGCTAGTCATACAAGAACGTCCAAGTGCCGGATTTTGTCATTAAGAGTCGTCCCTAACGACTATTCTGGAGGGTCGTGGTCAAAAAAGGCAAATATGAGTACTGTTGCCATTATGGTTGCATTAATTTTGCTGTAAAAAGTTGCTCCTGATGAGATTTGTTCCCATTAGGAGCAACTTTTATTGAACATATGAGGAGAAATAGCGTCAGCTGCGGGCGCATGGGACGTTGAATAGTTCCTGAAATGATCAAAATTGCTGCTACTAAACAGGTGGCAGTACTCATATTTGCCCTTTTTTGACCATAGCTCCCTCGGAAACTCTTTCCCGAGGCATCAAACAGCCATAATCCAAAGGTCGCCTCAAACAATTAGCCGGTTAAGAGCGTCCATGGCTACCCAAAAGCTGTACGTCAGCATCCGAAGATGTCGAAAATGTCGACTTTGGATGCTGACGTACATGTTTGGGTTCGGCGGGGGATCAGTTATTGGGGACGTTCTTTAACGACTACTCATTTAAGTACGTCCCCAATGAGTACCCAATGAGCAAAACTACTCATTTAAGTGCGTCCCCAATGAGTGCAATAAGTACTAGAGCAGGTTCTCCTGCACCCACGCGATGATGTCGCTCGATTCGTAGAGTGGTTTGCCGTCGATGAGCAGGCAGGGAACCTGACGCTTGCCGCCGACGACGATAAGCGTCTGCTCGGCATCGGAATCGGTCAAGATATTGCGCTCAGGGATGGTCACGCCGTTATCGGCCAGGAAGCGCTTGACCTTCATGCAATACGGGCAGCCGGTCATAACGTATAGCTCGAGTTCGTGATTAGTAGCCATGGGTCTCCAATCGGTTTGAGGTTTCGATTGAGATACCCAAAGCCGTCGCGGTCTATGCGCGAGTTAGCGATGACTCGATGGCCTGAACCAAAAACGCCGTAGCGCCTGTGCCGCAGGGCTTGTCGTAGTAGTCGATAAAGCGCTGGTCGGCCAGATAGCCGTGAGCGAGGCCCAGGTATGCGTCGTCTTGGGGCTGGTGCCCCCAGTTAAGGCCAATCCATCGACGGTGCATTGCGACGAGCTTGCGGGCTTCGTTGCTCTCTGGGTCGCCGTCGCCCATGGCAATCGAGAGCTGACCTAGAATAGCGCGTTCAAGTTCCTTCATGTCGTTCCATGTCTCGGGGTCCATGTCCAGCAGCGCTTCGTTTGCTGCATCGATTGCCTCATCGCCGTAGCGCGCCCGGGCCTCGGCGCCGTAGCGCCCCTCGTTTTCCTGCACGGTGCGCCAGCGTTCCAGTTGCGGCAGGACGGCGCCCATGAGCGAGACGGCTTCGTCGAGCGACATACCGGTGCTTTGCGCCAGCCGCGGGGCACAATCCTCAATCATCGCCTCCATCGTGGTGTCGTAGGTGTACTCGCCGCGGTCGTAGCACCACTTGCAGTAATGGTCGGTCGCGGCACCCGCGGCATCGGTACCGCAGTCGTCGGGCGTGAGCGCCATGCCGCAGCTCTGGCAATAGTGCTCGGGCATTTCGAGCAAGTGGGACAGCGGCTCTCCGGTTACGGCGGCGATAAGCTTCATCATGTCGATGCCCGGGGTGACTTCGCCGCGCTCCCAGCGGCTCACGGCCTGGCGCGTGACATAGAGCTTGGCGGCGAGCTGCTCTTGGGTAAGGTTGTTGGCGCGACGGACGGCGATGAGTTTGTCTGCAAAGGCCATGACGGCTCCTTTCTGGTGCTTGTTGGCTTAAGCATACGCGGCAGCCGATGTCCTTCCAAGCAACCGTTGGTTGCATGCAGATGACGATGAGAGAGAATCGCAGCCTGCGCCCCGCGCGCCTGTGCCGTACAATGACCGGCATGGAACCTATTGCACGCATACATACCGACCTGCCGCAGAAGTTCGGCATTCCGCGCAACAGTTTTTTGGCGCCCCATCTGCAGGGACGCATCGTTTTTGAGCCGGAATTTGCCTCCAATGCAGCGGTTGAGGGCCTGGACTCCTTCTCTCACCTATGGCTGCTCTGGCGCTTCGAAAACGGCACGCCCGGCGGCACGGCTAAAGATATTGCCGTCGACGCTAAAACACAGGACAGGTCCGGCACCAACGCAAAATGGTCGAAAACCGTGCGCCCGCCGCGCCTGGGTGGAGCCGAGCGCGTGGGCGTGTTTGCCACGCGCAGCCCGTTTCGCCCTAATCCCATTGGGCTTACCTGCGTCAAACTCGATCATGTCGAGCTTACCGACGATGGCCCAATCATCCATGTGCTAGGGGCCGATCTGCGCGACGGCACGCCCATCTACGACATTAAGCCCTACATTCCGTTTGCGGACTGCCACCCGGATGCGACCGGCGGCTGGATTGAGGATGCTCCGTGGCAAGAGCTCGATATCGAGTTCCCGCAAGCGCTGCAGGATATGATTCCGCCCGCAAAGCTCCCCGGCTTGATAGAGGTCCTTCGTCAAGATCCTCGCCGCGCGGGTAGCAAACACGAGCCAAACCGCGTCTACCATCTGGCTTACGCTGGGCTCGACATATCCTTTACGGTTGATGGAACCAGGTTGACGGTAATCGCCGTCAACGACGCGCGGGACTAGCCGGCCATTCGCCGGCGCCCGCCAAATTCAACGCCAAACCCTCATGACAAAATCGCCCACGCTGGTGGACAATAACGCCTACCAAAACAATCCGCTTTGCACGGGAGCTCAGCATGAAATACGACTTTACTTCGCTTATCGACCGCCACGGCATGGACGCCATCGCCGTTGACTCCTGGGGTGAAATCCCCGGCATGGCTCCGAACGCGCCCGACGAGGGCTTCGACCGCATCCCCATGTGGGTGGCGGACATGAACTTTGCCACGGTGCCCACGGTCCAGGAGCACATCATTCAGCGCGCCCAGCATCCCATGTTTGGCTATTTCGATCCTCGCCCCGAGTACTTCGACCGCATCATCGAATGGCAGAGCCGCCGTAATGGCGTCGAGGGCCTGCTCCCGGAGCATATCGGCTACGAGAACGGCGTGCTGGGCGGCGTCGTGTCGACCCTGCGCGCGTATGTCCAGCCGGGCGATGCGGTGCTGGTCCACAGCCCCACCTACATCGGTTTTACCAAGTCCATCGAGGCTGCGGGCTATCGCATTGTCCATAGCCCGCTTAAGCTCGACGATCAGGGCGTGTGGCGCATGGACTTTGAGGACATGGGGCGCAAGCTCGCCCAAAACCACATCCATGCTGCGGTGTTCTGCTCACCGCACAACCCTTGCGGCCGCGTATGGGAGCGCGGCGAGATCGAGCGCGCCATGGATATCTATCGTCAGCACGATTGCGTGGTGATCTCGGACGAGATCTGGTCCGACATCATCATGCCCGGTCATAAGCACATCCCGACGCAGTCGGTGAGCGAGGATGCCCGCATGCGCGCGGTCGCCCTCTATGCGCCGAGCAAGACGTTTAACCTGGCGGGCCTGGTCGGCAGCTACCACATCATCTATAACGAGACACTGCACGACCGCGTGTGCGCCGTGTCCAACAAGACCCACTACAACGAGATGAACGTCCTTTCGATGCACGCGCTTATCGGCGCCTACCAGCCGCAGGGCTACGAGTGGGTCGATGAGCTCAACCAGGTCATCCAGGGCAACATCGCCTATTTCTGCGATTACGTAGACGAACATTTTGAGGGCGTGTCATATTCGCGTCCGCAGGGCACGTATATGGTGTTCCTGGACTGCACCGAGTGGTGCCGCGATCATGGCCACGATATTCAGTGGCTGCTCGACGAGGGCGCGCGTGTGGGCGTGGGTTATCAGGACGGCCGTCCATTCCATGGACCCTGCCATATTCGCGTGAATCTGACACTGCCGCTTTCGCGCGTAAGGGAAGCATGCGAGCGCCTGGACCGCTACGTTTTTGGGGTATAGGGGGCGCTCGATTCGAGTGCTGCCCCATGTGCCCACGCCGTCAAAATGTGTGGGCACATGGGGCGCAGAGGGTAGCGAGCGCGTTTTCCGCATTCGCTACTTTTCATGAATCTGCTTGCCGCAAAGATGTTCAATCGAAATCTCGTAGAGCTGGACGCCCTTTATGTCTTTGGCGATCTCCTCCTCGACTTCTTCGGCAGAAGGGTAGTACTTAAGCGCGAGCTGACGGACTTTGTCCTCGATAAACGCGGTCGCTTCATCTACCAGGCGACAACGACCAAAGACAACGGTACTCATAACGTAGGGAGCCCAGTCGCCGTCCTTGTACCACTCGTTGCCGTAAACGGTAAAGCAGACTTTATCATCATGCCTGAGTGAATCGACCTTGTGGCCAGCCTTGGCGCCATGGAAATAAATCTTGTCGTGCTCGGCGTCAAAGAAGTAGTTGACGGGAATGGCATAGGGGTAGCCATCATCGCCGTTGACGGCAAAGACGCCGCGCTTGCAGGTAGCGAGCAGTTCGCGCGCTTTCTCGTCGGTGATGGCGCGTTTCTTTCGACGTAAGGGCCTAAACATCGTTGGCTTCCTTTCTGGCTGTGCATGGTGGTTAAACGCAAACTATAGCGAAACAGTTCCGTTTTTCTTGATGCGGGCGAGTATGTTTTTGAGCTTGTTAAAGTCGAGCGGTTTGGGCAGATGGGCGTTCATGCCGGCGTCGTGTGCCGCCTTGGCGTCTTCGGCAAAAGCGTTGGCGGTGAGCGCGATGATGGGGATGTCGGCCGCATCGGCCTTTTCGCTCAGGCGGATCGCCCGGGTTGCCTCGTAGCCGTCCATGCCCGGCATCATGATGTCCATCAGGATTGCATCGAAGCTGCCGGCGGGACGACCAACATATAGATCGACCGTTTCGTTGCCGTCGGCGGCGCGAGTCACGACGATGCCTTCGCTTTCGAGCAGAGCTTGGGCAATCTCGGCATTGAGTTCGTTATCTTCTGCCAAAAGGACGTTCATGCCGGCGAGCGAGCAGCTGCTTACCTGCGTGTCTGCACATTCTTTTATCTGAGGGTTCTTGTCGATATCGAGCGGAATCCGGACGTCAAACGTACTCCCCACGCCAACCTCACTCGAAATCTCAATCGTGCCGCCCATCATATCGATGAGCGATTTGACGATAGACATGCCAATGCCGGTTCCTTGGAACTTGCTACGCGCATCGTCGCCTTCCTGGGCAAACGGCTCGTAAATGTGCGTCAAAAACTCGGGCGTCATACCAATGCCGGTATCCGAGACGCTAAAGCAAAACACGGCGTGCTCGTCGTCGACCGGTTTGATGGTCGATGAGAACGTGACGGTGCCTCCGTGCTTGTTGTACTTGATGCTGTTGTCGAGCAGGTTGACAAGGATCTGCCGAATATGGGTGGGGCTGCCGATCATATATTGGTCGACAGCGTAGGGCTCGCTGGTGTCGAGCATGGTTATGCCGCGGTCCGATGCGCGGAGCTTGCACAGTACGAGCGCATTGTCGCACAGCTCTTTAAGGTTGAATGATTCGTGCTCGAGCGTCACTTTGCACTCCTCGATCCTGCCCATCTCGAGGATGTCGTTAATCAGTGACAGCAGGTGATTGGCGGCAACGCGCGCCTTGGCGCGGCTTTCGCGGGCGACCTGCATGTCGCCTTCTCTCAATTCCTCAATTTCGATAAGGCCTAGGATGCCGTTGAGCGGCGTGCGGATGTCGTGGCTCATGCGCGTGAGGAAAGCGGTTTTGGCGGCGTTGGCGGCATCGGCTTTCTGCCGTTCCTCCTGTGCGCGGTAAAGCGACCAGACAAGGATGACGATGCCGGTGAGCAAAATGCAGATGACGACTGCCGCAATGACGATGCGGTTGCGGTAGAGAAGTCGGAACGCATCCGATTCTTGCGCCGAGTACGATGTGGGGAAATAGCTGTTTGCAGAGAGCGATTCACCTGCATTGACGATGCCCTTATTGATGATTCCCAGCAGCTCGGGCTTGCCGCGCGAAATTAAACACGATAGTTGCGCCGTGTTGGTGAGTTCCTGTGTTTCGAAATCCTCGATGTCGTAGATGTCGCGGAGAGTTTCCAGGCGCGTGCTGGGGACAATGATGCAACGTGCCTTCCCCTCATTGAGGGCTTTGAGCACCTCGCCGTCATTCGAATACTCGGTTACCGTTGCGTTCGGGAAGAGACTTTCGAGCTCAAAACGGTTAACGATTGTGCTCTTTGTACAAGCGATGTTCTTAAGGTCGCTGTTCAGGTTTTTGCCACTGTGAATGGCGGTCAGCGAAACCGTTCCCATCGAGTTTGACTGGATGACTCCTGTCTGCTCGGCGAGCCAGTAGTCGCGAAACAATGGCAGGGCGACATCGATGGTTCCGTTGGAAAGGGCTTTGATCATTTGCCTGTTGTTCGAGAGTGCGATTGTTTTGACCGTAATACCAAACTTGTCGTGCAACGTCGTTGCAAGCGAGGCGAGCGATCCTTCCATCTCGCCGTCGTCATTTTGCGTGCAGTAGGGAAGTTGGTTTTTAAGATAGCCGAGCGTGATGGTATTGCCGTTTGCTTTGAGCCAGGTGGTCTCGGGGCCGGTGAGCGATGACGAGCCACTGTTTTGGGTCGAGTAACTCGATTTGACTTCCTCGTTATAGCGCGGGTTATCGCGGGCGATGGTCGTCATGGCGGCGTTGATGTCGTTCATCAGATCGGGGCGGCTTTTGGGAACGGCAAAATAGTAGTCGCTCGAGCCTACGTAGAACATGGGTGACGCATCGGGCGACGAAATGGTATCGTTCATGATGACGGCGTCGACCTCGCCGTCTGCAAGCGCCTCAAAGAGGGCGCTGCCGGTGTCGATTTCTTTATAGGTGCAGGTGACGCCTTCGTCGGCGAGCCACTGCTGGCCGACGATAGTTTGCATAACGCCAGAGTTGCAGCCGATGGTGAGGCCTTGGAGCGCCTGGGGGTCACCCTTGGCCAGATCGTCGCGGTCGGGCCTGGCGTAGATGTAGTAGCGCTCGGTGCCCTCGGGGTTCGAGGAAAAGAGCAGCTTCTGCTCGCGCTCTGCCGAATACGAGATGTTGGGCATGAGGTCGATTTCGCCTGCTTCGAGCATGTCCATAAGCTCGGAGAAGGTGCCGCTAACGTTGTAATACGAGAGGGTCTGGAGATACTCGTAGCCCCACCCCGAGAGTCGCTCGCCCGGCATGCCTTCCTGGAAGCCTTTGTTGTTGACGAGCCAGCCAACGCGGACCGTCTTGACCTGCTGGTCGGAGTCGGCGGCAAAGGCGGGGGCGGGCATGACGGCGCTCAGTATGGCGAGCGCGGCAAGCGCGACGGCCAGGGTGCGATATAGAGCCAAGCGAAGGACGGCGGAAGGTTTCACATGAAATCCTATCGAGTTGAGACAATTTCGCATAAGGATACCAGCTCAGCCTGCCCATTCAGCCGCCGCACCGCTAAACGGTCACTCCCGGCAGTTGGGGACAGTCCCTTTCTGCCGGCAGAAAGGGAACGTCCCCAACTGCCGGGTGTGGGACAATAACGAGCGAATGTGATTGGGCGTCTGGAAAAGGGGTCGCGATGAACAAGTTGAGGACGCTTGCCGACGTGTTGCGCCAGGCTGGCTTTGCACGCATCACGGGCCTGTTTCTCGTCTTCTATCTGCTGTGCTCGACGGCCGTCTGGCTGTCCGAGCCCACGACCCTTACGTTTGGCGACGGCCTCTGGTTTAGCTTTGAGACCGTATCGACCATCGGCTTTGGCGATATCCCGGCCGAGACGCCGGTTGCCCGCGCTATCACTGTCGTTTTGAGCGTCATCAGCATCTTCTACATCGCCATGCTCACGGGCGTGGCGGTGAACTACTGCAATACGCTCATCAAGATGCGCCAAAAGGACACCATGGCGCGCTTTATGGACGATCTTGAGCACTTGGAAGAGCTCGATCGTGACGAGCTTGCCGACCTATCGCGCCGTGTGCGCGAATATCGCCGACGCCAACGCTAGAACGGGCGCCGCGCGTCACGATGAGGGGGACTAAATATGAATATCACGGTATACCTGGGCGCCAGCGTTGGTAACGACCCAGCATTTTTGCCTGCGGTGCAAGAGCTGGGCAACTGGATTGGCTCCAACGGGCACGCGCTGGTATACGGCGGGTCCAAATCGGGCCTGATGGGTGCGCTCGCCGATAGCGTACTCGATGCCAGTGGACACGTGACTGGCGTGGAGCCGAGCTTTTTTATCGAGGCCGAGTTTCAGCACGATGGCATCGACGACCTCATCGTGACGAGCGACATGGCCGAGCGCAAGGCCAAGATGATTGAGCTCGGTGACGCGTTCATCGCCTTTCCCGGTGGGACGGGTACGCTCGAGGAGATTGCCGAGGTCATGTCGGCCGTGTCGTTGGGGCATCTCGATGCGCCGTGCATTCTGTACAACCTTGGGGGCTACTACAACGATCTTAAGGCGTTGCTCGAGCACATGATTGATAAAGGGCTTTCGAGCCCGAGGCGCCAGCACGGCATCTACTTTGCCGACGATTTGCGCGAGATTGCCTCGATTATCAACGGATAAGTCTTGAGCCTGCCCCACTATGACTCCCAATGGTGCCGTTTGCGGCGCAGACGGTTGGCTCGTTCGGGTAACGCTCGCTCTACAATAAAACGTATCTTTGCCGAATTTGACCACGGGAGGTCCCGATGGATAGTCTTGCAAAACCCAAAAACCGTGCGCTGTTTTTAGTTAGCGTTGCCGTGACCGGTGCGTTCGCAGGCGCCGCGGTCTGGCTGTTCTTTTTTGCGATGGAGCACGGTGTCGACTATCTATGGACCGAGATTCCGCACGCGCTGGGCGTCGCTTCGCCTGAGCTCGCGAGCGGCCCGTTCGGTTTTCTGCCGTACCCGTTTTTTGTCTGCTTGCTGGGCGGCCTGCTGATCGGTCTGTACGAAAAGATTACGGGCACCAAGACCGATGACCTCAACCAGGTGATGGCCAAGGTTAAACAAGACGGTCGCTACCCGTACGACAACCTCGGCAAGCTTTCGCTTGCGGCATTGCTGCCGCTGCTGTTTGGCGGAAGTATTGGACCGGAGGCCGGCCTGACCGGCGTTATCGCGGGTCTGTGCAGCTGGGTCGGCGACCGCATGCGTCGCTTTGGCGCCGAGTTTAGGGAGCTCACGCTGCTGGGCACCCAGGCTGCCCTGACGGCGCTCTTTACCGCGCCCGTGTTTGGCTTTGTGGCGCCGCTCGCCGGTAGCGCCGACGGCCAGGGCGCTGGCGAGGACTCCGCGTCCGATGAGATCACCATCAAGCTGCCCAAGGCGCAAAAGACCGTGGTCTACGGCATCGCGATTGCCGGCGGTCTGGGCACCTATCTGCTGCTCGGCCAGCTTATGGGCGGCGGCATGGGCATGCCCAGGTTCGAGGCCGCCCAGGTGGGTAACCTGGAACTTGTCTGGCTCATTCCGCTGGCGTTGGTCGGCACCGTATGCGGTTGGCTGTACTTTGTCTCTGAGCATGCAAGCGAGGCACTGTCCCATGCAATAGGGGAGCGCCCGGTCGTCAAGGCCATGCTGGCCGGCCTGGCGCTCGCCATCTGTGGCACGGTCCTGCCCTACACCATGTTTGCCGGCGAGACCCAGGCCGATGTGCTCATGGAAACCTATCTGACCATTCCCGCTGGCGTGCTTATCGCGACCGGTCTTGTTAAGGCCATGCTGACGCCCGCCCTCATCAACCTTGGTTGGCGCGGCGGCCACTTCTTCCCGGTTATCTTCTCGGGTGTGAGCCTGGGCTATGGCCTTGCCATCCTCACCGGCGCAGATCCGGTCTTTTGCGTCGCCGTCTGCACCGCCTCGACGATGGGCGCCGTCATGCGTCAGCCCGTCATGGTCGTGGGCCTGCTGCTCATGTGCTTCCCGCTCAAGGGCATCGTCTGCATGATCATCGCCGCTGTTATCGCCGCCGGCATTCCGCTTCCCAAGCCGCTGCGCAAGTAGTACGGTGGCGCACGCCGGGGACATGCCGTTTGCCATGGATTTGCGGATGGGCGATTGCGACCGATTGCGGCCCGCGTGGGTCGAGATTTGCTTGCCTACAGGTCGCGTGCCCGATAGACCTTGGTGCTGACGGTGCAGCTGATTGCACATAGCGTGAGGGCCAGTACGGCAATTCCTGCGCACAGGCAGCCGAGGACGGCGGGATCGGGATTCGCCCCAGCAATCGACATGAGCCAGTTGCTGATGGGGTTGGAGGAGCTCAGCGTGGCCATGGCAAGGCATCCGAGCAGGGCAAACAGGCCGACGGAAAGGCGCAGCGACTCCATGTGTCCAAATCGAAAGAACAGCGGCTGTGCCAGAAACACCATCATGAGGGAGATGAGCATCGATGCGGCGGAGGCTATTGTGGTCTCAAAGACGATCTGTCCCGTCGAGGGCATGCCCGTGTGATCGAAGAACGGAAGAGTGATGGTGCTCAAAAGCACGGTCGCGCATGCCATGATGGCCGAGAAGACAACGATGCAGAGGTAGCGTGCGCAGATGATGTCTTTGCGCGAGATGGGCAGCGTTGCCCGATAGCGCTCCCATCCGTTTTGATTGTCGAAGCCGGCCAGCGAGCTCATGACCATGATGGGCGACATGGCGCTGACCGCGCAGGCACCGGCGCTCATGCCGGAATCGCCATCCGATGCGTTGGCGAGGGTCAGCACGACAAATATGAACAGGCCGACGCCCGCGATGCTCGGGACGAGCGTGCGAACGATGGCGAGCTCGGACATAAAGGCGCGTTTCATTTCGAAGCCCCTTTCAACATGAGGCGCAGATAGTCATCAATGGTTGCCCGATCGCAGGGAATCTCGGGGAAGGCCTCGAGCGTTTCGCGACGGTTGGGCACGAGCACGTCCACGCTATAGGCGTGGTGGGCGGCACGGGCGCCTTCGACGCAAGCCATAAGCTCGGCGGCTTGTGCTTGGGCGCAGTGGGCGATGCCGGCTCGGTCGGTAATGTCCTCGCGCGGCAGGTCAAACGCAATCGAGCCGTTATCGATGCAGATGACGCGGTCGGCAGCGCGATCGAGGTCGGACGTAATATGGCTCGAGAGCACTACGCTGCGCTGGCCGTCGGAAACAAAGGCGAGCAGCTCATCGAGCAGCTCCTCGCGTGCCATGGGATCGAGGCCCGCGGTGGCTTCGTCCAAAACGAGCAGCTTGGCATTGTGGCTGAGCGCGCAGGCGAGCTGTAGCTTCATGCCCATGCCGCGGGAGAGGTCTTTGACCTTGGTTTTGGGGTCAAGGCCAAATCGGTCGATGAATCCGGCGAATGTTTCGCGACTCCACGTGGGGAATGCCGGGCCTACGAGCGTCTCGATCTGGCCCACCTTGAGCGTGGAGGGGAAGGGGCACGTGTCCAGGACAAGGCCGACGCGGGAGCGCAGATGGCGCTGCGTCTCGTCGGGCACGTTGGCGTCGCAGCGCTGCCCAAACAGGTGCACCTCGCCGCGCTCGAGCTTTATAAGCCCGAGCGCGGCGCGAATCGTCGTTGTTTTGCCGGCGCCGTTTGCGCCCACAAAGCCGACGATCTGGCCGGGCTCCACGGTGAGTGTGACATCGCGTAGGGAAAAGCGGTCGCTTACGCGGCGTGAGACGCCTTTGAGTTCTAGCAAGTTTTGCATGGTATAGCCTTTCTTGCAGATGGCTACTGCATGGTTTCGGGGGCTACAAGGTCGAGCATCTCGTGCAATTTGTCGCGCGTGACGCCCAGGGTTTCGGCCTGCGTAGCGGCCTGCGCAAGCAACTCTTCGATATGGCAAAGCTGGTTTTCGCGCAAGAGTTCCTGGTTGCCCTCGGCGACAAAGCAGCCCTTGCCCTGCACGGTACAGATAAAGCCAAGTTGTTCCAGGTCGGCATAGGCGCGCTTGGTGGTGATGACACTCACACCGAGGTCGCTCGCGAGCGCGCGGATGCTGGGGAGTTTGGCTCCTGCAGCGAGTGCGCCCGAAAGGATCTGAGCTTTGACCTGCGAGGAGATCTGCTCATAGATGGGCTTGTCGCTCGAATTGGATAGGATGATGTCCACAGCGGCTCCTTAGCTGTTGGGCTACACGTGTATATAACCGGTAAGTACAGTATATATACACTATGCACAGTTATGCAAGAGGAAATGTGGGCTCGTCTGTCCCTTCGTTCGTTTGTCTCGATCTGTAACATCTGGAGCCGATTTTGGCAGTTAGATGTTACAGATTGAGACAGCCCCGACCTTCCTGCCTGTTTGTCTCAATCTGTAACACTTAGCCCCGATTTTGGCGGCTATCTGTTACAGATTGAGACATTGGTTGCCTGCCTGCTTGTTTATCTCAATCTGTAACAGGTAGAGGCTCAAAACCCGTCTTTCTGTTACAGATTGAGACGGAGATTGAGACGGTGTTGGTCTTCCCAACCGTTTATCTCGATCTGTAACATCTGGAGCCGATTTTGGCGGCTAGATGTTACAGATTGAGACGATCCTTGAGGCAGCTGCCCGGTGCACAGCGAGCTCGGCTAATGAATTTGTCCTGATAGGTGCCCTATGGCGGGGTTTCGCGGCTACAATGGTGCGGTTACAACGACGTAATGCACTCAATGCAAGAAAGGATCCGCATGGCAAGCCTGTCGGATGAAATCTCGTCGCGCCGCACATTCGCGATCATCAGCCACCCGGACGCCGGTAAGACCACGCTTACCGAGAAGCTGCTGCTCTATACCGGCAGCATCCAGACTGCCGGCTCGGTCAAGGGCAAGAGCTCGGCCAAGCATGCCGTTTCGGACTGGATGGACATCGAGAAGGAGCGCGGCATTTCCGTTACCTCCTCGGTGCTGCAGTTCACCTATAATGGCGCCTGCGTCAACATCCTCGATACCCCCGGCCACCAGGACTTCTCGGAGGATACCTACCGTACCCTTATGGCCGCCGACGCTGCAGTCATGGTCATCGACGGCGCTAAGGGCGTCGAGGCCCAGACCAAAAAGCTCTTTAAGGTCTGTACGCTGCGCCGCATTCCCATCTTCACCTTTGTGAACAAGCTCGACCACGAGGCTCGCGATCCGTTTGAGCTCATGGAAGAGATCGAGAATGTCCTGGGAATCAATACGTATCCCATGAACTGGCCGATCGGCAGCGGCCGCAACTTCCGCGGCGTGTTCGACCGTCAGACCCGTCGCGTTATCGCCTTTGAGGGCGACGGTCATGCCAATGCCACCAAGAAGGTCGCCGAGGTCGAGGCCGAGCTGGGCGATCCTTCCATGGACGAGCTCATCGGCGAGGAGAACCACAAGAACCTGATGGACGACATCGAGCTGCTCGACGGCGCCGGCGACGAGCTCGACTTGGATGCTGTGGCCTGCGGCAAGCTGAGCCCGGCGTTCTTTGGCTCGGCGCTCACCAACTTTGGTGTGGAGCCCTTCCTCAAGGAGTTCCTGCGCCTGGCCCCGACGCCGCGCGCCTATATCGATACGCTCACCAGCGAGCCGGTCGATCCCTGCCGCGACGACTTTAGCGGCTTTGTGTTTAAGATCCAGGCCAATATGGACAAGAACCACCGAGACCGCATCGCCTTTGTGCGCATTTGCTCGGGCAAGTTCGAGCGTGGCATGGACGCCTTCCACGTGCAGGGCAACCGTAAACTCAAGCTTGCCACGGGCACGTCGATGATGGCCGATGACCGCGCCATCGTGGACGAGGCGTACGCTGGCGATATCGTGGGCCTGTTCGATCCGGGTATCTTTAGCATCGGTGACACCGTGTGCTCTGGCAAGCGCCATGTGCAGTATCCGCAGATCCCGACGTTTGCCCCCGAGATGTTCGCCCGCATTACGCAGGTCGATACGCTCAAGCGCAAGCAGTTTGTGAAGGGCATGGAGGAGCTTGCCCAGGAGGGCGCCATCCAGATCTTCCGCGAGCTGGGTGCCGGCATGGAGAGCGTCATCGTGGGCGTGGTCGGCGTACTGCAGTTTGAGGTGCTCGAGCGCCGCCTCAAGGCCGAATATCGTGTTGAGGTTCGTCGCCAGCCGCTGCCCTATACGGACATCCGCTGGATCCAGAACGAGCCCGATACCATCGATATCCCGGGCCTTTCGCTCACGCGCGACACGCTGCGCGTCGAGGACATGCGCGGCGGTAAGCTGCTGCTGTTCACGAGCCCGTGGAACGTGGATTGGGCAACCGATCACAACCCCGATCTTATCCTGTCGGAGTTTGGCAACGTAGCCTTTTAATGCATCGGCGCGGTGGCCCTGTGGGGCTGCCGCGCCGTTTGCTTGCCTGATGCCGTGTGAGCGGCTATTATACCCATCGTCGTCTCAAGACCGTGACGTCCGAGCAGTTCGGGTCCGATATCCTGCTCGTTAAACCTAAAACCAAAGGAGTACATAATGATCAAGAAGGTCATGGAGGACTACAAGGTCCTGTTGCGGAGCATTCCCGCGGCAACGGTTTCGCTGTTTTTCGTGAGCGTCATCATGATGAACCTGCTGGCCAACAAAGAGCTCATCAGCCTGCCGTATCTGGCACTCGATTGCGGCTTTGTGGTGAGCTGGGTTTCGTTTTTGTGCCAGGACATGATCTGCAAGCGCTTTGGCGCCAAGGCATCCATCAAAATCTCTATCCTCGCGCTGCTGGTCAACCTGGCCGTGAGCCTGTGCTTTTGGGCATGCTCGCTCACGCCCGGCATGTGGGGCGCCTACTACGACACGGGCATGATCGAGGTCAACAGCGCCCTTAACGCCACCATTGGCGGCACCTGGTACGTGGTGCTGGGCTCTTCGCTGGCAATGCTCGTTTCTGCCGTGGTTAATTCCACGCTCAATCAGTCGCTCGGCCGTATGCTCAAAAAGAATAACTTTGCGAGCTTTGCCTTCCGCTCTTATGTGTCCACGGGTGTTGGCCAGTTTATCGACAACTTGGTCTTTGCCATTGTGGTGAGCCACACGTTCTTTGGTTGGACCTGGGTGCAGGTCCTTATGTGCTCGCTGACCGGCGCTGTTGCCGAGCTGCTGTGCGAGGTCTTTCTGAGCCCCGTGGGCTATAAGGTCGTGCGCGGCTGGGAGCGCGAGAATGTGGGCTCCGAGTACCTCGAGCGCCACGCAACCGCCTAAGGAGCAAGTATGCGGGTTTTGATCACGGGCGCTTCGGGCGGTATCGGAGCCGCGTGCGTGCAGCGCTTTTTGGACGAGGGCCACGAGGTCGTGGGCTTTGACCTGCTGCCGACGGCGGTCGAGCACGAGCGCTACCGCCATCTGATCGTTGATGTCCGCGAACCGGACTCGTTTCCAGACGACCTTGAACCCCAGGTAATCGTAAACGTTGCCGGTACGCAGGATTCGGCCGACGATATCGCCGCCAACCTGTGTGGCACCATCAACGTGACCGAGCGCTACGCCTTTGTGGGAGAGGGGC
>CATWKM010000040.1:0-16821 GCA_958351385.1 uncultured Collinsella sp. | reverse complement strand
ACGGCCTGGGATCTCCCGTAGAGTTATAGGTCGAGACCACGTCATTGGCACGAGAAACATAGCCGTCGAGCATGTTGTACTTGGTCACAAGCCAGCTGTGAATGCTCTCTTCCTCAGCAGCGGAAAGGCCACCGGAGTTTGCATCGTTGTCAGTGTTGCCGCCCGTCGAGCCGCCGTTTCCAGACCCTCCGGCAGAGGAACCCGACCCAGAGCCACCGCCCGAACTCGACGAATCCGAGCCGGAGCCAGAAGTATCCGAGCTACCGGGCTTTCCGGACTGCTGGGCGTCCTGCTCCTTCTGCTGCTCGACCTTATTCACCGTTGCCGCCACGCTATTGTTGGACAACCGATCGATGATCTTGGTGTTGGTGAGCACGATGGTTTTGCCATTGGCAAGCGTGACTTCGTTGTCCGGGGCCTCGGCGCCGTCCGCGTCGCCGGTGCCAAACACAATATGCGCGACCACACTTGCCCAAGCATATCCAGTCGTGGTCCCCAGGTCACTTTTGACCTCATGCCCCACGCGCGGTTCGCGTGCGGCATGTGCCTGCATCATGGACGGCACGGTCATGCCATAGGCAGAAACGCCAGCTATGACCAGCACCAGCGAGCAAGACAGCAGTGCGTACGCCCGCGGCGCCAAGCCCAGTCGGCGTCGCATGCGCACCGCGGCGCCGCGCTTTGTCTGAGTGCCACCGGGCCGCATGCGTTCTCCTCCAACAAAAACACGCCGCTCGGGAGCGGCGCATTCATTCGAATCCATATTTGAGTGTATCAGCGAACCCAAAAGGTTGCGCAACGAATGGGCAAATTAAGGATGCGAGTGGAAGCATCCATGCGATAAGCGGATACAAAGCATCTTTGTTGCACAACAAACTTACAGTCGCACGGGGAAATTATGGCTACCCCGTGCGTCGCGATGAAGACATACGGCAGGAGCAGGCTCGCCACCTAAATCGTGCGACGGGCCTCGATGGCGCGCCCAAGCGTAAGCTCGTCGGCATACTCCAGGTCGCCGCCCACGGGAAGGCCGCTCGCCAGACGCGATACCTCAACGCCCAGCGGCTTGATAGTGCGGGCCAGGTAGCTCGCCGTGGTCTCGCCCTCGATATTGGGGTTGGTGGCGATGATGACCTCGTGGATGTCCTCGTGGCCCAAGCGTGCCAGCAGCTCACGAATGTGCAACTGCTCGGGACCAATCTTGTCCATGGGACTGATCACGCCGCCCAATACGTGGTAGAGACCGTGGTAGCTGCCCGTGCGCTCAATCGCCTGGACATCGCGCGGCTCGCCCACCACGCAAATGCGAGTAGTGTCGCGCATCGAATCCTGGCAGATGGAGCACTCGTCGGCCGTGGCGTAGTTAAAGCAACGGCTGCAAAAGTGGACCTCCTGCTTAACCTCCAGGATGGCCTCGGCCAGGCGGCGGGCCTCCTCGGCATCGGCCTCGAGCAGGTAATAGGCGATGCGCTGGGCCGACTTGGGACCAATGCCCGGCAGACGGCCCAGCTCATCGAGCAGTTTTTGCAGACTGTGATTCGCACTCATATATATGCGTGTCTTAGAACGGCATGCCCGGGATGTTGAGGCCGCCGGTGATGGCGCCCATCTGCTTGTTGGCGAGCTCGTTGACGCCGCGGACGGCCTCGTTGACGGCAGCCATGATCATGTCCTGCAGCATATCGACGTCCTCGGGATCGAGGGCATCGGGGTCAATAGTGAGGTTGACGAGCTCCATCTCGCCGTTAACGGTCACCTTGACCATACCGCCGCCGGCAGAGGCGTCGACGGTCTGGGACTTGAGGTTCTCCTGCGCGGCGGCAAGCTGCTCCTGCATCTTGCGAGCCTGCTTCATCATCTGCTGCATGTTCATACCGGCCATGATGGCTCCTTTACGTGCGGCCGCACGCCGAGCTGCAAGGGCAGCCGGAGCACGGCGGGACTTTCAAGCTCAAAAATCGTACCACGGCGTGAGGCCAGCGAACGGGGCGGACACGCTACCTCAGTCGATATACATGTCCTCCAATACAAACCGCACGCAAAGATTATGCAAGGCCGAATTATGCAAGGTTGCATAATATCGCATACTCAATCTAGTAGAGCCGAATCCGGCATTTCATGTGTGCCACTAAATAGCTAAATGCCAAACCGCTGCTCGAGGCGGAGCACATGGCGGCAGGGTATAATTTGATTGTCATAGATTGCAATTTGGAGGTGCCCCATGAATGCCCCCGACGCGCTCCAAAACATCCGCTCAAAACACCCCGTTGCATATGTGGTTCTCTATCTCTTTGTCGTCTGGGTATTACTGGTTATCATCACCCATGCCATAGCTTTTGGAGCAGAACTGCTGATAGCCAGCTCGGACCAGCCCGTCGTCAAATGGGAGACGACCGATGAATGCACCGACGGAACCCGAACCATTTACTACAACAGCCCGTCCCTCTACCAAGAGTTCAAGGTCAAGATAAAGGACTCCAAGATTGTCGATGCCGAACTGGGCTCTTTATTTACAATCGGAGCAACCGTCAACGCCGAGCAAGTCGAGTACACGGACAGCCGCGCGACGTATCGTGTCGACCTCAGCACCCTAGGCCGACCGTCACGCATCTGCCTGCTCGAATGCGAGACACGCGGCACCACGCTACACATGTCCGAAATTCAAATGCGCCCGGATAAAGAGCCCCTAAAGGGCTAGGGGTCCTAAGCCCAGCAAGCGATTCTCAACAGTAAAACGACAGCCCACCGGTTGTTTCTTTCCAGCGTTTGCAAATCAGCGCATGGTTAGATGAAACAAACTGCATGATATCGCGTAAATCCCGAGCAGGAATATCGCCCTTGTTATGGGCCAGCTTGCATCCGCCGGAGCGGGTAAGCCATATCTTGGTCGCCTCGGCGGTGGGGCGCTTGACCGCGATATGAACATGGACGGGCTCGCCGTTCTCCCCTGTCCAGAAAAAGATGATGTACGGCCCGAGTCGGAAAAGACTAGGCATAGACCCGTCCGCCTTCGTAAGCAAAACGCAAAATGAGCGGGGCGTTGTTGCGTACAAAATCATCGAGTTCTTTGAGGTCTGCTTCGCTAAAGCCCTCGTGCGACACCCAATTGAATGCCGGCAAGATGCACTCCGCCGTGTCAAAACCCCAATCGCGTGGGCGCTCCACAACGACCTTCACCGTATTGTCCTCACGGACTTCGGAATACGAAACTTGCGTATCGTCCTCAAGGCGGACATATTCCCACATCATAAGCTCGCTCCGTTCAAAGACGTCTCTTCTTGAGCAGTATACCCGCCTGTACAGCTACTCCACCGGCTTGAAGATGGTGGCCTGACCGAAGACGCTGCGGATGAGGGCTTTGGCCTCGTCCTCGGTCTGCGGGATGCTTGGGGCTGCGCCCTGATGGCCGAAGGGACTGCCCGCGCCGGGGTTGGACTCCCAGGGAGCTGCAGGAGCGTCCTCCTCTTTGGGGGCAGTTGCAGCGGGCTTGGGCGCGGGCGTCGCACCCGGCACGTCGAACGGAGGCAGATCGTCCCCGCTCGCATCGCCTGCAAAGCCGCCGACCATGGCGTCATCGTAGGGCACCTGCTCGGATTCCCACGGTGCAGACTGCGCAGACGGCTGAGCCTTGGGAGCGGACGCGCGCTCGGGCGCTCGGGGTGCGGGCTCGGTCGGGAGCTTGCCCGTGGCAGGAGCGCCAGCGGGGTTGTCGGAGCGCAGCCAGGGGGCTTTGCCCAGGTCGGATGACTTGGGCGCAGGCGCGGCGGCGGGCTTGGGCGCGGGGACCGGAGCAGCCTGTTTGGGCGCAGCGGGTTCAGGCGCCGACGGGGTCGGTGCCGCCACCGGTGCCGCTTTTGGCTGCGTCGCGCTGACGTTCGAGGATGCAGGGGCCGCCGAGGACACGGGTTGCGGGTCCGCAGATGCCGCAGCCCGTGCAGATGGAGAATGCTCCTCATGTTGAGGAGCCGGCGTGCCACCCCCACCCAGGACATAGTCGACGGTACGACGACCGAAGACCGCGCAGACCGTCGGCAGGACCACCGACTGCGTATCGGCGCGACCGAGCATCTTAATGGCAAAAGTCGAACCCGCGGGGAACGAGACCGTGAGCTTGGAGCCGTCGTCGGCCGTGGCGCGGGCGTTGAGCAAAAGCCCTGCGTAGGAAGCCTGACGCGCCTTGACACGCTCGACAACCTCGGCCCATTTGCGCTGCAGCTCTCCGGCATCATCGACCGCGGGCGTCTCGGCAGTACCGGCGGCGGCAACCTGGGCGGCATTGTTGGACTGGGGCTTAGGTGCCGGAGCGGTGGCAGGCGCGGGGGCCGCAACGGGCTGAGGCGTCGGAGTTGGCGCAGGCTGAGGTGCAGGCGCTGCAGGCTTGGAAGCTGACACGGACGCAGAACGGGACGCAGGCTGGGCAGCCGGAACAGCAGCACCACGGTCCCAAGGCATACCGCCCTGGCGCGCGGACGTAGCAGCGGGGGCAGCGGATGCCGCCGGAGCGGCAGCACGAGCGCCCGAAATGAGCGTCGGCTGTTGGGCAGCAGCGGGTACGGATGCTGCAGGCGCAGCGGCCTGAGCAGCAGCCACGCTCGCCGGCACGGCGCCGTTGGCAACCATGGCCTCCAAGCGAGCCACGCGCTCGGCCAATGCTTCAATCGTTAAATCAGCCTCGGGACGTGCCAGACGCGTACAGGCAATCTCGAGCACCAGGCGCACGTCGCTCGCGCCCCTCATCTCCAGTGCGGCATCGTCGAGCACCGTCAGCACGCGGGCCAGGCGGTCGGCAGGATGCTCGCCAAAGGCAGCGGCCTCGGCAGCAAGCGCCTCGGCCTGCTCGGAGCCGCCCTCAAACAGCTCGGCACGGGCACCGGCAACGCAGGCAACGTACACGTCACGCACACGCGCTACCAGGTCGCGCGTCAGCTCCAGCAGGTCGTTTCCTTCCTCGACCTGCGCACGGATCAGTCCATAGAGCTCGGCAACATCGCGATCGGCAATGGCGCGGGAAAACTCGCCCAGAATCTGGTCCGAAACCTCGCCTAAAAGCGAGCGGGCATCGTCCGCATGCACAGAACCGTTGCCAAAAACGCTCAGCTGCTCCAGCGTGGAGAGCGCGTCGCGCATGCCGCCCTTGGCATGGCGCGCCACGATGGCGAGCGCCTCGTCGTCGTAATCGAAGCCCTCCTGCTCGCATACGTATGCCAGGCGATGCTCAATATCCTCGTTGCCGATGCGATGGAAATCGAAACGCTGGCAGCGCGAGAGGATGGTCTCCAGAATCTTTTGCGGGTCGGTGGTGCACAGCACAAAGATCACGTGTGCCGGCGGCTCCTCAAGCGTCTTGAGCAGCGCGTTGAACGCCGCCGTCGTGAGCATGTGGACCTCGTCGATGATATAGATCTTGTACTTGCCGCGCACCGGGGCAAAGTTGACGGAGTTGATGATCTCCTCGCGCACGTTGTCCACGCCGGTACGGCTTGCGGCATCGAGCTCGTAGACATCGGGGTGGTTGCCCTCGGCAATGAGCTCGCACTCCTCGCAAGTACCGTCGGGCATGCAGCCGCTTGCACCCTCGGCGCGCGCCGCCTCGGCATTGCGGCACAGCAGCGCCTTGGCAAGGATGCGCGCCATGGTGGTCTTGCCCGTGCCGCGCGGTCCGCAGAACAGGTAGGCGTGGGACAGGCGTCCCTCGGTGATAGCGTGCTCGAGCGTCGAGACGATATGCTGCTGGCCCACCACGGAGTCGAAGGTGAGCGGGCGATACTTTCGGTACAACGATTCCATGGGTGCTCCCCCGGGTATACTGAGACTTGTTGCCGCGACGGCCATGCGGTCGCACGGCATACTGCATTCATAATAACCCGTACGGCGAGCCCGCCGCGATAGGAGTCCAAAGAGCATGGCAGACGCAGAGAGCAACCTCGTTCCCTCCGAAGCAGCCGACCAGGTCGAGGTCGCGCTCGAGGCGCAGGCAGCAGCCGACGACGGCATCCTGTACCTCAACGAGTATCAGTACGAAAACGACCTCGTCACCGACTTTGCGCGCCTGGTCGCCTCGCCCAGGCGCCGTGGCTCCCTGTACGTCGCCGCCGCGATTGCCGCGCTCATCGGCATCGGCATGCTGGTGGCCGGCGGCAGCTGGATCAAGTTCGGCGTCGTGCTGATCGTGTTCGGCGCCTTTTTGGCCTGGTGGAGCAAGAACCTGCACCACACGCTCGCCCGCGACTTTATCGACGCCGTCGAGGCCGACGAGTCCATGGGTGGCCGCTATCGCCGCGTCGCCGCCAACGAGGACGGCCTGATGGTTTGGGGCAAGAGCGGCAAGTCGCAGTTCTTCCCGTTTGACAAGCTCGACCACGTACTCGACGGCGAGCGCATCTTTGTGGCCATGTTCGCCGACCAGGGCGTGACGATCCCCAAGGACACCTTCGTCCGTGGCGATGCCGAGCAGTTCGGTCCCTTCCTCAAGGCCCGCATCAACAAAAAACTCCGCATCGAGACCAAGAAGAAGAAAATGAAGGCCGAGAAGGCCGCCGCCGAGGCCAAGCAGGGCGACAAGCCCCAGGAGACCAAGGGCAAGCAGCGCAAGCAGAAGAAGAACAAGAAGAAGAAGCGGTAATCCGGCCGACACCGAAGGTGCCTCGTCCCGCGCCCGATTCCGAGTCGGAGCGCCTGAAATCGGGCGCGGGTACCGCCGATGGACCCATTTTGCCTAACTCTCGAGCTACTTCACTTCAAACCTTAAGAGCCTTCTCTCTGGCAGATCGGTCATCTTCATCGTATAAGTCCCAGGAAAAGCCTTCTCAAAACGGACGGTCTCGTAACCTTCGAAATAGTCGTTGGTGTTTTGCATCATGAATGGGACAAGCAACTCGTTCTCCGCCCCAACCTGTACAGCAAACGCAGCAGAACCGCCCAGAGCCGGCATTGCCTGCGTTATCAGATCGGTATTGACCACAAAGTCATAGTTTGGCGCAGACTCCGGCACCAAATGCCAAACATACGTTTTGATTCCGCCTTCGACATTGTCCTTATTCCTGACACGCATCTTTACGGCGATAACACACGTGATGTCGGCGTCCTTCAATTTCGTTTTCGTATCCACGATGCCATATTTTGAATAATCATCATGCGCACGCTTGAGATACTCGCGCGGCGTGAGCAGCTCTGCCCCGTCTATGCAAAACGAATACCCGTCAGTCGCCACATCCTTCGACCCCAGAAACGCCCCATCCATCGAGAGCCATTCGCCCTCCGCATAATATTTCTCAGGAATGACCGTCCGGTTCCCGTTAACGACGCTCGTCCTCATGCCCGCAAGGCCAGTAACAGCACAGCCGAAAAGCGCAAGCGCCGACCTTCTTGTCCACAGGGTCTTCTTCATCGCGCTCACGACCTTTCCCGAACTTTCACAACGGCACCGTCGCGCATGCAGTAAACCCGATCGGCCAGCTCCTCGAGCACCTCTCCGTCATGGCTGGACAGAATAACCTCGCGACCCGTTGATGCCGCCATCGCCACAACGCGCTTGAGCATTTCCACGCCCGCTTCGTCGAGGGCATTTGTCGGCTCATCGAGAACAAGCAGCTTCGGCTTTTCCATAATTGCCGCAGCTATCCCCAGACGCTGCTTCATCCCAAGCGAGTATGCTCGGAACTTCTTTTTTTCGTCTGCATCGAGCCCCACGAGCCGCAGGGCAGAGCGAATGTCCTCGCGGGTTGCAACGCCCTTGATCTGAGCAATGAGCTCCAGATTGTCGTAACCAGACAGATAGCCCAAAAAGGAAGGCGCCTCGATCAACATCCCCAGACTCGGCGGGAAAGAGATGTCCGCCCCAAGCCTTTGGCCATCGATAGAGATTTCGCCTTCGGTAGGCTTGATCAATCCGCAGACCGCTCGCATAAGCATGGTCTTACCCGAACCGTTTATCCCCTGAAGACCGACCACAGTCCCAGGGTCAACCTCGATGGACACGTTGCGCAGAACATCGTTTTTGCCCATGCGCTTCGATACGTCCCTAACGATCACGCTCATATCTTGTCCCCCTTTTCTATAAGGTCGGCCCTTAGAAACCACAGTCCACCCAACGATAGGCATAACGACATAATCACAATTGAAAACAAGCCACTCGAGCCCGCCGCGATTCCATCTTTGACAATTCCGCCCCAGCGCAACAGCATCAAGGCGTTACCCAATAGCGCCCAATGCCGTGCATATGCCGAGCAGATCAGGTAGCTCATTAAAACCACAAACGAGACCGACGGCCCAAGTACAAAGCCAATCACTGCCTGCGCAAACGCAAGCGCCTCGAAAGCAAAAAAGAGACCTGTGAAAAACGGCAGCGCATCCGCCTCGCCAGCTTTGAGAAACCACGGCGCCAAATTAGCCAGCTGAAGCGACTCACCATGAATGACCGCGCTGAACGAGGCGCTCACCATCAAGCTCCAAATCACAACAGAGCAAACCACCACGAGCAGCGAAAATGCCGTTACCGCCGCCACCAAGATAAAACGCGAGACCCACCAAAGGGTTCTTGACCGGCATCGAACAAGCGCTTGCAAACCAAACCCGTGCAACGATTCGGTCGGATAATCGAGTGTTGTATAGAGAATAAGCAGAATGACAAATAGCCATCCTAACGGAGGCACAAACATGAGCCCGGGCCTAGGCTCAAACGGAGCGGATCCGGCAAATACGAGCGCGAGATTATCAGCAAACCCCAAGGCATTCGTCCGAACCCCATACACAGAAGACAAGCCGTAGGCGTACACCAAGTTCGCAACGGTCACTGCCGCAATCGCAATAAAAGTAAGGATGTTCTTCTTCAAAACGGTCCTCAGGTCCGCGGCGACCAGCCTAAACAGCATCAGACCACCTCGCGTCTTTTTAAGAATCTCGCGAAAATCAAAGAAAAGACGAACAGCAAAATGATTTCTGCAAACCCTGCTCGAATGTCGGGCCAGTTATTTAGTGATTCCGACCTGATGCTGTTAAGAATGTTGCAGTTAAAGCCGACGCATGAAAGGACGCTAAAAATCCAGTCGTTAACAAAGTGCCATGCAACCATAATCAGATATGGAACGACCATCGCCTTGATTCTGCTGCGAAACACAACCGACAGACCGGTCACGGCCATGGATAGAGCCCCCAGCGTCACCGCATCGAACAGTGTATAAACCAGCACGTACAACAGAGGCCGGGAATAAAACAGGCCAGAAAAATAGCTATGCAGATAGAGCCCGACGTAAGTCGATTCGTCGACCCGGGGGAGATACGCGGGAAACAGCATTGAGACAATCAGGAAGTTCACGAGTAGCGGAATAGCCGTGACCGCAAACGCAGAGAGGAAAGCAGACAGCATCTTCACGTTCACGTATGCATTTCTAGAAACACGTGTGCAGATCTGCGCCTCGTAACCGCTCAAACGCTCGGACAGGCATGACCACGACCCGGCCAGCATGGCAAGCAACGGCAGCGCATAGAAAAACACTGATGCTAACAACGGCGCGTTCGCGCTCACAACAATCCAGTTGCCAAAGCTACTTTCACGCGTTTGGCCGAGGTATGTCTGAGACTGCAGACCAATGCCGTAGCCAAAAGATAGCAGCTGTTTGCGTTCAGTCTCGAGCGTCCACCACGCCTCGACGGCAGCTGCCATCGAAATTACTGTCGCCAAAGTAAGAGCCAACGCAAATATTGGGTTTCCAGATATCTTGGACAACTCGTGCCGAATTAGTTTTTTATTCAACCGACATCACCCTCCCATTGGCCGGGCCGAGCAGTAACGCTCGGCCCGGCCCTAATCACAAGCGGTTAATGATGCGTCGACGCACGGCAACCTTTGCATGAATAGAGAATGATGTCTGTAAACACTCGCTATTGAGTTGATCGCTCAGGCGTTTACACGTTATCTACCTGCGATAACAATGAAACAAGCTCCGCTTTATTCTTGATCTTCAACTGGCGGTAAGATGCAGACCGCAGTGCTTGCACCGTAGATGCAGCGTAACCGACATCCTCCGCAATGGTCTTTGTCGTTGCGCCTTCTGCCGTCATCAGCAAAATTTGCGACTGAACATCAGAAAGGGAGCGCGACGCAAGCAGGGCAAGCTGACGCACGCGAGCCGTTTCGGTGGACCCATTCGCGCGGTACTCCAAGACGGCCTTCTCGTTCTCAACCGAGCGGGTGAGCGCGATGTGCGTGACGAACATGGGCGCAGACCAGCAGACGATCACCGTTGCCACGACGACATTGACAGCCGAACTTTGCCCCAGCAACGACGCGAGGAACAACGGCTCGAAAACCGTCAGATCCTGCACCATATTGAGCAAGGCAACCCAAACAGGAGCCATCGCCCCGAAGCAAAGCATCCATATTCCAAGCATTCTGCACCGAGGACAGCTTCGCAGCACCTTATACGTGAGCAACATCCCCGTCAGCACCGCAAGCCCGTGGATTCGCCCCCTAGCGACCGCATAGATTAAGGCAACCATGCCCATTGACACCAACGACACGATAGCCCGGGTACGAGCACGCACCTTAAACGGACGCAGCTCAACGGCAAGCGAAGCCATAGACGCCACGCCGCAAAACAGGACCGGCACAGCCATCAACGGATCGCGTACGCACCTCCATGCCGCGATATAGACAAAAGACCATTCCACAGCAGACAGTATCACCCACACGCACGGGCTTCCGAGCCCAATCGCTTCACCTGCTCTATCCAGCGCAGCGCCACGATTCGGTTTTCCACCCGCGTAGCGTAGCGACAGAAGCAGTCCGAGACCCAATGCGTAGCTTAAGAGGGAAAAGGCGACAGCCCGCGAAACACCGGACCCCCAATCGCTATCCGCCATTACCAAGGGGCCAGCCGCAAGGAGGATAAAAAATAATGTGAGCAGGTATCGAAACAGCCGGCGCGTTCGAGCTGATGCCACCATATCGTCAGCATGCCGCTGCGGCAGCTCATGCCCTACAGTATCACCCTCACCCGCAAACAACGCCACGAGCTCGCGTGAACCCGCAACCGACGCCTTCCCGTATGCTCGGTGAAGCGTTGTTCGCACCGTCGATGGCTTCGTATCCGTCTCCCTGGCAATTTCCGCCGGCGTTTTCCCTTTGAGCA
The DNA here is from genome assembly GCA_958351385.1 of uncultured Collinsella sp. Lineage (GTDB taxonomy): Bacteria > Actinomycetota > Coriobacteriia > Coriobacteriales > Coriobacteriaceae > Collinsella. The sequence goes on along the minus strand of CATWKM010000040.1, from coordinate 5,692 downwards.
ACAATCGAACAAACTGCTCTTCTCGAGGCGACAGGGCAGGGGAAAACACCCCCGCATCGAATGGGTCGGACGTGCGGGGGATATCCGAATCGTTGTTCCGCTTCTTCCTGAGCAACGTGCATACGAAGGCGGCAATAGCGGACCCCATCGTCAGCGACACAATGATCGCGGCATCGTTTGCGAAGTATGCCACCTCAACAGCCGGAACAAGGCCAATAGGAACTGCCACGAGCACAGAACGGGCAGACACGTCGCTCTGCCCCCGACCAAAGGCGTAGGGGCAGAAAAACAGCAGGACCGCAGCCAATACGAAATAGGCTAGCGGAATTAAAAGCGCAAGACCAATTGGTGCGGCCGATGCAGAGGATATTCCCCATGGCTCGGGGATGACTCTCCATGAAACTCGACAGCAGAACAGCAGACAAGACATGACGGCGATTGTTTCTGTAAAAATCGCGTCCTGCGAATGACGAGTTTCTCTTTCGTCAGCCCGCGTCGCCCCCTGCGTCAAAGGAGAGCCCGCCGTATCCCAAATTACATATGAGAGGAGCAGCGACCCAGTGAAGCACAAGGTACACGAAACGCCATGCAACAGCCAGATTGGTGCAAACGCGATTGGAATAGAATCTCCGCGAGCATAGAAGGCCAAGTCGGCCCACTCGGGAACCGCCGCAATAGTAGCAAGGAAAATACCGAAGGCGCCAAGGAACCCCGGCCGCCTTATTTCTCTCCCCTTGCGGAGCGCAACGCCGTGACCAAACACCGCGAGGCATGCGCCCAGGATAACGAGCCAGGTCATTGCACCTGATGCCAAGCCAATTGAAGATGAAAACCGGTGATAAGGGGTGACCGCCATTACGATAAGCACAATGGCGCAGGCAGATGTGGCAGAACGGCGGGAAAAGAGCATACGGCCTCCATAGCATGTCATTTTATCACTCGATCCGCTCATCTATCTCCATGCCCACACCAGCCAACATTAACGATCACGCTAACTCCAATCCGAGCCAGGTCACGGTCCGGCTTTTGTCCGCAGCCCCCGCCCCAAAGCAGGATGCGGTTTCCTTTTGTGCGTCGATTTGGAAACTGCATCCCGTTCTGAGTCAATATTCTGGGACGCAGTTTCCGCAGCCCACCCCATTTGGAAAGCGCATCCCATTATTTGGCTGAAAACTGGGATACGCTTTCCGGACGAATCGAACGGGCCGAATCAATCGGGCCACCTCTCCCCGTTACCCTCGTCATCTGCTCGAGCGTGCTACACTAGCAGCATCTATGCCACCGCGAACGGCCCGGCCCCGCGCCCGCCGCTCGCAAACGAACTTTAAACGCACGAGGGTTGGCCATGCCGCTTTTCTCGCAACATACCGCCCGGTTCTCGCCGGACGTTCCTTTGGAGGGCACCAGCTCTCGCGAGCTGCTCAAGCGGTACCAGCCGCTCGAGACGCTTGCGACCGGCGGTTTTGGCTCCATCGAGATCTGCCGCGACACGCACCTGCGCCGTCGCGTGGCCATTAAGCGCATCCCCCTCACAGACGGCGCCGGCATGCCCGCCAGCGACATCATGGATGTCCTGCGCGAGGCACATACCGCCGCCATGCTTCAACATCCCAATATCGTGCAGGTTATCGACTTTACGCACGACACCGCCTATGCCTACCTGGTCATGGAATATGTCGACGGCATGTCCCTAGCCGAGTTTTTGCATCGAGTTGACGGCCATTCGCTCACCCTTGACGAGGCGGCGGCCATTGCCGACGCGCTGGGGCAGGCGCTCACCTTCGCCCATAGCAATGGCGTACTCCACCTAGACATTAAGCCCGCCAACGTGCTCATCGACCACTCGGGCAATGTAAAGCTCACCGACTTTGGCATGGCGCGGCTGTCGTCTGCCGGCGGCTTTGGCGGCTCGCGCGGCGGCACCATCGGCTACATGCCTCCCGAGCAGCTCGATATCGAGACCGGCACGGTCGACGAGCGCGCCGATGTCTTTGCCCTTGCCTGCGTTATCTATGAGGGCCTGTGCGGCAACGCTCCCTTTATGGCGGCCACGCCCGGCGACTCACTCGGCCGCATCATCGGCGGTGCCACCTACCCCAGCGAGCTTATCCCGCACTTTCCCCCGGGAGCCGAGGCTGCGCTCATGGGCGCCCTCTCCCCCATGCCGCAAGACCGCCCCAACAGCATCGAAGCATTTTGCGACCAGCTGCTCGCCGGCTTGGGCAGCGTGCGCGAGGGCCGTCGCAGCCTGGAGCAGATGGTGGGCGAGCTTTCGGATGACGAGCACGCGGCAGACGGTATCGAGCCATCGACCTACGAGGACGACACCATCGAAGTCGACCCCACACTCGGTTGGGCGGGCACGCGCTGGAGCCACGCGCGCGATTACACCATGCGCGCCATCTCGGGGCTCTTATGCGGAGCCTTCAGCTTTTTGCTCATGCAGACGGCTGGCGTCGCGGCGCTTCCCGGACTTATTACCGCGGCCATCGCGATTGGGGCGGCCGCCGGCCTGGCCCCGCAGATTGGCTCGGCTATCTCGGCCGTGGGCTTTTTGGTACTTATGGCCAACGCCACCATGCAAGCGCAGGGCATCCTGTCGATGCTGCCCGTCGCGGTGCTCTTTGCCGCCACCATGTCCGGATGGTGGATCGCCTGGGGCCGCACCGAGGCCGCCGCGAGCGCCGCGCTCACCTGCGCGGTGGCACTTGGCTGTCTAACGGGCGACGTCCTCCTTGCCGCCGGGGTTGCCGCCGGCATCGCGGCCTTTTGGCTCGGCCCGGCAAGCGCCGCGGCCGCCACGGGGATGGGCGCGCTATTTGGCCGCCTGGCTACGGTTGCGCTTTCCGCCGGAGGCGTGCTGGGACTCGGCAATGTTGCCGCGGCGCTGGGAGACGTGTTCTTCTGGGCTGCCGTTGTGCTCGTCGCGGCGACAGCCGCACTGACATCTCTGCTCCTCAACGCCCATGCCAAGCGTGCCGAGCAGGGCTCGAACCTGACCGCAATCGTTGCCATCGCCGGCTGCGGAATAGGCTCCGCGGCATCGCTTTGTCTTGCACACCATATGGAAATTGCCAGCCTTGCGGCCGCGGTCGTCGTCAAGGCGGCAGTTGCGGGAACCCTATCCTCTATAATCGTTGGGATATGCCTATATTTGCTCGGATACCAAAGAACCTATACGGAGAGTGATCTTTCGTGAACTTCCTGAACATCTTCGAGGACCACGTGGCCGGCATCTTCGGTGCTACCCGTGCCCCGTTCTCCTTTAAGAAGCTTGCCAAGCAGGCCGCTCGCGACATGGAGGATCAGACTCTGGTGATCAACGGCGTCAACACCGCGCCGGCACTCTATACCATCCTGATCGCCGCCGACGACGATCCCATGCTCGCCCCGTTCTACCCCGAGCTTTCGCGCGAAGTCCGCGAGTTTGTGAAGGCACAGGCCGAAAAGCGCCGCTATGTGTTTGTCGGCGAACCCCTCGTTCGCTTTATGATCGACCCGCAGCTGCGCGCCGGCAAGTTCTCGGTCTTTGCCGAGAACGTCGACGCCCCCACGCTCGGTCGTCTGTACGAGGAAGAGCGCGCCTACCAGAATGGCCTGGGCCAGAACAACTCGGCCGCAAGCCGCGCCGCCAGCGCTCCCCGTGCCGGCAAGCAGCAATTCGCCGCTCCGCAGCAACAGCACCCCGCCGCCATGCCCCAGCAGCCGGCGCCCCGTGCCGCCGCTCCCGACCCGCTCGCCGTGGCCGACCCCTTTGCGCCCAACGTCCCCGACCCCGCCGCCGCGCCCATCCCCGTGCCGCAAACCGTCTCTCGTGACGCCCTCGCCGGTATGGGCGGAGCCGCCGCGACCGGCGCCGCCGTGGGCCTTGGCGCCGCGGCCGGTATTGCCTCTAACATGGCGAGCACCCGCGCCCCGCAGCGCCCGCTCGCCCAGCTCGTCGACGTCGTGAGCGGCGAGAGCCACAGCATCACTTCCGCGCAGGTGACCATCGGTCGCGAGCGTTCGGTTTCGGACATAGCCCTGCGCGACCCCAACGTGTCGCGCCGTCACGCCCAGCTCACCTTTACCGGTTCGGACTGGTCGATCGAGGACCTCAATTCCACCAACGGCACGCTCGTCAACAACCGCCGCATCACGCGCTGCCCGCTGCGCAACGGCGACCTGCTGACGTTTGGCCTAAGCACCTTTGAATTTAGGGGATAGTCGCTTATGAACATCGATATCGTCCTTTTTGCAGGCCGCATCGTCCTGGTCGCCTTGCTCTACATCTTCCTGTTCGCCGTCATGAAAACCGGCGTGGGACTCGTACGCGGCCAGCGCCGCGACTCCGCTATCTGGACGATCGATGTGGACAAGGGTCCGCGCGGCATCCGTGGCATCCATGTAGACATGCTCGGCCCCGTCATCGTGGGCCGCTCGCCGTCCTCGGACATCTGCATCAACGAACCGTTTGTCTCGGCCTCGCACGCACGCTTTTCGCTGCAGGGCCCGGCACTCATTATCGAAGATCTCAACTCGCTGAACGGCACGCTCGTTAACGGCCGTCAGCTGGTAGAGCCCGCAACGCTGCGCGAGGGTGACGAGGTCCAGATTGGCGACGTGGTCATGAAGGTGAACCGTCGATGATCGACGAGGAGAACAAGTCCGCAACCATGCCCGAGACGCCGACTGCCCCCGCAGCTGCGCCGGCCCATGCCGCTCCGGCGCGCCCTGCGACCGTGAAGCCCGAGGACACCGTGTTCTCCCTGCCTCTTTCGCATGTAACTCAAGAATATCCGGCACTCGTCGATGACGAGGATGCCGACACCGAGCAGCTCGACGCCCCCATCGGGGCGCACGCTGCCGAGCCGCCCGCGGAACCGGAGACAACGCCCGCACCGGCTCACTTTGCCGAGCCCGTCGCCGAGGCGATGAACGAGAGCGCTGCCGTGTTTGCAGCCCCCGAGCCTGCCGCGCCGGTATTCCCCGTCGCCCCGGCAAGCGAGGCGGCACCCGCGTCCGCAACGCCTGTCGAAGTTGAGCGGCCCGTTGCCGCGCCCGCCGCAGCTCCCGAGCCCTCTGCTCAACCCCAGAGCACGCCCGCGCCGTCGCACTTTGCGACGCCCGAGCCGACGGCTGTCGAGCCGCAGCAGGACGGCGATCCCGCCGACCGCGTAACCGAAGATCTCAACCTTCCAGACATCTCCGACGCCGAGTCGGGAGACGATGCCGACACCGTCTCCCCCGGCGACACCGCCGAGATCGATGTCGCCGCCGTGGAGGCAAAGCTCAAAGATCCCGGCTCGACCATGAGCTTTGAGCCGCTGACCGACGAGCGCATCGAGACCGACTCGACCTACGACGCCGGCACCACCACGCAGCTTATGTGGGGCGCCCGCTCCGACGTCGGATGTGTACGCCCGCATAATGAGGACTCCTATCTGGTGCAGTCGCCGCTCTTTTGCGTGTGCGACGGCATGGGAGGACACGCCGCCGGCGAGGTGGCATCCTCCATCGCCGTCGAGACCATCGCCAAGACGGCGCCGCAGTCCGCCGACGCCGCGCGCCTGGCCGCAGCCGTTGAGGCCGCCAACGCCGCCGTGATCGAGGCCGCCCTCAACGGCCTGGGCAAACCCGGCATGGGATGCACGGCCACCTGCGCCTACATCGAAAACGACACGCTCGCCATCGCCCACGTGGGCGACTCGCG
>CATWKM010000039.1:0-17039 GCA_958351385.1 uncultured Collinsella sp. | reverse complement strand
CCGGCTGATTAATCGAATCGCGATAGGCACGCCTAATGCGCGCAATTCCCGTTCCAAACTTCTCGATATAGTCCAACTTTAAGAAGACCTCGGCAACGATGGGATTTCTGAGCACGGATATCTGTCCATACAGGTATTGCTCCGTCGTCAAGCCAGCGGGCAACGACCCGGGTGAAGTCACAACGACGCGATCATCATACAGAGCAACCTGAACATTCGCTTGCACGTCCCACGTCCGATGCACTAGAGCGTTTGCAACTGCCTCGCGGAATGCCTCGAGGGGAATCCGGTCGGTCTGAACACGCTCGACACCTTCGATGCGCTCATAACGATAGTAGCGCGCGAACATGGCAACTGCTCTATCAACCTGCTCAATTGCAGACAGGCCCGTCGTCGTCTCACGATCTAAAAGCACGTCCTCGGTGTCGCCAAAACGAACGCAGTCGATGCCCGGAAATTCGTTGTTATCCGCCAATATCGCCGCGGCATTGGTATAGCCATCCTTGCCGAGCAGGCGAAGCGTTCGCATAATATCCGACGTGAGCTCAGAAATGCCTAGATGCTCGATGCACTTGTGTTCGAGCGTATGAAAACTCAGGTCCTGGCGAGCCGAGGTGAGCGCATCGAACGTCAGATTGCTGCCTTCGAGCGTCAGCCTGCCGTACTCAAAACGGTCGACCTCTACCGTCGCCGAATCATTTCGCCTGTAGGCCTTCCCCTTGCTTCGATAGGGCTTGTCCTGCCCCTCGTAAACCGTAAGCGTTACAGTTCCGCGGTTCTCGTCGAGCTCGAGCGTGTAACGAGGCGCAGGATCCAGACTGTCATTAATCATGTTCTCGATGCGCAGACACTCCGCAACCGGGTCAGAAAGACCGACTGCAACACCACCGTCGTCAACGCCAAACTCTATCTTGCCCGTCCCGTAGTTTGCATAGGCGCTCACCGTTTTAAGAAACGTCGGCGTTACGCTTTCCTTGTATTCGACGGTAGGACTCTCTCTGACAACCATACGTACGGTCCTTCTCCTTTTCATGCTCATCTGAACCGTATTATAAGACGAAAAACATTTGCGTACGGCTTAGAACCAGACGCAAACTGTTTTCGTCTTATTTACGTACGGAAACTAGATACAAATTTCACGTTCATACGACTATTTACCAAACGCATAGTGTTTTCGTCCGGCAATGCGTCCGTAATCCAAACAAAAAGGCCCCGAGCTCGTGTTGAACTCGGGACCTCTTGCGCCGCGCATCTATGAGAGGAGAAATGCGATGCGCACGGGCGCTACTCCATGTAGCAGATATCGCGACGAGCGGCTACAACCGTTCACCTTTTAAAAGTGAACGTTCACCTGATTCTAGGAAAACCTGACTTTTAATTCCTCCGCTTCTCCTATACTGAACTTGTAATAGAAGCAAGACTTATATAGATGAACGTTTCTTTTGGAAGGATTGTAATGTCTAACCTTATGGACAGCTTCCGCCTAGACGGCAAGATCGCGCTCGTGACCGGCGCCACCTATGGCATCGGCATGGCCATGGCCGAGGCACTCGGCGAAGCCGGCGCCAGGATCGCCTTTAACGCCCGTCACGCCGACAAGGTCGCCGAGGCCGAGAAGCACTACCGCGAGCTGGGCTTTGATGCTCACGGCTATGTTGCCGACGTCACCGACGAGGCCGTCGTCGCCGAGCTCATCGCCAAGATCGAGGCCGATTTTGGCACCACGCCCGACATTCTGGTCAACAACGCAGGCGTCATCCAGCGCACCCCGATGCTCGACATGAGCGCCGAGGACTTCCGTCGCGTCGTCGACATCGACCTCAATGCCCCGTTTATTGTGTCCAAGGCCTGCCTGCCGGGCATGATCGCCAAGGGTCACGGCAAGATTATCAACATCTGCTCCATGATGAGCGAGCTCGGCCGCGAGACCATCGCCGGCTATGCCGCCGCCAAGGGCGGACTCAAGATGCTCACCAAGAACATCTGCTCCGAGTTTGGCGAGGCCAATATCCAGTGCAACGGCATTGGGCCGGGCTACATCGCCACCCCGCAGACCGCGCCGCTGCGCGAGACGCAGCCTGACGGCAGCCGCCATCCGTTTGACCAGTTCATCATCGCCAAGACGCCGGCAGCCCGTTGGGGCACGCCCGAGGACCTGAAGGGCCCCGCCGTGTTCCTGGCTTCCGACGCATCGAACTTCGTCAACGGGCACATTCTGTACGTGGACGGCGGCATTCTGGCGTACATCGGCAAGCAACCCCAGTAAGACGTTCGGGCGAGGCGGTCGGCAGTTAAGTCTGCTGCTCGGACAGTCCTGCGCAAGACGGAAAGCACATTAAGTGCTTTCCTTTGCGTGCGGAACTCGCGACAGACTTAACTGCCGACCACCCGCACAACTCATTACGGGTCGGAGTAGCCGCCGCCCGCATGCAGAAACAAAAAGGAAAACACTTGGTAGAAAGGTTATTCAGGATGAAGATCGCACTTATCAATGAGAACTCTCAGAACTCTAAGAACCCCATGATCGAGGCTGCCCTTAAGAAGGTTGTCGAGCCCATGGGCCACACCGTCTTTAACTATGGTATGTATGCCGACGCCGATTCCAAGCCCCTTACCTACGTGCAGAACGGCATCCTTGCCGCCGTGCTGCTCAACTCCGGCGCTGCCGACTACGTCGTGACCGGCTGCGGCACCGGCGAGGGCGCCATGCTTGCCTGCAACTCCTTCCCCGGCGTGCTGTGCGGCCACGTTGCCGACCCGCTCGATGCCTACACCTTTGCCCAGGTCAACGATGGCAATGCCGTCGCCATGCCCTTCGCTCTCAAGAACGGCTGGGGCCAGGAGCTCAACCTCGAGTACACCTTCGAGAAGCTCTTTGGCTTTGGTTCGGGCAACGGCTACCCCGCCGAGCGCGTTGAGCCCGAGCAGCGCAACAAGAAGATCCTCGATGGCGTGCGCGCTGTGACCATGCGTCCGCTCGTCGACGTCCTGGGCGAGATCGACCAGGACCTGGTGAAGGGCGCACTTGCCGGCGAGCACTTCCAGGAGTACTTCTTTGCCAACGCCACCGACGAGGACATCATCGCCAAGGTCAAGGAGATCTTGAGCCTGTAATAAAGCCCACGGGGCGCACCGACCCCCAACAAACCGCCAGACAAAAGGCGCCGCGACGATCCATGTGTCGCGGCGCCTTTTTAGATTGGCTATCGCTTGAGTCACCGCAAGGCGGCCGCTCCCCTATTTGCCAAGAGCCTACAGCTCGCAGGCGACCTTGTAGCCGTCGCCGATGGCGTCGCGGATGTTGCCGCACTTCTGGGCATCGCCCAGCACGTGGGTGACAACGCCGGCAGCGGCAAGGTCATCGGCCAGCTTGGTGTTGGGGCGGTAGCCCATGGCAAGCACCAGCGTATCGGCATCGGCGATGGTGTGGATCTCGCCATCCTTCTCGTAGCTGATAGTGTCCTCGGTAATCTCGGTCACTTTGGCCTCGGTCAGCACGTGAACGCCCTTGGAAAGCATACGCGTGATGAGCACCGCGCGGCCGGCGCCGCCCTCGTTAGCGGCGAGCGTCTTGGTCATCTCGATGACGGTGACATCGCGGTTGGCCGGCGACAGGTCGTTGACCAACGGGGCCAGGTAATCGGCCGTCTCGCAGCCGACGGTGCCGCCGCCCACGATGACGATCTTCTTGCCCGGGAAAGCCTTGCCGCCCAGCAGGTCGTCGGCCGTCATAACCTGCTTAAAGCCCTGCATAAAGGCCGGGGCGATGGGCTCGGCGCCATAGGCCAGGACAACCTCGTAACCCGCGTAGTCGCGCTGGATGTCCTCGGCGGTCAGCTCGGTACCAAAGACGCACGTGACACCGGCCTCGGCCAGACGACGGTACTGATACTTGATCACGCGGGTGAGCTCCTGCTTTGCCGGCGGCACGGCCGCGATGCGCATCTCGCCACCCGGTTCGTCCTGTTTATCCACGAGCACCACGTTATGACCGCGCTTGGCGGCAATGTAGGCCGCCTCCATGCCCGCGGGACCGGCACCCACGACGAGCACGTTCTTGGCCTCGGCGGCAGGCTCGTAGCCGGCTTCGTCGCGCTCCACGTCCGGGTTGACGGTGCAGGAGATACGCTTGCCAAACATAATGCCGTTCAGGCAGCGCAGGCAACCGATGCAGGGGCGGATCTCGTCGGCATTGCCGGCAGCCGCCTTGTTGCAGAACTCGGCATCGCACAGATTGGCGCGGCCCATCATACAGATGTCGGCAGCGCCGTCCTCGATCAGCTCCTCGGCAATCCATGCCTCGTTGATGCGGCCGACCGTGGCAACGGGAATGTTCACATGCTTTTTGATCTCGCGCGAGCAGGCGGCGTGTGAGGCCTGCTGCGTGCCGGCGGCGGGAATCGCAGAGCCGCGCTTGATGGTGGTGCCGCCCGACACGTGGATCATGTCGACGCCAGCCTTCTCCAGGCGACGCGAGACATAGATCATATCGTTGAGAGTGAGGCCGCCATCGGTGTACTCGTCGCCCGAGATACGGACGTCGATGATGAAGTCCTTGCCGCAGCGCTCGCGAATCTCGGCGACGACCTCGAGCAAGAAGCGCATGCGGGCGTCGAGCGAGCCGCCGTACTCGTCGGTACGCTTGTTGTAGAGCGGGGTCAAAAAGCCGCCGAGCATGCCGTGGGCGTGCGCCGCATGGACCTCAACGCCGTCGACGCCGGCCTTCTGCATACGCACGGCTGCGTCGCCGAACTGATGCGTGAGCTCGTGGATCTCATCAACCGTGATGGGGCGCGGCGCCTCGCGGGCATAGGACGGGCCCACAAAGGACGGGGCGATGAGGCGCGGCGTGCCCGGAATGTTAAAGGCCATGTAGGCGGGGTGGAAGAGCTGCGGCATGATCTTGCAGCCGTACTCGTGGACGGCGGCGGCGAGCTTTTCCCAGCCGGGGATAAACGTGTCGTCGTAGCAGCACATGTCACCCGGCAGATAGGTATAGGTGGGCTCGACCGTCACGACCTCGGTGATGATCAGACCCACGCCGCCCTTGGCACGGGCGCGGTAATGATCGACCAAATCGTCGGTCACATAGCCGTGATCGGCCAGGTTGGTGGACACCGGCGGCATAAAGACGCGGTTCTTGACCTCGGTCGTACCGACCTTGATCGGGCTAAAGAGCATCGGGTAGGAGGAGGACTCCATGCAGGCTTCCTTTCGTTTGAGCCGCTCGGCGGCAGTTGCTGACCTACCTATCGTAGCAGTAACCGCGCAATGCCCGACCGTGAGCGCTCCCCCGGCTTTTACTCGACCCACAAAAAAGTTGCGGTGGAATACGGAGTAGATGAGGCCTTTGACAGCCAAAACAGTCCGTATTTCACCGCAACTGATGGGTGGGATGGAGTTAGAGGCCCAGGTAGCTGGTCATGCCTTCGACGGCGAGCTTGGCGCCTGCCACGGCATGGACCACGGTGAGCGGGCCGTTGACCACGTCCCCGGCGGCAAAGACACCCGGCACGGTGGTCATACCGCACTCATCGACCGAAAGAAGACCGCGATGGTCGGTCTCCAGACCACCCGTTGTAAGCACGAGCTTGTCTTTGGGCACCTGCGAAGCCGCAATCACAACCGTGTCGGCGGGCACATGGTCAAGCTCTTCCTCGTAGCCCACCACGTTGTTGTCCTCGTCAAAGATAGCGGTCTCGAACACCAGACCGTTATCGTCGATGGCGCAGATTGCCTTGCCGCACACGATCTCGGCACCGTCGAGCTCGGTCAGCTCGACCTCGTCATCGATAGCCGAGATATGGCGCGAACGAGCATACACGGTAACCTTGCGAGCGCCCGAGCGCAGGGCCGTGCGGGCGACATCCATGGCCACGTTGCCGGCGCCGATGACTGCCACGTTCTGCCCGATCGCCACACTCGTGGGATCGACCAGGTAATCGATACCAAACAGCACGTTGCCACGCGACTCGCCGGGAATACCCAGCTTGCGGGCGCGCCAGGTACCGGTACCCACAAAGACCGCATCGTAGCCGTCGCGCAGCAGATCGTCGATATGCAGCGCGCCGCCGATGGTGGTCGAGGGGCGAACGCGCACGCCGAGCGAGCACATCACGTGACGGTACTTTTGCACCAGCGAACGCGGCAGGCGGAATTCGGGGATACCGTACTCCAGCACACCGCCGATCTCGGGGCGCTGCTCAAACACCGTAACGGCACAGCCCAGCTGGGCCATCTTAATGGCTACGGTAATGCCGGCAGGACCGGAGCCGACCACGGCAATCTGCTTGCCGCACGACGGCGCGGGCTTCCACTCCTTGCGGTCCAAATACGCGGTCGAGATATAGTTCTCGATGCTCGAGAAATGCACCGGCGTGCCCTTGCGGCCCTGGATGCACGAGCCCTCGCACTGGCCCGAATGGTTGCAGACCATGGAGCAGACCGCGCTCATGGGATTGTTCTGGAACAGCAGCTCGCCCGCCTCTTCCAGACGACGCTGCTTAAACAGGTCGATAACCTGCGGAATAGGCGTCTGAACCGGGCAGCCCTTAATCTGGCAGAACGCCCTTTTGCAACCTAGGCAACGATTTGCCTCTTCGACAATGTGGATAGCCACGCAACTCCCCTTTTTGATGTAATCCGATAGGGCGACGATAAAGACCCTTCATCGTCGCCCCCAGTCAGGCAAACTCAATTGGCCGCCATGGCAAAAGCCAATGCTATATCTCGCGATGTGAAGCCCCGCAACAAGCAGACATGCGCTCGAGTGTCGTCAGGCAGCCGGCCGCTGTCGCCGGCACGCTGTTCTCGACCACGCAGGGAATCCCCGGGCAAGCGGCAGCGGCCCAGGCCACCACGGGCTCAAAGTCATATCGTCCCGTCTCGCCCACGCCGTGGCACACCAGGCGAGAACCCGTACCGTCGCACCAGCCGGCTTCGTCCTCGTTGTCGACGACCTCAAAATCCTTGGCGTGCAGCACGCGAATCTTACTGCCGCATAAGTAGAGCATACGCGCGGTGATTTCCTGCGCCTCGCCAACGACGCTGGGATGCAGCAGCGACACCGGGTCGTAGATCACGCCGAGCGCCGGGCTCGGGACGCGCTCCAGCACCTCACGGCAGCGATCTGGCGTGTTGACCGTCTCGTTCCAGCCGGGCTCGATCAGTATTTGCCCACCCACGGCCTCGGCGCACTCGCAGACGCGCGCGAGTCCATCCATAAACGCATCGAGTGCCTCGTCGGTCATACGGTCGTCAGCAACGCGGTTCTGCGCATTGGGACGACCGGTCTCGGTGCCAACCGGACAGCCGCCGAGCATCTGAGCAAAGTTCAAGCACGCCTCGTACTCGGCAAAGTTATCCGTGAGCTGTTGTCGATCGGGCGTCGCCAGATTCTTATAACAGCCGAGCACGGCGACCGAAACGCCCGCCTCATCGAGCACCACACGCAAATGCTCGGCGAGCTCGTGGGTCAGACCGCATCGATCGATTCCCATTGATGCGTAGAGCACCTTGCTCGGCAGCTGAATGCACGAAAAGCCCAGCTCTCCTGCCATGCGAATGCGTTCCTCGACGGTCCCCTGCGGAAGGTCGTGTAAACGCACGCCCGGAGTAATGGCCCCCACGCTATTCACGCCCCTTATGAGCATTGATGCCCGGGGTGTAGCCGCCAAACGGGTCATCGATGGAGCACACGCCCGAAGGGGCGAGCGGATCGCGCTTACCGGCAAGCTTGTCATGATGCATGGTCTCGATATAGGCAAGCACCAGCGGCGCCACGCCCTTCGCGTCGTTTTTGACGACGGGCTCGCTCATGTAGTAGCCAAACGTGCCCTCGCGGTGCGCGGTGTTGCCAAGACCCGCCACCAGGCAGATGTTGTCGAGCGCCAGCTGTCCCTCGCGCTCGGACAGGCACGTGTCGCAGATGCCGTCAAAAGCGCGACGGCCGTACTGGTAGTAGCGCTCGCCCAGCACGCCCAGGCGCACGCCCTTCATGATGGCGTTGGCGAAGATGGCGCTGCCCGACTCCTCCAGATAGTTGGGGGCGATGTTGGGCAGGTTGATGACCTGGTGCCACATGCCGGTCTTCTCGTCCTGATACGGCAGCATGGCGTCGATCAGGTCGTGGAACATCTTGCGGATCTCGTCCTTCTCGGCCGACATCGAGGGCGGCATGAGCTCCCAGGTATCGATGAGCGCCATGGCGAACCAGCCCTCGGCGCGCAGCCAGAAGTTGGCCGAAAGGCCGGTGACGGGATCGCACCAAAACTGCTTGCGGCTCGCGTCGTAGGCGTGATAGTACAGGCCGTTGAGGGGGTTGCGCATCAAATCGTGCACCACTTGGAACATATGGAAGCTATCCGAGCAGGCACGTCGGTTGTGGAAGCTCAGCTCGTACTGCATGTAGAACGGCTGCGCCATGTACATGCCGTCGAGCCAGATCTGGTTGGGGTAGACGGCCTTGTGCCAAAACACACCCTCTTTGGTACGCGGCTGGGTCTCGAGCTGACGATAGATGGTATCCATGGCGGCGCGATATTTGGGCTTGCCCACCAAGTCATAGAGTTTGTAGAGGGTTTTGCCCGCGTTGACGTTGTCGAGGTTGTACTCCTGGGGATTGTAATGCTTGATGGTGCCATCGTCCTGGACAAAGAAGTCGATATAGTCGTCGGCGAAGGTCAGGTAACGCTGCTCGCCGGTGATCTCGTACAGCTCGATGAGCGCCTTGATCATGCAGCCGTCAATGTAATTCCAGGTGTTCTCCTTGCCGGCGCGAAGCTTTTCGATATTCCAGGCCGGCGCCTGAGGCGTAGAGGTCTCGATCAACTGCTCGATATAACGGTCCAGAATCTGATTGCAACCCATTGCTGTCCCCTCTGACGTTATTGATGGGTGAACGTTTCCCCTAGTGTAACGCGAACGGGGATTATAGGGTGAACGTTAACCCTATAATCCCCGTGAACGGCAACCTTTTAACGGCAAACGGCGGTGAGGCCCGCAGCGATGCGATGCGCCAGGCGCTCATAGCCGGCAGGGCTGTAATGCAGACCGTCCGGCATGTAGAGCTCGCGGTGCTCCGGCAAAAACGGGCTGATGCCGCTTTGCGCATACAGGTCGATCACCGGCACCGAGTAGCGATCGCAGACCTCCAGCATCGCGCGCACATAGGCGTCTTGCGTCAGGCCCAGATGGTTGGCCTCGTTGCTTGCCGGAATATCCTTCTCGTGTTTGCCGCTCGTCTTGCACGGCGTCATAAACATCAGCTTTGCCTGAGGCGAGCGCGCCGTGATGGTGCGGATCAGGTAGTCGAGCGCACCGTAGAACTCGTGCACGTCCGTGCTGCCCAGCTCTCCCAGCGGCACGTTACGGCTAAAGTCGTTAACGCCGCCAAAGACGATGCAGATATCTGCCGTGTGATCGATGCCGTCCAAGCGCTCAACAAACGAATCGCTACGGTCGGCCTTGACGGCAATACGCGAACCCTTAATACCAAAGTTCTCGATCGTAGCGCCGCCCAGCAGCGCACCCAGGTGCGAGGTCCAAGAGATGTCGTTGCCTCCCCCGCCGCATCCGTTATCGCCCCAGGTGGTCGAATCGCCAAAGCAGCAGACGGTCGATTCGCTCAAGTTTTTCGTTTCCATATTCTTCTCCTCACCCGCACACCGGCGGTCATACAGGTACATACCGTTCATTCACAACATACCGAGGGACTATGCGTGGGCGTATTCCGCAACTTGCGAATCGAGCCATTCGATATCCTCGGCAAGATGCGCCACGCCCAGGTGGTGTCCACCCGGGCAGACCTCGTGCAGAAGGTTTTCGTCCTTGTCCAGCAGCGCGTAGGCGTCGCGAACGATATCGAGCTGCTCGTCTACGTTCGCAAGCCCGCGGGCGCCGTTGAGATGGTCTTTCTCGCAGCTCTGAACCAAGAGCGGCCGTGGCGCGACAAGCGATGCAATGTCGCCCATGTCGAGCAGACGCCAGAGTCCAGGCGTGTAATTGCAGCTGCAATTGCCGTTGAGGTGCAGTAGCGAATCATCAACGCCGTACAGATAGCCCGAGACAAACGCCTTGCGCACGCGCGGGTCGAGCGCGGACAGGTACAACGTCATGTAACCGCCGCCCGAAAAACCAAAGCAGCCCAGGTCGTCCATGGCAATGTCACCGCGTGTCTCCAAGTAATCAATCAAGCGCATGTTGTCCCAGGCGTTGAGGCCCGCGACCGTAAGACCCAGCGGCTCGGCCATACGTGCTTGATTCAGACACGTACCGCGCAGGTAGCTGTTCTCGTCGTCGCCCTGACCCTTCCAGTCACGACGGTATCCCCAACCACGCGCATCGGGGCAGACGGTCACATAACCCATGCGCGCCAAACGCAGACCGTAGTCGTAATTGAACTTACGCACGGCATCGTCGACCGCCGGCACGCCCGCAACGCCGGCTATGCTTGCAGCACCCGCCCCCTGGTGACCATGCGGGCAGATATAGCAGCGCTTGAGTCCCCGCTCGTCAAGCTTGGGGCGGGACGGCTCCAACAGGTAAAACGGCATCCACACATCGTGCTCAACCTGCAGCACCGCATGAGTACGCACAATGCTGCCGGCAACCCGCACGCGATTGAGCTCACGAATCTCAATCGGGGCGCGGTCCATAAGCGAAAGACCCAAAATATCGTACAGACGAGTCCTGGTCGCAGCCTTCCATGCCTCAAAGTCTGTGGGAGTCTTGCCCGTAAATGCGGCCGAGCGCCCCTCGCGCTTCAGTCGGGCGCGCAGCGCAGGTTCGTCCTCGTAGTACGTCTCGATGTGCACGGTGCGGCCATTGGCAGATAGCCCGGCCGTCTCTACCGCATCACCGTCGCCGCCCTCGGGATCCCAACCATCCGTGCCGGCAAGCACTCGGTCACGCGCATAGCGTTCGGAATCCTGACCGGTCAGGCAATGCGCCCACGGCACCCAAGCGGCAGTATCACCCGCCGGGCCAAACAGGGCACCGCCGGCATACAGGGTGCCGTCATGTGCCGCTGGCTTATTCCAATCCCACCAACCCTCGAGTGAAATATGGGGGCCCAGCCAGCATTCGAGCAAAACGGTCTGGGCCCACTCGCGCCATGGACGACCCAGATAGACCGATCCGGGGGCAATGCCCTCATCGGCTGTAAACGAACAGCCATGAAACACAAATCCGTACGGCTCGCCCTGGGGCGTGGAGGCTGCCGTTACATACCCGTTGACATCCATATCGCGGTTGAGCGAGCGAATCTCACACCCCTCAAAGTAGGCACGCGCGCCGCCAAAGATAAAGTCGACATCGCCCTCGATCCGGCAACGTCGAAAATACTGCCGCCCCACGCGGCGCGGGGCGAACTGCTTGGGGCCTATAAAGCCGCCCGGCTTGGCCTCGCGCGGCGGCAGCGGCCCCAAAAAGAGCGTGTCCTGGTGTCCCTTAATGCAGCAGGCATCGACAACCAGGCGGTCACCATCGGCATACAGGGCAATCGCCTGGCCGACCTCGCGCCCATCACCGGCGTTGTTTTCGATTGTTAGACCCGCAAGCGTCACGTCGTCGGCATCGACCAGCACCGTGTACGTACGGAAGGTGCCGAGTCTTCCATCCTGGCCGCTACCATCTTCCGAAGGCATCTTGGCACCCAGGCCTCCCACGATACGCACGCTGTCGGCCGTCTCGCCCTCGAGCGTCACATGCGGACGACGAATTTCGACCTGCTCGCGATACTCGCCCGGCGCCACCAGCACACGCACCGGCACGGTCGTATCGGACACGCACCGCTCCGCCGCCTCGAGCGCCGCCGAAATGCTGCGATACGCGCCTTCGCGTTCGAGCGATACCTCAAAGAGCTGCTCTTTACCACTCATCTGTCATTACGCTTTCTGTCACAGAACACCCACCATGCAATGCCGGCACCTATAGATTGCGTGCGACAGCCGGGCAGACCCGACCGTCGCACGCCTCAACATGCCGTATTCACTTGTGCAGGAGCACTACCCTACGCGCGGATAACCTTGTCGACGTTTTGCAGCTGCAGCTCGTCGCCATCCTGACCCTCGATGCGCACGTTCTGCAGGTCGAGGACTTTCACGTTCTGCGCGATGATGCCCTGGCGCACCATGGGCTCCACGCCGCAGGCCATGGCCGGCACAAAGGGCTCGGCATCGGCGGCAAAGGTCACATGGACATCCTGGAACGTCAGGCGCGTCACCTTGCTCTCGGGAAGGCCCGTGATATAGGCCGCGGCCGCATGGCAGTTGGTGGCCTCGATATCGCAAAACGTCGTGGCGCCAAAGCCGGGCGTACGGTCGTCGACGGGCAGCGCCTCGCGAGACTGCACGTAGTCGGTCTTGCCGTCCTTGTCGCAGAAGTAGAACGAGTTGACCACGAAGGGCGTGAGCACCTTATCCATGCGAATGTGCTCGAAGGTGATGCCCTCGTTGACGGCGTCCTTGCCGCGTCCGCGGCGTGTCTTGACGCGCAGGCCGCGGTCGGTGCGCTCAAAGAGGCACTTGCTCACGGTGAGGTCCTTGATGCCGCCGGCGGCCTCGGATCCCAGCACCACGGCGCCGTGGCCGTCGTGCATGTAGCAGTGCGAGATCAGCACGTCGTGCGTGGCGGGACGGAGCTCGGGTTCAATGCCCAGTTTGCCGCTCTTGATGGCGATGCAGTCGTCGCCCACCGAGAACTGACAGCCAAGGATGCGGACAAAACCGCAGCTCTCGGGATCGAAACCGTCGGTGTTGTGGGAGTTCTTGGGACCCTCGATGGACAGGCACAGGGCATCGACGTGCTCGCACAGAATGGGATGGATATTCCACGCCGGGCTGTTGCGCACGGTAAAGCCGGCAAGAATCACGTTTTCGCACTCGGACAGGAAGATCATGCGCGGGCGGGCGATCTCGCGGCCCTCCTCGGGACGGAAGATGTTCTTAAAGTCCTTGTTCCACCAGTTGTCCTCGGCAAAATCGGTCTGGCCGTCGATGGCGCCGCGGCCATAGATGCACACGTCGTGCACGCTCAGGCCCGTAAAGGTCGAACAGTAGGTCGAGAAGCTCTCGCCCTCCCAACGGCCCAGGGGCAGCATATCGGTGCCGGCGTACCCAGCCCCCTCGTCACCCGTGACCGTGCCCGGAATGTAGGCAAGCGCGGCGCGGTCGTGGCGGGCCAGCAGCACCGCGCCCTCGGCAAGCTCGATGTTGATATTGCTCTTAAGGAAGAGGGACTTGATGCGGTAGTTGCCGGCGGGGATCAGCACGCGCCCGCCCTTGGGGCAGGCCATGATGGCAGCCTGAATGTTGGTGGTGTCATCGTGCTCGGCATCGCCCTTGGCTCCGCAGTCGCGAACGTTGATGGTAAAGGGCTCCGCCGGCGTGGTGACGCCTACGCTCAACTCGCGCTCGCCGCAGACAAAGCGGATCAGGTTGCGCTTGCCGGGAGTCAGGCCATCGACATAAGTCTCGACCGTATTCGTGGTACCGGCGGGCTCATCGTTGACAAAGATCTCCCACGTATCGGCACAGGTAAAGTAGCCGCCATCGTCGAGCTCGATAACGGCCGCGCGGGCATTGCGCCAGATAACGTTCGTCTCCATGGGTCTCTCCCTCAAATGTAATCAGAAGTTCATACTAGTCGTTTTTAAAAAAGGGCCGTACCCGCCGGTGGATCTCCGGTGGCACGGCCCTGTGGTTTGGACGATGCGCCTGCCCTACTCGGCGGGAATTACGCTGCCGTCCTGGAAGCCAACATTGTTGTGGGCGAAGCAGTCCTCGTACTTAAAGCCGGAGAGCTCCTCGCAAAGCGCCTTGACCTCGGGCTTGACGTCGGCCATCTTGCCACCCTCCTTGACACGGTGGATCTCGTCGCAAAGGATGTCGCACTGCTCCTTGTCAATCTTGATGCCGCGGGCAAGGACGGCCGCGAGCAGGAAGAAGCCGGCGCAGCCGATGAGCATGTAGCCGCAAATGTACAGAGGCACGGTGGCGGGCTGGGTCACGGCGTCGCTGTTGCCGGCGGTCTGAATGAAGCCGGAGGCAGCAAGGACGATAGCCCATACGTTGACGGCAACAGCCTGGGCGATCTGCTGGCAGAGCTGCTGTGCGGAGCTGTAGATGCCCTCGCGACGACGCAGGGTGATGAGCTCATCGACATCGGGGATGTAGTTGAGCAGAACATCGGGCAGATACTGGAAGCCAACGTAGAAGAACTTCCAGATGGCGAAGATGATGGGGTAGGCGATCATGGCGATGGCGACCGTGGAGGTGCCGTTGATCTGACCAAAGGCGAAGTAGTTGTAGGCGATGATGCACGCGGCGCAACCGACGTTTGCCAGGTACCAAGACTTGTGGAAGCCCTTCTTGGCCATGAGGGCGACCCAGATGGCGGTGCAGACGATAGCGACGACCTTGCCGGGCATCTCCATCACGGACTCGTAGGACTTAGGAATCTGCAGACAGTAGACGATGAAGAAGGACAGGCACGCAGACCAGCAGGCAGCGGCGAGCTTCGTGGAGACCTGCGCATACAGGACCTTGCGGAAGGACTTGTTGCGGAAGGTAGAGATAACGTCGATGAAAAACTTCTTGATACCCTCGCCGACGCTCTCGATCTTCTCCTGAGCGACCTCCTCGGGGGTGTGCTCCCACGTGGACAGGTACACGCAGAGCAGCGAGATTGCCATGACCGAAGCGTTAATCGTAGCAATAATGAAGTAGCTGAACGGGTTGGTCTCGCCGAAGGTGCCAAAGCCAAAGCCGACGAGTGCTGCCATCAGGAAGCCGGCGGCGTTACCAAAGAGGTGCTTGTAGCCGGTGAGGTACGTACGCTCCTTGAAGTCATCGGTCATCTCGATGGTAAGCGGCGACAGGTTGGCGGTGCAGAACGTGTACGCGACGTTGTAGATCAGGTACAACACAAAGTAGTACGGGAAACCAAACGGCGTAGCCACAAAGATGAGCGGCTCGGCGACCATCATCGGGATAGCCAGCAAGATCCAGAAACGGCGGCGGCCAAAGATGCGGCCGATCTTGGTAGCGTAGAAGTTATCGGCCACAAAGCCCATGAGCGGGCACAGAATGGCGTTGAGATAGATGGCGAACGAGCTGATCAGCGCAGCCTCGCCTGCGGACAGACCGCACTCCGTGGACAGGAACAGCACCATGTAGCTGTGCGTAAAGCTTAGGGCACCGGAGTTGAGCATGCCGCCCATACCAAAGCCCAAGCGCGTCCAAAATGTGATCTTGCGCTTTTTACCGATCTTGTTAGTCATCGAGCTCCCTCTCTTTTCTCGATTGTCTTGTAACAAGACATTGGAGTCCATACCGATGTCTGTCTGCATATCGCCCACTCGTAGGGTGAACGTTTAGCTAGATTATGCGCGATTGCATATGATAGGTGAACGTTCACTTGTATATTATCCTTGAACGGTCGTTTTTTGCCGTTAAACGGATATCTGACTTGAAAAAAATCACGATTACATGGGTATTGAGTGGGTTTAAATTTGAGGTCGATTAGGTGAACGTTTATTGTTTTCGCCGCTCCCGTACCCTCAGGAAGACACGCCCGAACAGACAGAACAAACATGGCCCCGCCGGGAACACTCCCGACGGGGCCATGGTCAATAGCGCCCTATGCGAACCCATTTACCGCTACAGGCAGACGCCATCCTTCCAAATGCTGATCTCGTGGCAGCCGCGACGCTCGGCACTCGTAAGCTTGCCGCTCGCCGTGTCCAGCACCATCTGATACAGGTCGTCGGCAGCCTCATCGAGCGTGCGCTCGCCCGTAGCCACCACGCCGGCGTTAAAGTCCATCCAGTTGGCCTTGTGGTCGCACAGACGCTGGTTGGTGAACACCTTGAGTGTAGGCGCCGGTGCGCCAAACGGCGTGCCGCGGCCGGTCGAGAACAGGATTACGTGGCAGCCGGCAGCCGTCAGGGCCGTGGTGGATACCATGTCGTTGCCCGGACCGCACAGCATGTTCAGGCCATGCTTGGTAGCCTGACCGGCATACGGCAGCACGTCGACGATGGGGGCAGATCCGCCCTTTTGCACGCAGCCGCAGCTCTTGTCTTCGAGCGTGGTAATGCCGCCGTCCTTGTTGCCGGGGCTCGGGTTCTCATAGACGACCTCGCCGTGGCTGATAAAGTAGTCCTTAAAGCCGTTGAGCATGTCGGAGGCGGCATTGAAGACGTCCTGGCTCTCACAGCGATCGAGCAGAATGCTCTCCGCGCCAAACATCTCGGGAACCTCGGTGAGCACCGACGTGCCGCCGCGGGCGACAACCATATCGCTCACGCGACCGATCGTGGGGTTGGCGGTAATGCCCGAAAGACCGTCAGAGCCGCCGCACTTAAGGCCAATGACCAGCTCGGAGGCAGGAATGGGCTCACGCTTGGCCTGCTTGGCCAGGTCGGCAAGCTCGGACAGGATCTTGTGACCCTCGACCTGCTCGTCGGCTACATCCTGGCAGGCGAGGAATCGAACGCGCTCGCGATCGAAGTCACCGAGCTCGTCGAGTACCTGCTGGTGCGTGCAGTTTTCGCAACCGAGGGACAGGAACAGCACACCCGCAGCGTTTGCGTGACGCGAGAGCGCCACCAACAAGCGGCGCGTCTGGGCATGGTCGGCACCGGTCTGTGAGCAGCCAAAGGGATGCGGGAAGTAGTAAACGCCCTCCAGCGAGCC
Organism: uncultured Collinsella sp.; assembly: GCA_958351385.1. Lineage (GTDB taxonomy): Bacteria > Actinomycetota > Coriobacteriia > Coriobacteriales > Coriobacteriaceae > Collinsella. Next base: position 342 of record CATWKM010000039.1, on the reverse strand, counting down.
CTCGACCAGATCCTGAGCCTGCTCGCACATGGCACGTGCGACCTCGTTGACGCAGCCGACCGTGGGGATGATCCACAGCTCGTTGCGCGTGGCGGCGCGGCCGTCAGCGCGGCGGAAGCCCATAAAGGTCTCGGGCTCAACCGGCTCAACGACCGGATGCGTCGGGTTGTAAGCGTACTCGACCTCGCCCGAAAGGTTGGTCTTGACGTTATGCGTATGAAGCCACTGACCGGGCTGGATGTCGCCCGTCACGTGACCGATAGGAAGACCGTACTTGACGACGTCTTCCCCCGCCGCAATGGCACGCACGGCCATCTTGTGGCCCTGCGGAATATCCTCCGC
>CATWKM010000038.1:0-18593 GCA_958351385.1 uncultured Collinsella sp. | reverse complement strand
GGCCTTCTCCTCGTCGATGAGGACGCGGGTGACCTTAGCGGGCGACAGGGCGTTGGCGACGTAGACGGCAGGATCGGCATCCCACAGGATGACGTCGACGCGCTCGCCACGGAGCTCGCCCACGACAGCGCGAACACGGCTGCCCTTGGGGCCGACGCAGGCACCCACGGGATCCAGACGGTCGTCAAGCGAGTGGACGGCGACCTTGGAGCGCTGGCCGGGCTCGCGGGCGATCGACTTGATCTGGACGGTGCCCTCATAGATCTCGGGCACCTCCTGCTCAAACAGACGACGCATGAGCTCGGGGTGGGTACGGGAGATGACAATCGGCGGACGGCTGTGTTCGCCGCGAACCGGCTGCAGGTTGGAGTTGGGGTCGCGAACGTCGATGATCACGGCCTTGATGTGCTGGTTGTGCAGGTAGCGCTCGCCCATCGGACGCTCGTTGCGCTCGTTCTCATAACGGCGCTGATCGAAGTGCGGCAGCTCGGCCTCGACGCCCTCGCGGATCTTGACGATCGTGAAGTCGGGCGTGGACTGCAGCACGGTGCCGCTGATGAGGTCACCGATGCGGCCGGAGAACTCCTCGTAGATCTGCTCGCGGGCGGAGTTGCGCACGATGGCGTTGATCTCTGCCTTGGCGTGCTGGGCGGCGATGCGGCTCGTGTTCTTGGGGGTGACGTCGATCTCCTCGAACTCGGTGAAGTTGCCCTCCTCGTCCATGGAATCGTCGATCGGCTCCAGGCGGTAGACATAGATCTTGCCGGTGGTGCGGTCGATGGTCACCTTGGCGCCCCACTCAAGATGCAGGATCTCGGCGTAGCTCTTGGCGAGCGACTGCTCCAGGCGGTCGATCAGGTAGAGCTGGTCGATGTGCTTCTCCTGGCAAAGCTCCATCAGGGCGGACATCATGTCGGATGCTGCCATCTTACTTTCCTTCCTTCGCGGGCTTGAAGTCGTAGGTGGGCTTCAACTTGCACTTTTTAACATCAGAGAAATCGAGGGTAACGGACTCGCCGTCCTCGAGCTCGAGGGTCACGTTCGTCTCGGTCGCGGCGGCAATCTTGCCGGTGTACTTGCGACGGCCCTCGGTGGCGGTGGAGGTGAGCTCGCAGTTCTCGCCCACAAAGCGGGCAAAGTCGCACGGGCGGCGCAGCGGGCGCGCCATGCCCGGGCTCGACACCTCGAGCGTGTAGCTCGAAGAGATGGGATCGAGCTCCTCAATCACATCGCCGACCCACTTGGTGTTGGCCGTGACATCGTTGAGCGACAGGCTCTGACCCTCGGCACCCTCGATACGCACGCGCACGCAGGGGGCCTTGGTGGCACCCACGAGCTCGACGTCGACGATGTCGACATCGTACTGGGGAGCGACGGCCTCGAGCGCGTCGATGATCGCCTGCTCGGTCTTGGTCTTGACCATTGCGGCACCTCCATCCATACAAAAAAGAAGCGGGGCCGAAACCCCACTTCTTTCAATTACAACTTCATTTGCAAGCAAACTATACCAATACCTGCACAAACGTGCAACCACAACACAAACCCGCAGGTCAGCGTGAGCACAGGTTCTCCACAAGAAATGGATAATTGGGTGTTGTCGCAAGTGTCCTTAACCAAAAAGAGGGGCGACTCCCTACGGAATCGCCCCTCGCTTTTTGATGTCAGCTATGCGCGCAGCGCTTACTTGACCACCAGGTTAACCAGCTTGCCGGGCACGCAGATGGCCTTGACAACGGTCTTGCCCTCGGTCCACTTGGCGACAGCGGCCTCGGCGGCAGCCTGCATCTCCTCGTTGGAGGCATCGCGGGCTACGTCGATGCGGCCACGAACCTTGCCGAGCACCTGCACGACAATCTGCACCGTGTCCTCGATGGACTCGGCCAAGTCGAACTCGGGCCAGGCGGCGGTGTAGGCGTTGCCCTCACAGCCGAGGGCCTCGTGCCACAGCTCGTCGGCCCAGAACGGGCAGATGGGGGCAAGGACGCTCACGATGTCCTTAGCCACGCCATAGCACAGCGCCTTGTCGCGCGATGCGCCCTCGGTGGCGTTAAGGTAGGCGCTCGCCGCGTTGACGAGCTCCATGACGGCCGAGATCGCGGTGTTAAACTGGCCGCGATCGAAGTCCTCGGTGCACTTGGCGATGGTGCGGTGACGCTCGCGATAGAGCTTCATCGCAACCTCGTCGAGCGCGGACTTGTCGAAGGCCACGTTGGCGTCGCCGGACTGGACGAGCTGCCAAACGATACGCCAGGCGCGCTTGATGAAGCGGTTGGCGCCCTCAACGGCCTTGGGATCCCAGTCGAAGTCCTTCTCGGGCGGGGCGATAAACAGGATCGCCAGACGCATGGTGTCGGCACCGTAGGGCTCGATAACCGAGCTCGGGGGCACGACATTGCCCTTGGACTTGGACATGGTGTCGCCGTTCTCGTCCTTAACCATGCCCTGGCACAGCAGGTTGGTGAAGGGCTCGTCCACGCTCAGCAGGCCCAGGTCGCGCAGCGCCTTGGTAAAGAAGCGGCTGTAGAGCAGGTGCAGGATGGCGTGCTCGATGCCGCCGATGTAGTTATCGACGGGCATCCAACGGTCGGCGGCTTCGCGGGAGAAGGGCAGCTCAGTGTTGTGCGGGTCGGTATAGCGCAGGTAATACCAACTGGAGCAGGTAAAGGTGTCCATGGTATCGGTCTCGCGCTTGGCCGGGCGGCCGCAGACCGGGCAGGTGGTCTCGTAGAACTCCTTGCACTCGGCAAGGGTCTCGCCGGCGCCCAGGTCAAGGTTCTCGGGCAGCGTCACCGGCAGCTGGTCCTCGGGCACGGGCACGATGCCGCAGTGCTCGCAGTGGATGGCCGGGATGGGGTTACCCCAATAGCGCTGGCGGCTGATGAGCCAGTCGCGCAGACGGAACTCGACCTTACGACGACCGCAGCCCATGGCCTCGAGGTCGGCCACGATGGCAGACTCGCCCTCGGAGTGCTTGCCGCCGCGCATACCGGTGTACTTGCCGGACTGGACGAGCGTACCCTCGGCGGCATGGGCGCAATCCCAGTCGACGGTCTCGGCATGGAAGGTATCGATAGTCTCGCCGCTGGCCTCGACGGCTGCGCGGTCGTCATCGTCCAGGATGATCGGCACGATCGGCAGATCATACTTGCGTGCGAACTCAAAGTCGCGCTGGTCGCCGCAGGGAACGGCCATGACGGCGCCGGTACCGTAGTCGGCCACGACGTAGTCGGCAACCCACACGGGGACCTTTTCGCCGTTAACGGGGTTCACCACGTAGCGGCCGGTAAAGGCACCGTGCTTCTCGAGAGTGCCCTGGGCACGCTCGACGGCAGAAATGTGTTTAGAGTCCTCAACGATCTTGGTGACGGCCGCCTCGTACTCCGTGCCCTCGACGAGCTCGTGCAGACGGGCGTACTCGGGAGCCAGGACAAAGAAGGAGACGCCAAAGAGCGTGTCGGCGCGCGTGGTGAAGACGGTGATCTTGCCCTCGTCGCCCTCGATGGGCTCGCCATCGGCGTCGCACAGGGTAAAGTCGACCTCGGCACCCTCGGAGCGGCCGATCCAGTTGGCCTGCATCTGCTTGACGCGCTCGGGCCAGCCAGGGAGCTTCTCCAGGTCGTCGAGCAACTCCTGGGAGTACTCGGTAATCTTGTAGTACCACTGCTCAAGATCGCGCTTCTCGGGCTCGGTGCCGCAACGCCAGCACTTGCCCTCGGTCACCTGCTCGTTAGCCAAAACGGTCTTGCAGGTGGGGCACCAGTTAACCGGATTCTTCTTACGATAGACCAGGCCCTTTTCCCACATCTTCTCAAAGATCCACTGACCCCAGCGATAGTAGTCGGGACTGCAGGTCTTAACGGTGCGATCCAGGTCGTAGGAGAAGCCCATGCGCCTCATCGTGGCGAGCGCCTGGTCCATGTTCTTATACGTCCAGGCGGCAGCCTGCGTGTTGTGCTTGATGGCGGCGTTCTCGGCGGGCAGGCCAAAGGCGTCAAAGCCGATGGGGTGCAGCACGTCAAAGCCGCGCATGCGGGCCTGACGGGCCATGGCATCGCCGATGGTGTAGTTACGCGCGTGGCCCATGTGTAGGTCGCCCGACGGATACGGGAACATCTCGAGCACATACTTCTTGGGCTTGGTGGCGTCGGTGTCGACGGCAAAGAGGTTCTCGTCGTCCCACGCCTTCATCCACCGGGACTCAATGGCCTGCGCGTCGTAGGCAGGGATCTCATCCTTATGATCTGTGCAATCGCACATATCAGCTCCTTTAATCTTAGCTGGGGTCGGTCGGCTTAGCTTTACTCGCTACTGCGAACAATCCTGCGCAAGACGAAGAGCACATTAAGTGCTCTTCTTTGCGTGCGGAACTTGTAGCGAACAAAGCTAAGCCGCCCGACCCTAAGGTTAACTCGCATGATGATAGCAAATACGACAAGCGAGATGCCTGCGACTTGCAGGCATCTCGCTTTATCTAAATAACGTGGTTGAGGCTCAACCTTTATGTGCAGGTCTTATCTTATCGATACGTTACGCTCTGTTGGGAGTCCTTGACTACGACGTCGTGGGCTCCGCCTTCGACGATCGAGGTCGAGGAGACCAGGGTCAGGCGTGCCTTTTCCTGGAGCTCGGGGATCGAGAGGGCGCCGCAGTTGCACATCGTGGACTTAACCTTGTAGAGCGTGCCGCCCACGCCGTCCTTGAGGGAGCCGGCGTAGGGAACGTAGGAGTCGACGCCCTCGACGAAGCTGAGCTTCGCGGCGCCACCCAGGTCGTAGCGCTGCCAGTTGCGGGCACGCGCGGAACCCTCGCCCCAGTACTCCTTCATGTACTGGCCGTTGACGTTGACGCGCTCGGTCGGGCTCTCGTCGAAGCGAGCAAAGTAGCGGCCCAGCATCATAAAGTCGGCACCCATGGCAAGGGCGAGCGTCATGTGGTAGTCGTAGACGATGCCGCCGTCGGAGCACACGGGCACGTAGATGCCGGTCTCCTCGTAGTACTCGTCGCGAGCGCGGCAGACGTCAATCAGCGCGGTGGCCTGGCCACGGCCGATGCCCTTGGTCTCGCGGGTAATGCAGATGGAACCGCCGCCGATACCGACCTTGATGAAGTCGGCACCGCAGTCGGCCAGGAAGCGGAAGCCCTCAGCGTCGACGACGTTGCCGGCACCGACCTTGACGTCCTCGCCGTAGTTGGCGCGGATCCACTCGATGGTGCGCTTCTGCCATTCGCTGAAGCCCTCGGAAGAGTCGATGCACAGGACATCGGCACCGGCCTCGATGAGCAGCGGCACGCGCTCGGCATAGTCGCGGGTGTTGATACCGGCGCCGACCATATAGCGCTTGTCGTTATCGAGCAGCTCGTTGGGGTTGGTCTTGTGGCTGTCGTAGTCCTTGCGGAAGACGATGCCCATAAGGTGATCGTTGTCGTCAACGATAGGCAGGGCGTTGAGCTTGTTGTCCCAGATGACGTCGTTGGCAACCTTGAGGCTGATGTTCTTGTCGCCCACGATGAGCTGCTCGCGCGGGGTCATGAACTCGGAGACCTTCTTCTGGTGGTCATCGCGGCTGGGACGATAGTCACGGCTGGTGACAATGCCCAGGAGCTTGCCCTTGGGAGTGCCGTCGTCGGTGACCGGCATGGTGGAGTGGCCGGTCTTCTCCTTGAGCTCGATGACCTGCTCCATGGTCATGTCGGGTGTCAGCGTGGAATCGGACTGAACGAAACCAGCCTTGTGATCCTTAACGGCCTTGACCATAGCAGCCTCGGACTCGGGGGTCTGAGAACCGTAAATGAAGGACAGGCCACCCTCGGTAGCGAGCGCGACACCCATGTCGACGCCCGAGACGGACTGCATGATGGCGGAAACCATGGGGATGTTCAGGGTGATTGCCGGCTTCTCACCGCGCTTGAAGCGGGTTAGCGGCGTCTTAAGAGAGACGTTGTTGGGGATGCACTGCGAGGACGAGTAACCAGGGACCAGCAGATACTCCGAAAACGTGTGGGACTCACCGGGAAAGAACGTAGCCATGTTTCTCCTTTTTCCATGCGACCGGTCGGCTGCAGGCCTCGTAGGACCCAGCCCAACCTTGGGCGCCCAATACTGGGGAAGTATCTTAACGCACTTTGACTGCTACAATGCATGGTTTAGAAAGAGCACACGAGGGTTTGACGCAGGCTTTGCGTTTGCCCAGCAAACACTTTAGCGGGAAGACGTGGAGCACATGGAGTACAAGACGACGGCAAAGTTGGTCATTCAAGCGTGCGACAAAGATCTGCCGGGCGTGTTCGGCCACGGTTGTGTCTTGCTGCTGCAGGGCATCGCCCGCGAGCACTCGCTCAACCGCGCCGCCAAGAGCATGGGCATGGCGTATTCCAAGGCCTGGCGCATCGTGAACGAGGCCGAAGGCCAGCTGGGCTGCAAGCTCATCGAGCGCGACGGAGCCCGCGGATCCACGCTCACCCCCTCCGGCGAACGAGCCATAGCGGTGTACGAGGAGCTGCAGGCCGACATCAACAACGTCATCGCCACCAAAGCCGACGACCTCATCGCCAGCATCAAAGAGTAGCTAACTTGCGAAGGGCGTTGTCTAGGGTGGACGCTACAACCAGGGGGTCGTCGGTGCCGGCGAAGAGGCGGATGGTTCCCCCCTGCTTGCCGCGTGGGGCCGAAAGGCGTGTCGTTGCGCCGCCGGCGGGCGACGTGCGGAACTCCCCCGGCAATGTGTCGAACAGCTCACCCGCACTTCGCACGATAAGGTCAAACTCAACTGCCGGGCCAAAGCCGTGCTCGAGGATTCCCGTTGCAGCCGCATGATCGGGATGCGAACCCAGCCCAGGATAGCGAACGTTACACACCATCTCGTTAGCAGCCAGATACTCGGCCAGAGCACGGGCGCGATCGAAGTGCGCCTGCATGCGAGCATCGAGCGAGGACAGCCCGCGTTCTAGCACGTCGGTCTCCTCGGCAGACAGGTCAAGCGCGGGCGCACCGCAGCCCGCAAACAACGCGTGCGCGCACTCTGCGGCGGCATCCACGCGATGGCGCTTAAGCTGCGAGCGCGCCACCGAAGCGGCGACAAGCTTGCGCGGCGCAACGCCGGCACACACGCGGTCGAGCGCCTCGAGCGAAAGCACGGCGCCCAGACGCAACGGGTTGCACCCAAAGACGCCCGACACAGTGTTATCAACCACGAGCAGCGCATGCGACTCACGAGCCGCGCGGCCCAGAGCGCGAAGGTCGGGCACACGCAGACCAAACCCGCCGATGGAGTTGACGAACCACCACAGGTGCGGCCCCTCGGCATCAAACGAAGCATCAAAGCCCTCGGACGCAGCAGCAAACGCCGCAGCCGCGGGCTCCCCCACCAGCGCAACATCGTAGCCATCAAAGCCGCAGGCAAACGCATCGGCAAAGTCGTCCGCAAAGGCCACCAAGCGATCGCCGGGCTGCACAATCCCCAGCATCGACAGCGCCGCCGGCACATGCGAGGCCGCAACAAGACGCGCCTCACGCGCACCAGCCCTTGCAGCCCAGGCCTCTTCTAACTGTTGCACGTCCACGCGACACCGTCCCTTAAATAATAAAACTGAACCAAATTAGCCATCCTGGAAGAGCACGCGCCAGCGAGCGGGCAGCGGTCGTGGCGAGGTGCCGTGAAAGAGGAGCGACGCGTACTTCATGTACGCGAGCGACGGTTTGAGCGGCAGATCGCCCGGCAGATGCCCGCGCAGCGTCGAGCGGTCCGGCGTTCGTTAGAACGCCGGAACAAAATTAGCCGTGATATTCGCCGTTGTATTGGATGAGCGTCAAGTCCTCAACGCCGTCGAGCGCGCGAATCGCATCGGCGTAGGGCATATCAACGCCATCAGAGAACAGCTCGACGGCCATCTCCACCTTGTCACCGCGCATGGTTTTGGACTTCACGGTAAACTTGGTGCGGCCAAATGCACGCACGATATCGTCGCCGGTGGTCAGGCCCGTGTAGTGGATGACCATCATGTAAACGCGCGCCTTGTCCTGGTGGCTCGCAAAGCCGGCGATCATCACCACGATCACCACTGCCGTGAGACCTACGAGCGCATACATACCGGCGCCTGCCGTAATGCCTGTGGTAATGGCCCAAAACAGATACAGCAGGTCGAGCGGGTCCTTGACCGCCGTACGGTAACGGACGATGGACAGAGCACCGACCATACCGAGCGAGATGACCACGTTCGTCGAGATCGCGAGCGTGACCATGCAGGTAAGCACGCACATGCCCACGAGCGTCACGGCAAAACTGCGCGAATAGACCACGCCAGTAAAAAAGCGCTTGTACACGTAGTAGATCAGGATGCCCATGGCGAGCGCCACGAGCAGCGACAGGCCGATCTTGGCAGGGTCGACCTGGCCAAACGCCTCCAAGACGGAGTTCTTAAAAAAGTCCCTGGTGCTCATGGTCTAAAAATCCCCTCGGTTCTCAAAATCCGATTCCCAGTAGGTAAATCCGCGCAGGTAGGCGGTCTTTTCGTAACACAGGCAGTACTTAGAGACCGCCGTGAGTTCGGCCGCACCTGGCGGCACCATATCGCGCACCAGCTGCGGGCAAAACTCCGTAAACTTGACCTCCATCACCAGCTTGCCGGGCTCCAGCACGGGCAATGCAGGCAAGGTCGCGTCAAAAATGTCAAAGCTACCCACCGCGGCACGCACGTTGCTATCAAAGGTAATGCGCACGGTGCCCTCGTCCATCACCCACGGCTCGCGCTCGTAGTCCACGATGGTCCGTGGGCGCATCATATTGCAGATGCACTCGATGTAGAACTCGCGACAGAGCGGATAGGGGCTCCTCAGCAAAAAGTCGTAGTCACCGGCCAGAATCTGCTCAAACTCGCCACGCGTGAGCGGCGCGTCCTCCTTGTAGATCCAGCTGCCGTACTTCTTTTTGCGCTCGAGCTTAATCACCTTGTCGCCGCCGTTATAGATGCGCACGCGATACTTTTTGCGCATGAGAATACCGGCGTCTTTTTCCTCGTAGGCCGAGTTGCAGTAGTCGTCAAAGTACAGGCTGCGAATGGTGTAACCACCCGCCCGCGCATGCTTATCCAGTTTAAAAACCGGCGCCATGCGGCAGGCAAGCGCGGCGTGCTCGCCCTCGTTAATGAGATATTTGAGCTCGTGGCGGTAACGCTCCTGCGTGGCGCGTGCGGGCGGGGCCGCCAAGCGCTCAAGCAGCGCGCTAGCCCTCCTCATACGTGTCCTCCACGACCTTACCGCCGTCTTGCACGTAAAAACACTTCATGCCGTAGTGTTTGCCGTCGTCGGTCACATAGTAGTCAAACGCATCTTGGGCATAGCCGTCTGAGTTGGCAGCGCGCACGCGCACAAAATACTGGCCGGTATCGGGCGCATCGCAGGTCACCTCGAGAAGCAGTACGTCCTCGGCCTTAAAAAGCACGTCGCTTATGGCATAGTCGCGCGCCAGCTCCACGGTATAGCGAATGTCACGCGCCTTAAAGTCGTACGAAGCATCCCAGTTAATGCGCAGTTTACCGTTATCGATCTGCGGCACGCCAATGTAGAACGGCATGGGCTTTTTATAGCTCTCGCGAAAGCTCTTGTAGTTCTCCTCGATCTCGGAGGGAATCGCCGCGGCGATCTGCTCGTATTGATCCTTGGTGACAGGCAGATGGTCGATATCGGGCGAAGCAAAGACCAGCGATTCGGTAACCTCGCGATAATGTTTGATCATCTTGCTCAGGCGCGCCTCGGTCATATACGAGCGCAGGTCCTTTACGGCGCGGTCGAGTTCGCTGCGGAACGATTTGCTACGCAGTGCACGATTGAATAGCACGTTGCCCCAGTAGTTGCTTACGCCGCGCTCCCAGCTCGCATAGTCCGAAAACCCGGCAAGAGAAAGCTCCAGCTTACGCAGCATACCGTCGTTGTCCCAATCGAGGATGTACCACGTATTGGAGTTGAGCGGGCTGTACAGATAGCAGTTACGGTTCTGAGTATCGCAGTTGCCCGTCAGAATCTGAAACGCCAGCCAATAGACCAGGTTCTCGGTATCAAAGTAGGTGTCGAGCACGTCATCGATCTTTTGCGATTCGTCGTTAAGCGCATCGAGCATCTCGATGAGCTTGGTGTGGTCCGAATCGCCCTTAATCTCGAGCATGCCCTCGAAGTTTGCCTGGTTGTAGTCGGGATCGTCGGCAAGCTTAATGGTGTCCTCGTAGCGATGGAAATCAAAGCTGTTCACCTTGTACAGGTGCCCGCTCTTATCCAGGCCATGTGCCTTAAGCGCCGTCTTGTTGAGCTGCTCCACCTGCGTAAACAGGCCGTAGTCCTCAAAGGTATCGTTGGACTTTTCGGTCTGGTCGCACACCCACAGATGCACAAACTGCGTGCGCAGGCCCATCATCTGGGGAATTCCGCGGATAAGGTCGTAGGCCATCTTGTTGCGAAAACGCATACCCTCGCCCATGTGCTTGTTGAGCGCAATCGCGCGCTGCTGGCGCCAGGTGCCCTTGCCTTTTTTGAGCTCCACCTTGTAATTCTTTTGCGTGTAGGAGCTCGATGTCTGGCCGCGCACCTGCACGGTGGCATTGGGCGCGTCCTCGCCATAGCCAACCTCGCCGGCCACCGGGCCGTCTTCGTCGCCCGGCTGCAGCAGGCCCATAACCTGATAGCGCGTCACGCCCATGTCGGCATAGTCATACACCGAGTACGTGTTGATCTCGGCCCAGCTATGGTCCGTGTTCTCGGAGCTGTTGCCGCGAGAGACCGTCAGATACATGGTCACAATGCCCGAGTCATCATAGACCTCGTACAGCTCGTCCTTATCGCGCAGATGCTTGGACTGGTCGGAGGCCTCGGCCTTTTTAATCTTGTCCTGCTTTTTTACCTTATTTGTCGAGGATTCGTCCTGAGATGAGCAGCCCGAAAGCAGCAGCGCGCCGGCAGCCGCCTCGATCAGACAGCGGCGAGACATCAACTTATCGGTCATCAGAACCTCCCCAATGGTTACGGTACACGCGAACTACTGCGCGCTGAAACGCGCCGTGCGGCACGCCCTTGCGGCGGCACTCCTCATAGCGCTGCTCGGCACGGTCGAGCAAGCGGCCCAGCTGTGTAAAACGACCCGTTTTGTCGGTCGCCACAATGGGCTGCTGACTCAGGATACGATACGGTAAGTTGGCGGTATAGGTATCGAGCCGCAGCAGCGCCACGATAAAAAACACCACCGCACCCAACAAAAAGCCAAAGCCGTAAAACTGCTGCGGCAAAAGCAACGACACGGCGGTCGCCAGCCCTGCCACACCGGCAAACAGGCCCGAGGCCAGAACGGCTCCCTTGTAGTCGGTAAAGTACAGCAAGATAAGCAGGATCGTGTTGCCCACGGCATACAGGCCGTAGCCTACGCATAACGTGCGAAAATACCCGTGCATAAGATTGTTAAAGCCCAGCGGCAGGGCCGAGAGCACTGTAGTCTCGAGCGAGATGACCGCCGCGGTCACAAACAGCTGCTTGAGCGCGCAAAAGCGCAGTTCGCTGTTGAGCGTGGAGAGCATCTCCTCCTCGGCCACCACAATATCGCCCACCACGCCGCCGTCGTTGAACAGGCTGTAGTAGTCACGGTAGCGCGGATAGAAATTGACCTCGACCGACACCACAAAGTTGACGGTCGTGACGAGTGTGGTCAAAAACGCAATGAGTGCCGGAACGTCATGGTAAGGAGCCCCGTAAAACAGGCCTTTGATCTGCACGCCAATAGGGCCCGCCCAGATAATAACCAGGTGTACGAAAAGCCCCAAGTTGGTAAACAGCCCCGTAAGCGCAAGCGGCATAAATTGGTCGAGCCAGCGCAAAAAACGCCAGGGACTCCGATCACTCTGTGGAAAATACCGGTACAGCAGTACCACATCCCAGGCAAGCATGACGCCGTAGCCTAGGGCGATTGACGCCAACAGGCCCTCGACCGGCGGCAGTCCCAACGTCAGCGCTGCCAGGGCGCACAGGCACACCACGCCAATGGCGGCCGCAAAGCTGCACAGAATGCCACGATAATCTTTGATGGCCGTGAGATAGCTCATGCCGTTCCAGTTGACGATCATGATGTTGAAGAGCCACAGGCACAGCAGCCCCTGCAGCAGCGTGGCCCCCGAGAACAGCAAAAAGACGCCGTAGAGCACCGTGCCCGCAACGAGCATGATGGCATTAGATCCCCAAAACGAAGGCAGGATCTCATCCTCGCGCTCGGCAAAGAGCATGTCGGCCAAAAAGCGCGTGACCGGCATGGAGAAAAAGCTTGTGAGCGTAAGCGAGGCCAGCAGTGTATAGGTCACCATGCACACCAGCAGATCCTGGTTGGCGCGCCCCACGCCCCACAGACCGCACAGCACCAAGATACCCACCTGGAGTAGCACGCCCAGCAGCATGGGGCCCGTGCACACAATGCCAGCGTAGCCATAGGCGCGCATCGTGGCAAACAGACCCTTGCGCCTAAATAGGCGTTTGAGCTCAAAACCGATTCCAGCCACCGGCTACTCCCCCTCTCTGGGCAGGTCAAACGCACGCGCCGTCACGTCGTACAGCGCGCGATAGTTGGCGAGCATCTGCTCGTGCAAAAAGTACGTGGCAACGCGACGCTGGCCACGCTCCCCCATCTCAATGCGACGGGCGCGGCTTGTGCACATGCGCTCCATGGAATCGGCCAAGCCCTTGCGATACATGGGCGGCGTCACAAAACCCGCCACGCCAAAGTCGTCGCCCGGGGCGCCTTCGAGCAGCTCGCGGCAGCAGCCCACCTCGGTCGTCACGCAGGGACGGCGCGCTGCAAGCGACTCCAGCACGCTGAGCGGCTGGCCCTCGGAGATGCTCGTCAAAATGGTAAAGTCGAGCTTTTCCATGTACTCGACCACGTTGACGCGCCCGGTAAAGATCAGATCGCGCACGCCCAGGGTATCGACCAGCGCGTGACACTCGGCACCGTACTCCTCGTCGTCCACGCCGCCCATAATGTGCAGGCGCACCTTAGGCAGGCGCTCGTGCAGTTCAAAGAAGGCATAGATCATGGTCTTGACGTCCTTGATGGGCGCCAGGCGCACCACCGCGCCAATATCCACCCAGCCGTCATCGGGCTTTAAGGGAATGTCCTTAAAGCGATCGAACTGGATGCCGTTGGGGATGACCAGGCACTTGTCCGCATCGCAGCCCATGTCGATCTGCGTCTTACGGGCGTTATGGAACAAACTGGTCACGCGGAAGGCGCGACGGTAGATCTCCTCCGAAAGCAGGTAGAAAAAGCGGATCCAGCGGTCCTTAAACGACGGCACGACCCAGTCGGCACGAATGATCTCTTCCTCGCGCTCGCGGGTATAAATGCCGTGCTCGGTCAGCAGCACCGGAGCCTGGTGAACGCTTGAGCCCAGACAGGCGAGCAGGCCGCCGTAGCCGGTCGAGATGGCGTGGTACACATCGGCCACCGGCACCTCGCTGCCCAGAAGGTAGAGCACGGGCAGCAGCATGGAGCGCATGGTGTGGAATGCATCGGCAAAGGGCGTGTATGGGTACTCGGCCAGGCACACGTCGCGAAAGATATCCATAAACGTGCGGCTCTGCAAAAACGATAGCGGATGCACGCGACGGCGCTGGAAGATATCAAATAGCACGTCCCAGTCCGGATTAGAAAGCGACACCAGGCGGCGCAGCGCCTCGCGCTCGCGGTCGTTAAAGTCGGCCTCTTCTTGCTCGCCCGAAAGCCGCAGGGCGTCATCCAGAAATACCTCGTGCACCTCGACCACGTTGCCGGGCAGCTCGTAGACAAACTTGCCGCGGTCGGCAGCATGCGCGCCAATCACCCACAGCACAAACTCGTGCTCGGGCATGGCCTGTATGTAGCCATGCATCCAGGTAGATACGCCGCCGTGCACATAGGGGTAGCAACCCTCGAGTACCAAACAGATTCTCATTTGTCGCCACCCTCCTTGCGTGCAATGGTCACCGTCTTGTCCGTGGCTTTAACCAGGTACAGATCGCCCGTCAGATGCGTAATCTCGCCACCCGTGACTGCACCCGGCTCGCCGTTGTTGGCGCGGAACATGAGCCAAGCCTCGTCGTGGAAATTGCCCAGGCTGAGCGTCCAGGCATTCGCGTCTGTATCCACGCTCACCGTCACGGACGAAAAGCGCTGGATGGCGCCCGAGCATTCCGAACCGGTCTGGCGCCGCAGGTCGGGCGCAGACTTGGTAAGCCACTCCAGGTAGTTGGTCAGACCGCCCTTGTAGACCTCCCAGCCCTCCTTGGCTCCGCGACCGGGATCCAGTAGGTCGTCCGGATGCATAAAGTGCGTACTCACGTAGTGCATGTTGAGCTCTGACACGGCTGCCAGACGCATATAGGAATCGTTGACCATGCCGCCCGAGACAATACGTGGCTGCTCCACAATGCCATCGCTCGCCACGCCAAACTCCTGCACATAGGGCAAGTCGGTGCCATCCTCAAAATACGTACTGGCGATGGTCTTAATGCGCGGAACGTCGGTGCCAATAAGCTTGCGCGCACGGGCCGAAAGGATATTCGACGGTGGCACATAGACCGAGCCGTGCGCGTTGGGCAGTACCTCGTCCTGGAAGGCTATAAGCTCGTTGAGCGATGCGACGAGCGTCTCCTTGTTCTTCCACGTCTTGTAGTCGTACAGTGTGCCATAGTCGGTATCCCAGAGCGCCAGCGGCTGATGGTTGTAGCCGTGGAAACCCAGCTCTCCGCCCATCTGCAGCAGCATGCCGCCAAAGTAGCGGAACTGCGTGGTATCGGCCTGGCGCGCGGGCTCGGTCTGGTTGACCGCGTCCTCGTAGTTTTCGATCATCACGCCGGTAAAGCGAACGCCATATTTTTGCGCGAGCTTTTGCAGATCGGGCCACCAGACCTTGGCATAAAAGTCGGCGATAGAAAGCCCGTAGTCGCGCTTGATGTAGGTGCCGTCGCCCGAGGGCACGGGGCTGGGAAAGTCGTCCAGATAGAAGACGGCGCTGTTGATGACCGGATAGGCCGTGGCATTGCCCAGAAGGCTGATCGCCGCGGCGTAAAAACCGCGCATGACCTTGTCATAGATACCGATATTGCACACCACGGTGCGACCGCTACCGCAGTCATTCGACCAAATGAGCGGGGCGCCCGCATCGCCGGTCTTAGCCCACACACGAGCCGTCTCGCGCAGCGAAACCGAAAGCGACGAATCAAAGGGGTCCGAGAGCTCGTAGCGCTCTCCCCCGCCCAGCATAAAGTCCTCGCTCGGCACAATGCTTTCGGCTTTTACATAGTCATATCCGGCAGATTCAATGCCAAGCTTGGGAGCAATCACTTGCAGATAGCCCGAGTTATCCGGCGGCATGGCGAGCATAAGCGAACCGCCGGCACTCACCCAACTCATAATGTCGCTCAGGTGCGTACCGAGCCCATCGAGCGACGGCATGAGCAAAATCACGCGATCGTAGGAGGTCAGCGAGGGAATGGCATCCGCGCCGTCCAGCGCAAGGTCCACGTCGCGGTGCGCGATCTTCATGTCGAGCAGAATCTGGTCGAACTGCTCCTTTACGTCCTCGACGCCAGCTTGATCGGAATCGGTAATGACCAGGCACGTGGGCTTTTGGCCAAATATTGCCGAGGAGGCCGGAACCGCATCGTTGGCGGCAAGCATCCCCAGCTTATGCTGGCCCGCACTGTACTGCACGCCGGCGCGCTCCACCAGCAGCACGGCCGCCATGGCAATAAAGACCGCCCACACCACAAGCAGCCCCATCCAGCGAAAATGGCCCGCACGGTCGCGGATATGCTGCACCACGCTCATCGGGCCTCCTCTCCTTCGCGCCAAAATGCCAGCCTCTCGCGATTTTCGTTATTCAAATACACATGCTGCTTGTCGATCGCATCGATTACGCGCCGTACCGCCTGCCCATCGCGGCGCATCACAGCCAAGCGCAGGCAGAGCATCCACACGCCCTGTTCGTCTGACGCATCGATCACCAACTGGCTCGCGACGTCCTCCGCCTTATCGATCTCGCCGGCATCGGCCAGCGCCGTGGCATAGCGGATGCGCAACGCCGGCCCGTCCTCGCGTTCGCAACGACGCGCGAGCAAGCGTACATACTGCTGACGCTGAATCTGTGCCACGCGGCCCTCTGCCAAACCCGAGTCCAGATAGGCGCCCAAAAAGTCACAATACGCATCCAGGTTATGCGAGCTGGGATCGGTCTTAAACGCGCGCTCCAACTGCTGCAGCTTAAGGTCGGACTCCTTGGAGATCTGCGCCACCGCCGTCGCGGCATAGTGCGCGACCTCAACATCGTCGTTGAGTTTTGCTGCCTGCAACTGTGCGAGGTACGCATCCGGATCCTCGGTAAGCATGGAAAGCATCAGACGGCGGCGGTCGCCCGGGTCGTTGACAATCAGTGCTTCCTCGAGCGGCACCACGCCATCATCGCCCTCGCGTCCTTGCACGAGCATACTGCGATGCATGTCGTCGTTAATGCGCAGTGTCTCCAGCGTGGCGTCCTTAAGGTCGTCACCGAACACCGCGCTACGCACCGAGAGTAGTACCACGAGCAAAGGACCCCACAGCGGAACGAGCACCATCACGGCAAGCATGTGCCCTCGAACCGGCAGCAAGCCCAGTTTCATAAGTGTCCACAGCACCAGACAAACCAGCGCATGAAGTAACAGCAGTACGGCAGCAACGACAAGCGAGATCAAGCGGTCTCCCCCTCACCGTTGCCAGCGGGCGCAATGCGCTGCAGCAGGGCCACTACATCCTCGCTGCCGACGGGTTCCACCGTAATGTGCTTGGCGGCCAAGCGCGCACAAATAACGGGTAGGTCGGCCTCGGTCGCCTGACGCATGAGCAGGTAAAGTGTGTCTCCATCGACCAGGCCCGCAGCGTCACTCTCGCGAATCGCCGAACCAATGGCGCCGACCAGCTCACCAACAGGCTCCATGCCCGGCACCACGCGCAAGAGCAAGAAGCTCCCCATCTTATTGTCCGCAAGCGCCTGCTCGGCGGCGAGTTCCTGGCCAAAGGCATCGTGGCTGAGAACGCACGTGCCGGCAACGCAGCGCTTATCCTGCGCCACGGCCTCGTAATCGAAGGCGCGTCCCAGCGCGCTTTCCACCAGCCCACACAGGATGCGGAACAGGTTTTGGTAGTACAGGGTCATTTGGCTTTCGGCCACGTGACGCACAAAGATCAATACGGCTTGAGCTCCATCGCGCTCAATCGCATAGCCAAACATCGGAAGCCCCGACGTCAGCGCGCGGTTCACCCACAAACCCGAGATCGCACCTTGGAGCACGGGCGCAAGGTCATCGAGCGAGAGCGAGCGCGGTACATCGCTGGAAATCGCCGGGCTCGCCGCTACCAGGCGCGCAAATGCCCCGCCCGAAACATGGTAGATCGTCACCGAATCGTTCTCGAGAATCTCGCCCAGCAGCTCGCAGCACTTGCGGTATATATCACGCGGGTTGAGCACGTCGAGCTCCTGTGTCACAGCAAAGATTTTGCCAAAACTGTCGTGGCGCCCCACAATCTGTTGCTTATAGGCACGCTTGTCCTCAATCGCGTCGTGATAGAGCCGCGTTAGGAACGTGTTGCGGTTTCGCACAAGCTCGTTCTCGTCACGCTCCGCCTTAATGGCCTCGCTGTTGCGCAGCTGTACATAGCCGCACACGGCACCCACCACAAAGTACGCAATAAACGGAAGCCAGTTGGACGGCTCGTAGAACAGGCCCTGGAAGGTATAGCCATACTGGGTAAAGTAGCTCACCGCCAGACCAATCGAC
This sequence comes from uncultured Collinsella sp., assembly GCA_958351385.1. Lineage (GTDB taxonomy): Bacteria > Actinomycetota > Coriobacteriia > Coriobacteriales > Coriobacteriaceae > Collinsella. The sequence goes on along the minus strand of CATWKM010000038.1, from coordinate 778 downwards.
GCCAACAGTGCGGCGACCAGGCCAAAGTCGAGCCCGTAGAGCGTGCCAATCAGGACCACATAGAGCAGACGATAGTCGAGCACGTTGAGCTGGGCCGATTGGGAGAACAGATGCTCCAGCGCCTCGAACAGGACCCAGGCAACGCCCGTCTCCAGGCATTTAATAGGCAGCGTGCGCAGCTGGATGCGGTCGATGGCGGCGCGCAAAGGGTTGACCTTCTTTGCGCGACCAGCATCCCAACGCGCTTGAATGGTCGAGAGGTCGCGCAGCAAGTCGTAGCGCTGAAACCAGCCATAGCGCACGCGAACGGTATCGTCCGTGGGCAGGGCGTAGCCGGCAGAATCGCCATAGGCAACGGCAAGCCCTGGGAACAGCGCCTTGAGGGCCTCGCCCACCTCACCTGGCGTGTGATGGAAGGCATCGGCAACGTCGAGCGTCTCAAAGTTACCATCCCAGCTGTCGAAGATACGGCGTACCAGCACCGCAAGCTCCTCCGCACACAGCAGGGGAAACGCCGCATCCTGCGCGCCCTGCAGAGCGACCGATCCGGTTGAGCATGCGTCGAACAGCGGCACCAAAAACGGGTCCTCCAGTGCGGCAGACGCGGTATACAGGAACGGCACGCGCAGGATCTTGGTTTGAACGTCCTCGCGAGCAGCGTAGTGGCGGCACAGGTCGTTTGACGCACGGGCGATAATTCCCTTGCCCGTTCGCCCCGCGGCATCGGCGGCACCCTCGGCACCCGCGGGCCCCGCTACATACAGCAGTTGGACCCGGC
>CATWKM010000037.1:0-18752 GCA_958351385.1 uncultured Collinsella sp. | reverse complement strand
TGCTTGCACCTGGCGCTTATGCCCTGTTTGAGCATGCCGCCGCCGATGCGGGCGCGCATCCGGCAGGCTTTGAGATCGTGCGCGAGAAGCGCTACGGCATTACCTCGGTCGACCTGCTTCGTTGGGTCGGCAACGGCGAGGATGATGGTATCGATAGCGACGCACCCACGGAGGACGCCCATGAATGACACTATCAACCGCGTGATTGTCCCGGGCACCTTCGATCCCATCACATTTGGCCATATCGACGTCATCCGCCGTGCCCGCCGCATCTTTCCCAGCGTGATCGTCGCTGTTGCCGAGTCGCAGGGTAAAAACGGTGTGGGCACCACGTTTATGCTCGATGAGCGCGTGGCGCTGGCCCGCGAGGCGCTCGGTGACCTCGACGGCGTCGAGGTCCTGCCCTTTACCGGCCTCTTGGTCGACTTCGCTCGCGAGCAGGGGGCGGGGGCCGTGGTCAAGGGCCTGCGCGCCATGACCGACTTTGAGTACGAGCTGCAGCAGGCCGACCTCAACTATCGCTTGGATAACGAGCTGGAGTCTATCTTTGTCATGAGTGCGCCGCAGTACGGCTATATCTCGAGCTCGGTCGTTCGCCAGATCGCCTCGCTCGGCAGCGATGTATCGACGTTTGTCCCGCCCAACGTGGTCGAAGCGCTCAGACATCGCTTTTCGTGACGTTTTTTATTGCCTGGTGGCATGTGGTAAACTAGCACGATGATATGTTACCTATGAAAGGAGACCGGATGCCGGGCGAGAATTTTCCTGGCGATAGGATCGTCAGCTTGGTCGATGAGCTCGAAGGGCTGATCGAGGAAGCCAAGCCGCCTTTCGGCAAGAACGCTCAGTTCAAGGTCATCGACGCCGACGTGTTCTTCAACATCCTCGACGAGATCCGCATGAGCTATCCCGAGGAGTGGCAGAAGTCCCGCCGTATCCTTAAGGAGCGCGAGGAGCTTATGGCTTCCGCCGCCGCTCAGGCCGATTGCATCATCGCCGACGCTCAGCAGCAGGCCCTCACCATTGCTGGTGAGCAGGAGATCGTCCGCTTAGCACAGCAGCAGGCCGACGACATCCGCGATCGTGCCCAGCAGTACGAGCGTGAGACGCGTTATGCTGCCGAGGACTACGCGGAGCAGGTCTTTACGCACCTGGAGGAGAACCTCAAGAGCCTGACCGGCACCGTTACCCGTTGCCGTCAGCAGCTCAACGAGGGTGCCGCCCAACAGAATGGTCAGTGGTAATGGCTGAGTTCCCGAGCGTTACCGTCGATCTTTCCGAGCAGCTCGAGTTTCCTGGTGATTCGTATCCGCTGGCCGGTAAGGTCGATGTCGCCACCTACATGGTGGGCGAGAAGGAGTACCAGCTACAGGACGGCATCGACTACGACGTTGTCTTTACCAATGCCGGTACCGGTGTCTTGCTCACGGGCATGGTCCGCGCGCACGCCACCGGCGAGTGCGACCGTTGCCTGGAGCCCGCCTCGTTTGATATCGCCGGCGAGATCGAGGAGTTCTACCTCTTTGAGGAGCCCGAGGATCCCGAGGCCTACGAGGACGGCTACGAGCTCCTGGGTGAGGACCGCATCGTCGATCTGGGTGAGCCCATCAATGACGCGGTCGTTATGGACACGCCGTTTGTGGTGCTCTGCAAGCCCGATTGCCGCGGTCTGTGTCCCACTTGCGGTTGCAATCTCAACGTCGAGCAATGCGATTGCGCCGCCCAGGCAGAGGCAGAATGGGCTGCTGCCACGGAAAATCCATTTGCAGCATTGAAGAATCTCAAGCTCGATGAGTAAAACTGTGGTAGTATCGCTACTTGCGCGTAATCGCCACACTGGATAGTTCATAAGGAAGGTCACTATGCCCGTACCTAAACAAAAGCAGGGTCGTATCCGCACTCACACCCGTCGTTCCGCCAACATGAAGATCTCGGCTGCGGCTCAGTCCACGTGCCCCCGTTGCGGCGCTGTCAAGTTTCCGCACCACGTGTGCCCCAGCTGCGGTTTCTACAAGGACCGCGAGGTTATCGTTACCGAGTAACGGTATACTCTGGATGCGATGCCGTTCCAAATGGAACCACAATGGCCGGCTCAATGAGTCGGCCATTTTTGTATAAGGAGCATGTATATGAGTAACGTTCGCGTTTGTGTAGACGTTGTGGGCGGAGACGAGAAGCCTCAGGTTGTTCTCGATGGTATCGAGGCCGCACTTGCCGCCGATCCCGATATCGAGGTCTTGGCAGTTGGCCCCGCCGAAATCGTCAATCCCTTTGCCGCGGCCCATGCACGTGTGGAGGCTCTGGAAGCCCCTGACGTCATCGCCATGGATGACGATCCTATTCGCGCCGTGATGACCAAGCGCAAGTCCTCGATCGTGCTTGCCTGCCGCGCCATCAAAAAGGGCAACGCGGACGCGTTCTTCTCCGCCGGCTCCACCGGCGCCATGACCGCCGCTGCTACCGCATACGTGACGCCGTTTAGGTATCAGGCCGAAGGCAAGAAGCAGCCGGTGCGCCCCTGTCTGACCAATGCGTTGCCCAATCGCGCCGGCGGTCTGACGGTGCTGTGCGATATGGGCGCCAACCCCGATGTCGAGGTCGATGACATGGTGCGTTTTGCCCAGATGGGTAGCGCCTATGCCCGCGTCGTCCTGGGCATCGAACATCCTCGCGTGGGCCTGCTTGGTAACGGCACCGAGGACGAGAAGGGTTCTAACTTTACCAAGGCCTGCTTCCCTGCTATGAAGGCCGCAGTTCCGGGCTTTGTGGGCAACTGCGAAGGCACCGACCTCACCTCGGGCAATTTCGATGTCGTTGTTGCCGACGGCATGTCGGGCAATATCGCTCTCAAGGCTACCGAGGGCGCTGCCAAGTTTTTGCTGCAGGAGCTCAAGGGCGCCTTTATGGCCTCGCTCGGCACCAAGATCGCCGCGCTGCTCATCAAAAAGCAGATGCGCGAGATTAAGGCCAAGCTCTCTGGTGATGCCAAGGGCGGCGCGATTCTTTTGGGCCTGCGTGGCGTGGTCCTGATCGGCCATGGCGCCACCTCGGTCGAGGCTGTTAAAAACGGTACGCTTGCGGCGGCCGAAGCCGTGCGCGCGGGGCTGGTCGAGAACGTCGCCAACTCCATGGACGGCATCGTTTTGTAAGAGCGAGTTAGAGCGCTGTTATGTGCCTCGCGGCCTGCTTCGTGGGGTAGAATCAGAACCGTGTCTTGGTACCGCCCGGGCGGTACCATTCTTTTGGTATTCATGCACTATGAGAGGAAGCGCTATGGACCGCTCCGAAATCTTCGACAAGATCGCCGAGGTCGCTGCTGACGTTCTGGGCGTCGATGTTGCCGAAATTAGCGATGAGACCACCTTTGACGACCTCGATGCCAACTCGCTCGAGCGCCTGCAACTGGTTACGGCTATCGAGGACGAGTTCAATCTCGAGATCGATGACGAGACCCTGCTCTCGCTCAACTCTGTCGCCGACGCCGTCGACGCGATCGAAAACGCCAGGGAGGCTTAGGTCTTGGCTTTATCCGAACGACTTGCGCGCGCCCAGGAGATTCTGGGCCACGAGTTCAATGACAAGGTGCTGCTGCGCGCGGCCCTTACGCATCCTTCGGCCGTCGAAGGCCAGCCAGTCTCGGCAAGCTACGAGCGCCTTGAGTTCTTGGGTGATTCCATTTTGGGCGCCGTTGTCGCACGCTCCCTGTTTGTGTCCTATCCGGAGTTTGACGAGGGCAAGCTCACGCGCCTGAAGGTGTCCCTTGTCTCGGGCGCCACGCTGTCCGAGGTGTCGCACGAGCTGGGTATCGATGACATCATCATCTTTGGTGCCTCCGAGACCGGTACCGGCGCGCGCGGCCTGCACTCGGCGCTCGAGAACGTCTACGAGTCGCTCGTGGGCGCGCTGTATCTGGACGCCGGCTGGGATGCCGCGGCGGAGTTTATCCACCGTACGCTTAAGCCACATTTGGCATCCGAGCGTGCCGAGCACCCTGCGAACCCCAAGTCGTATTTGCAGGAGTGCGTGCAGGCCGACGGCCACGAGCCTCCCGCGTACAAGCTGGTCGGCTCCGAGGGCCCTGCGCATGCGCCCACCTTTACCGCCGTGGTGTTGATCGATGGTATTCGCCAGGGTCGCGGCTCCGGCTCCTCAAAGAAGGAAGCCGAGGGAGCCGCTGCACTCGAGGCACTTGACCGCATGGGCTACACCACCAACGGCGTGATTCTCAACAAGAAGCCTGTTTAAGCGAGGAACCGTGTATCTCAAGTCCCTCACGCTCAAAGGGTTCAAGTCGTTTGCCGACCGCGCCCATATGACGTTTGAGCCGGGCCTGACCGTCATCGTCGGTCCCAACGGCTCGGGAAAATCGAACATCTCTGACTCGATTCTGTGGGTCCTGGGCGAGCAGAGCGCCAAGCAGCTGCGCGGCCAGGCCATGGAGGATGTCATCTTCTCGGGCTCGTCAGCGCGCAAGCCGGTGGGTGTCGCCGAGGTCACGCTGGTGCTCGATAACTCGGACCATATGCTGCCCGTCGACTTTGACGAGGTCGCCATCACCCGTCGTATGTATCGCTCGGGCGAAAGCGAGTACCTCATCAACTCGAGTCCGTGCCGCCTGATGGACATTCAGGACATCCTGCACGATTCGGGCTTGGGCAAGGATACGCATTCCATCATCAGCCAGGGCAAGCTCGACGCCATTTTGCAGAGCCGCCCCGAGGAGCGCCGCGCCCTCATCGAGGAGGCCGCCGGCATTTCCAAGCACAAACGCCGCAAGGAGCGTGCGCTCAAAAAGATTAAGTCGATGGACGAGCACCTGACGCGTGCCCGCGACATCAATAAGGAAATCGCCCGTCAGCTGCGACCTCTGGAGCGTCAGGTCGATCGTGCGCGCAAGTACAAAGAGCTGTCCTCGCGCGCGAACGAGCTTACGCAGATGCTAGCCGTCGACGAGCTGCGTTCGCTGCAGTCGCAGTGGAACGACTTGGAGAGCCGCTCCAAGGAAGGTGCCGCCGAGCTGGAGCTTGCGCAGTACCGCTTGGGCGAAAAGGAACGCGAGCTCGAGAAGCTCCAGGTCATGCTCGAGGAAAAGGGCCTGTTTGTGGGCGATCTGGGCGAGCAGCGCCGCCATATGCAAGACGTGGTCGGCCGCATTAACTCCGATATGCGCCTGCTCGAGGAAAAGGGCCACAACATGGTGTCGCGCCTGTCCGACATGCGCGGCCAGATCTCGAGCTCCGAGCATCAGCGTCGTCGCGTGGTAGAGGAGCTCGAGGACGCGCGTGCGCAGCTTGAGGAAGTGACCGGCGCGCACATGCAGGCCCAGGAGGACGTTGACGCCGCTGGTCCTGCCGCCGCTCAGCTCCACGAGCGGCGCGTGGCGCTCGACAATCAGATTTCGCAGCTTACGCGTGAGCAACGCGATGTGCAGCGTGTGGCCGATAACGCGGCGCTCGAACTCGCCAAGGTGAAGGACTCGCTGAGCAACGCCGAGGTCGAGGACAACATGTACGCCTCACGCCTGGAGCAGATCGACGAGCAGCTCGAGGAAGTCACGGCATCGCTTGATAGCCGTCGCGACCGTGCTGAGGAGCTTGAGAGCGCCCTTGAGGCGGCTCGTCAGGCCCAGATTGATGCGCGCGAGGCCACCGAGACGGCGCGCGCTGCCCTCAAGGACCTGCGTGCCCGCGAGAGCGAGGCGCGCAACAAGCTGTCTGAGGTTCGCTCGGAGCTTGCCAGCCAAAAGAAACTCGATGCCCGCATGGCTGATAGCTCGCCGCTCGTAAGCCGTCTGGTGGGCGCGCTGGGCGACGATGTTTCGGGCCGTCTGGGCGATGTGCTCGAGGCACCGCGTGAGCTCGAGGGCTTGGTCGAGCAGCTGCTTGCCGGCGATATTGATGCCCTTTTGTTTGATGACGCCGCTACGCTTGAGCGCGCCGGTCGCGCTGCCCTGGATCAGAAGAAGGCCTCGGGCGAGGCGCTGCTGGTGGCGCGCGGCGTGAGTGGCTCTGCGGCCGCCGAGGGTGCCGCCGGTACCCGTCTTGTTGACCGCCTGTCCGTGCGCGCCGGTTATGGTCCGGTTGTCGAGGCACTGCTCGGCGGCTATTACGTGGTCGATGATTTGGCCACCGCGCTGGCCGCGCCCGTCGTTGACGGTGTGACCTACGTGACGCCCGATGGTGCCCGCGTGAGCTGTGGCGGCCTGGTTCGCGTGGGGCTTGATGCCGGCGAGGCTTCGGGTGCCTTGGAGCGTAAACGTCGTATCCGCGAGCTGGAAGGCCTGGAGCCCGATCTCGCTGCCGTGTTTGAGCATGTTTCGGATCAGGTCGTCGAGGCCAATACTGCCGTTGAGGAGGCCCATGCTGCCGAGGGCGATGCTGCCGGCGAGATTGCCCGCCTTGAGGGCGAGCGTCGCTCCCTGCTGTCCGAGATCGGCCGCCTGGAGCAGAGTGCCAACAATGCCGAGGTCGAGCGGGTACGGATTTCCAAGCGCCGCGAGCAGGCTGCCGAGGCCGTACGTGCCGCACGTCCGCGCGTGGATGAACTTACCCGTTCACGTGACGAGGCCCGTGCGCAGGCGAGTGACTTGGGCTTGCAGATTGCCGAGGCCAACGACGATCTCGATCGCGTTCGGCGCGATGACTCCGAGGCCGCCGGTAAGCTCGCCGACGCTAAGGTGCGCCTGGCTCAGACGAGCGAGCGCCTGCGTTCGCTGAAGGGCCGCGTGCCCGATCTTGAGCATCGCCTTGAGGGTATCGACCGTCGTATCCGCGGAACACGCCAGGCCTCGCGCTCGCTCGAGCTGCTGCGCCTGCGCGTCGACCCCATGCACGAACGCTATTCTGCCCTGTTGGAACGCGCTTCGGATTGGGCAGCGCGCCTGCGTGACCAGGCCTCTCTGGAAGAGGCGGACTCCGCTTCGCTCAAGAAGACCATCGAGGATGCCAAGGCCGACGTCTCCCGTGCCAAGGAGCGGGTTGATGCCGCCACGGCGACGCAAAATGAGTTCAAGGTTGCGCGCGGCAAGCTCGAGGTGCAGGTAGAGACGGCCATCAAGGCCATTACCGCCGACGGTACCACGGTGCTCGAGGAAGCGCTCATGCTGCCGGCGCCCACCGATCGCGATGCCGCCGAGCGCGAGCTCAACCAGCTTGTGCGCCAGATCAACAATCTGGGCCCCGTGAACCAGGTTGCCATGGAGGAGTACGAGCAGCTCAAGCGCCGCGCCGACTACATCGAGGAGCAGCTGGCCGATCTGGAGAGCGCGCGCAAGGCGCTCACCAAGATCACGGTGGCCATTGATCGCAAGATGCGCAAGGCGTTTCTGGTGACGTTTGAGAAGGTCGACGCGAACTTCCGCGAGATCTTCGCCATGCTGTTCCCGGGTGGCCAGGCTCATCTTGAGATGACCGATCCCGAGCATCCTGCCGAGACGGGCATTGAGGTTGTGGCGCAGCCGCGCGGCAAGCGCATTACCAAGATGATGCTCATGTCGGGTGGCGAGAAGAGTCTGACGGCGCTCGCCCTGCTCTTTGCCGTGTACCGCACGCGCACGGTGCCGTTCTATGTGCTGGACGAGGTCGAGGCGGCGCTTGATGACGCCAACCTGTCCAAGCTCATCGGAGCCCTCGATGTGCTGCGTTCCGATACACAGCTCTTGGTCATTTCGCATCAGCGCCGTACTATGGAGGACGCTGACGTTCTCTATGGCGTCTCGATGCAAGCCGACGGCGTCAGCCGCGTCGTCTCGCAAAAACTCGATCGCGAAACCGGAAAGGTCGTGAATGCATAATGGGATTCTTTGACGCTCTCTCGCGCGGACTTGAGCGCAGTCGCGAGGCCCTCAACGAGGTCTTCTACTTTGGTGGCGAGGTCGACGAGGATTTTTGGGAGGACCTTGAGGACACCCTCGTCATGGGTGACATGGGTGCCGAGGTCGCTATTCAGGTCTCCGATGACCTGCGCGACGCCGCCGCCAAGAAGAACCTCAAGACCGCCCCGCAGCTTCGCCGCGCCCTGGCCGAGCAGCTCGAGGGCCATTTTGTGCCTGTTGAGCGCGATCCGTTTTCCGACACGCCGAGCTGCGTGCTGTTTGTCGGCATCAACGGTGCCGGCAAGACCACGACGGTCGGCAAGATTGCGAGCGCCATGGCCGCCCGTGGCAAGAACGTGGTGATCGGTTCGGCCGACACCTTCCGCGCCGCCGCCATCGAGCAGCTCGATGTGTGGGGCCAGCGTGCCGGCGTGCCCGTCATCAAGCGTGACCGCGGCTCCGATCCGGCGAGCGTGTGCTATGACGTGCTCGACGAGGCCGATAAGCGCGGCAGCGACCTGGTGCTCATTGATACCGCCGGTCGTCTGCACACGAGCCCCGAGCTCATGCGCGAGCTCGCCAAGGTGGTCAACGTGACGCGTAAGCGCGCCGCAAATATGGCCGCCGGTCCCATGCCGGTCTCGGTCGTGCTTGTGATCGATGCCGCCACTGGCCAGAACGGTCTGAACCAGGCGCTCGAGTTTAACGAGGCGCTGGGCCTGGACGGTATTATCATGACTAAGCTCGACGGCACGGCTAAGGGCGGTATTGCCATGGCCGTGGCCGAGAAGCTCAAGCTCCCGATCCTGCGCATCGGCGTGGGCGAGCAGGTCGATGACCTGCAGGAGTTTAACGCCAAAGATTTCTGCCGCGCCCTGGTGGGCGAGTCCAATTAAGGAGTGACTAGTGTTTGATTCTCTGAGCGATCGCCTCAACGACACATTTGACCGCTTGCGCGGCAAGGGTAAACTGACCGAGGCCGATATCACTTCGGCCATGCGCGACATTCGCATGGCGCTGCTCGAGGCCGACGTTAACTTTAAGGTCGTCAAGGAGTTCGTTGCTAAGACCAAGGAGCGCTGCATGACCGCCGAGGTCATGGAGTCGCTGTCGCCGGCGCAAAACGTCGTCAAGATCGTGCTCGACGAGCTCACCGAGATGCTCGGCTCCACCGAGAGCAAGCTCGTTTTTAGTAACCGCATTCCTAATGTCATCATGCTCGTGGGCCTGCAGGGCTCCGGTAAGACCACGGCTGCCGTAAAGCTTGCCTACCTGCTCAAGAAGCAGGGCCGCTCGCCGCTGCTCGCCGCGTGCGACGTCTACCGTCCCGCTGCTGCCGACCAGCTTGCCACGCTCGGTGGCGAGATCGGCGTGCCGGTCTTCCGCGGTGACGGCGAGCACCCGGTCGATATCGCCAAGGGCGCCATCCAGGAGGCCGTCGACCATCTGCGTGACGTGGTCATCGTCGATACCGCCGGTCGTCTGCAGATCGACGAGCAAATGATGCAGGAGGCCGTGGACATCAAGAAGGCCGTCAAGCCCGATCAGGTGCTGATGGTCGTCGATGCCATGACCGGCCAGGATATCGTCAACGTCGTCTCGACCTTCGCCGAGCGCACTGACTTTGACGGTGTTATCATCTCCAAGCTCGACGGTGACGCCCGTGGCGGTGGCGCACTTTCGGTGCGTCAGGTGACCGGCAAGCCCATCAAGTTCGTGAGCATGGGCGAGAAGCCCGACTCGCTGGAGCCGTTTTACCCGGACCGCATGGCCAAGCGCATCTTGGGCATGGGTGATGTCGTAGGTATTATCGAGAAGGCCCAGGAGGCAGCCGATGCAGAGCAGCTTGAGGCTGCCGAGCGTATGCTGCGCGAGGGCTTCACCATGAACGACATGCTCGACCAGATGAAAGCCGTCAAAAAGATGGGCGGCATGAAGGGTATCCTGGGCATGCTCCCCGGTGGCCAGCGCGCGCTCAACCAGATGGGCGGTAACCTGGACGAGGGCATCTTCGACAAGAACGAGGCCATCATCATGTCGATGACCAAGGAGGAGCGTCTGCGTCCCTCCATCATCAACGGCCAGCGTCGCGCGCGTATCGCCAAGGGCGCCGGTGTGACCCCCACCGAGGTCAACAGCCTTATGAAGCAGTGGGGCGAGATGAACAAGATGATGGGCCGCATGCGCACGATGGCCAATCAGGCACAGGCCGGCGGCAAGAAGGGCAAAAAGGGCAAGAAGGGCAAGAAGATGCGCATGCCCAATATCCCTGGGCTGGACGCTATGGGTCTGGGCGGCATGGGCGGCCTGGGTACGGGCGGTCCCAAGTCCGATATGGAGCTGCTGCGCCAGATGGAAGCACAGATGCGCAATAAGAAATAGGGCTGTAATTCCAGCTTGATATGGCAAAGGCCACTCGGAAGCTACCGGGTGGCCTTTGTTGTTGGCTTTGATAGTTGGGCTGCGTTCAGCGTCGCGCCCCGAGCTCGCGGTGCCGTGCCGTTAGTGGCAGCCGCAGTCCTCGTGGCCCTCGTGCTCGTGATGGCCGTGGCAGCTGCAGGACTCGCCATGTTCGTGGGCGTGGTCGTGGTCATGGCCGTGGCAGCCGCACGTGGCCTCGCCGTTCTGTGCGAGCGTTCCGGCGATAAGGGCCTCGACACAAGCGTCGCAGCTGCCCTGAGCTCCTGCGTACACCGTGATGCCGGCTTGGGCAAGCGCGTTGATGGCGCCACCGCCGATGCCGCCGCAGATGAGCGTGTCCACGCCGCCGTTGGCGAGCAGGCCCGCAAGGGCACCGTGGCCGGTGCCGCCGGTGCCCACGACCTGCTCGTTGAGTACCTTGCCATCCTGAATGTCGTAGATCTTGAACTGCTCGCTGCGGCCAAAGTGCATAAAGATGTTGCCGTTGTCGTACGTGGTTGCCACCCTCATGGTGTCGACCTCCTTTGCTGGCCATACGGCCGTTGCCGTGGTGATGGGGGAGTACGCGATATTGCCGCCTTCGATGATGAGCGCCCGACCATTAACCAGCGCGTTTGCCACCTTGCGATGCGATCGGCTGCAAATAGCCGCCACTGTGGCGCGGGCGATGCCCATCTGCTGTGCGACTGCCTCTTGGTTAAGACCTTCCAGGTCGCACAGGCGCAGCACCTCGAGTTCGTCAATCGTCATGTCGATGGCGTCTCCGCTGGCTAGGCCGTCAGGGGTAAAGCCGCGGTATTCGGGGATGATCCCGACGCGGCGCAGTTTCTCGCGTCTTCCTGCCATGCGCCCTCCTTATCTGACATATGTCAACAATAGAATAGCGAACGTGCAGATTTGCGCAAGGAATTTCTGGCATATGCCAGAAATTGAGGCCTTATGTTTGGGCTGTGGGGCCGCATGTGCCTGGGCTACAATGAATCTCGCTTGTAGGCGACTGATAGGAGGGTCAATGAGCAAGGCTGATCAACAGTTTGTAACCATGTGCCGCGATATTCTGGACCATGGCACCACCACCGAGGGCCAAAAGGTCCGCCCGGTGTGGGAGGATGGCACCCCTGCCTATACCATTAAAAACTTTGGTGTCACGGCACGCTATGACCTGCGTGAGGAGTTTCCGGCGCTTACCCTGCGTCGTACGGCCCTCAAATCTGCCATGGATGAGATCCTATGGATCTATCAAAAGAAGTCCAATAACGTGCATGATCTCAACAGCCATATTTGGGATGAGTGGGCCGACGAGACTGGCTCCATCGGCAAGGCCTACGGGTATCAGATTGGGCAGAAGAGCCATTATGCCGAGGGCGACTTTGACCAGATGGATCGCGTGCTGTACGACCTTAAGAACACTCCGTACAGCCGCCGCATTATGACGAATACCTACGTGTTTAGCGACCTGTCCGAGATGCACCTGTATCCGTGCGCCTACAGCGTGACGTATAACGTGACGCAGCGCCCGCAGGATGACAAACCGACGCTCAACATGATTCTCAACCAGCGCAGCCAGGACATTTTGGCCGCGAACAACTGGAATGTGTGCCAGTACGCCATTTTGCTGATGATGGTTGCGCAGTCGGTCGATATGATCGCTGGCGAGCTGCTGCATGTGATTGCCGATGCCCACATTTACGACCGTCATGTCGATATCGTCCGCGAGCTTATCGAGCGTCCGCAGTTTGCCGCGCCCAAGGTAACGCTCAACCCCGATGTGCATGACTTCTATGCGTTTACGACCGATGATCTGATCGTCGAGGGCTATGAGCACGGCCCGCAGGTCAAGAACATCCCCATTGCGGTGTAGGTGACGCGCATGACGTGTAAGCTTTCTGCCATTGTCGCCGTGTGCGATGACTGGGGTATTGGGTGCGAGGGCGACATGGTGGTGTCCAACCGTGCCGACATGCGCCATTTTGTGGCGTGCACCAAAGGTTGCCCGGTCATTATGGGACGCAAGACGCTGTTGAGTTTTCCCGGCGGACGACCGCTCAAGAACCGCCGCAATATCGTGCTCACGCGTGACGAGAGCTTTGCTGCCGAGGGCGTCGACGTGGTGCATAGCGTTGACGAAGCGCTCACCGCGGTAGCCGATGAACCCGTTGCGTGGGTGATCGGCGGTGGCGAGGTGTATCGTCAGTTTTTGCCGTACTGCGTGGAGGCCGAGGTTACGCATAACCATTGCGTGCATGACGTGGATACGTACTTTCCCGATTTGGATGCCGATCCCGCGTGGGAGATTGCGCGGCGTGACGGTGTTGCCACGATTGCCCCAGGCGAGGGCGATGAGGGTGTCGATTATGAGTTCGTGACGTATCGTCGCGTTGATGCGTAAATCGTCTGGCGTGAACGGTATCATCGGGTTGTTTGAATGCATGGGGCGGCGCTTAGCGTCGCCTCGTTTGGTATAGATGTGCTGTAAAGAAGGGTGCGGGCTGGCTGCTATGACTGATGCCGTTGAGGTGCTGCGAATTGATTCGCTCGAGGACGAGCGGCTCGATGCCTACGTGCGACTGACCGAGCGTGAGCTTCGCTGTGTGCTGGAGCCGCAGAAGGGCATTTTTATCGCCGAGAGTGCCAAGGTCATCGAGCGTGCGGTGCGCGCCGGATACGAGCCGGTGAGCTTTCTTTTGGGTGAGCGCTGGCTCGATCAGATGATGCCGCTGTTTGAGGAGCTTGTTGTGCGCGAGGGCGCAGGTCCGGTTCCTGTGTTCGTGGCCTCGATGGAGCTTATGGAGCAGCTGACGGGCTTTAGCGTGACGCGCGGTGCACTCGCGGCATTTCGTCGCCCGCGACAGATTCCGGTTGATGAGTTCTTGGGCGGCGTCGTCGAGGCGGCGGGGGAGCGCCCGGTGCGCGTGTGCGTGCTCGAGGGCATTGTCGACCACACCAACGTCGGCGCGATTTTCCGCTCGGCGGCTGCGCTGAACGTCGACGGTATTTTGGTGAGCCCCACTTGCTGTGACCCGCTGTACCGTCGCTCGGCCCGCGTGAGCATGGGCACGGTGTTCCAGGTGCCCTGGACGCGCATTGGCAGCGAGGCGCGCGTATGGCCGCATGATGGGCTGGCGGCGCTGCACGATGCCGGCTTTTCGTGTGCCGCTATGGCGTTGACGGATGATTCGGTGTCGCTGGACGATCCCGCGCTCCAGGAGATTGACCGCCTGGCAATCTTTATGGGCACCGAGGGTGCTGGCTTGGGCGCCAAGACCATTGCAGGCTGCGACCGCGCCGTGCGTATTCCGATGGCGCATGGGGTCGATTCACTCAACGTGGCCGCGGCAAGTGCTGTTGCCTTTTGGCAGCTGTGCCCGCATGTGAGCAACGAGTACCACTACCAGCCGGGTCTGTATCACTAGGCAGGTATTTTGCACCGGGCTTTGGTTCGGGGCGTTTCGGCCGACGTCGGTCGGTGCTAAGCTGGTATTGGCTTTGGTCTTAAATTGCCGTTTTGTTGTTTGACGTACGCTGGTGGGGAGGGCGTGTGGCTAAGAAATCTACGGCTATCGATGTAACGCAGGGCGTTATTTGGCAGCAGCTGCTGTCGCTGTGCGTCCCCATCTTCTTTAGTTCGTTCTTTCAGCAGGCATACACGCTTATCGGTACCTATATTGTCGGTCAGTTTGGTGGCAAGCTCGCACTGGGTGGCATTCAGGCCACGATGGTGCTCACGGAGCTCTGCATTGGTTTTTGCGTCGGTGTTGGTGCTGGATGTGCCGTTATTACCGGCCAGTTTTTTGGTCAGCACGATGACGAGCGCTTGAGCCGATCGGTCCATACGGCCATGACGCTCGCGCTGGTGGGCGGCATTGTCATTTCCATTCTGGGCATGGTGTTTGTCGAGCCGATGCTTGTGTTGATGAATACGCCGCATGAGCTGCTGGCCGAGGGTGTGGCGTATGCCCGTTGCTACTTTGCCGCCATGTTTGCGGCGCTGCTGCTCAATATGGGGACGGCGTTGTTGCGCGCCGTGGGCGACACGCGCGGTCCGGCGGTCATTATTGCCTCCGGCTGCTTCGTCAACGTGGCACTCGACATTCTCTTTGTCGCCGTGCTGCACATGGAAGCGCTGGGCTGCGGCATCGCGGTGGCGCTGACTATCTGCACCAATGCCACGATGATTGTGATCCGCATGATGCGCGCTCCGGGGGCGTGGCGGTTGTCGCTATCCAAACTCGGTATCGATCGCGGCATTTGCAAGAGCATGCTTTCGTGCGGTTTGCCGCTGGGCGTTCAGTCTGCGGCGTATTCGATCTCCAACGTTTTGATTCAGGTGTCGGTCAACTCGTTTGGAGCCGATGTCACGACCGCTTGGGGTCTTTCCGGTCGCCTGGACGGCATTATCTGGATGGTGACCGAGGCGCTTGGTGTGTCGATTACTACGTTCTCGGCGCAGAACTTTGGTGCGCGCAATTACGATCGCATGCGAAAGGGATACCACACGTCGCTCGTGCTTTCATTTGTGCTTATCGGTGGCCTGTCTGCCGTGCTGCTGGTATTCTCGGGCCCGCTTTCGCGTCTGTTTATCGACGATGCCGCAATTTCGGCCTACACCACGACGATTCTTCATTTCATCGCGCCGTTCTACGCGATCTTCTCGATTATCGAAAACGCGTCCGGCTCCATCCGCGGCGCTGGCGTGAGCTTCCAGCCTATGATGCTCACGATATTCGGCACGGTCGTGCTCCGCGTGGCGTGGGTGTTCGCGATTATGCCGCTCGACCCCTCGCTCGAGCATCTGCTGCTGGTCTACCCCGTAACCTGGGTAATCACCGCCACGATGTTCACCGTCTACCATCACAGCGGCAACTGGCTAGGCCGCGCCACTGCCTAGCCATTGGGGACGTCCGCAATGGCTAGTATTCGATGCCTTGGCGGGCTAGGAGGCCTTCGTCGAAGTAGTGTTTGACGGGGCGCATTTCGGTTACTAGGTCGGCAAGGTCGGCGAGGGGCAGCAATCCGCGGCCGGTGAGCACGAGCTCCGTGGTGGTCGGTTTCATCGCGATCAACGCTTCGGCATCTTCGCGCGTCACGAAGCCCCGTCGCATGGCTTCTCCCAGCTCATCCAAGATCAGCACGTCGACCTGGCCAATCTGCTCCCGCGCCAGCTCCATGATCTGTGTGGCACAGGCTTCGGGCGTGTCGCGGTCGGCCTGTACGATGCGTAGCTCCAATCGAGGTGCTGCGTCATGTTCGGCGCAGTGCAGCTTCTTGGCAAACTGCAGCATGAGTACGTCGAGCCCATATCCCGTGGCGCGCATCGCCAGTCCCAGCGCGGCCGTGGTTTTACCCTTGCCGTCGCCCGTATAGATTTGAACCTTGCCGACTCCCAGTGATGCCATCTCTGTCCTTTCGTGCCCGGCGTCGGTTTATCGCCGTCCGGGTTGGGTATTCTAGAAAACATTATCAACCCCAGTAGATGGAGTTCAAGCAGATGGAGATGGATGACAATAAACGTAGACGGAATATGATCCTCTACGTGCTCATCGCCTTCGTCGTCTACCTCGTGCTCTCGACCGTTCTGTTCCCCAACATCGGTCACACGCAGCAGATTACGAAGACCGATTATTCGACGTTTGTCAAAGCGCTCGATAAGAAGAGCGTCGACAAGGTCGAGTACAACACGGACGATTACACGATTTATTACACCAAGAAGGGCGAGGACGAGAATATCGCCTACAAGACGACCGGTGTGCCGAATGACGCGGGCTTTACCGATCGCGTGCTTGAGTCCGGTGCTTCGCTTGAGTCGGTCGTTCCCGATAAGAACTCGGGCCTGATGACCTACTACCTGCTCACCCTCATTCTTCCCATGGTGATTTTCTTCCTGATTGGCTGGTGGCTCAACCGCCGCATGAAGAAGGCCATGGGTGATGACGGTCCGTCGATGAACTTTGGCGGCGGTGGTTTTGGCGGCGGTGGACTGGGCAAGTCCGGCGCGCGCGTGATCGCCTCCAAGGACGTGGGCGTGACCTTTAAGGATGTCGCCGGCCAGGAAGAGGCCAAGGAGTCCCTCAAGGAGGTCGTCGACTTTCTGGAGAAGCCGCAGCGCTACGAGGAGATCGGCGCCAAACTGCCACGCGGCGCTCTCCTTGTCGGCCCTCCGGGTACCGGTAAAACCCTGCTCGCCAAGGCTGTGGCCGGCGAGGCGGGCGTGCCGTTCTTTAGTATTTCTGGTTCTGAGTTTGTTGAGATGTTTGTCGGCCGCGGCGCCGCTAAGGTTCGCGACCTGTTTAAGCAGGCCAAGGAAAAGGCCCCGTGCATCGTCTTTATCGACGAGATCGATACCATCGGTAAGAAGCGCGATGGCGGCGGCTTTAGTGGCAACGACGAGCGCGAGCAGACGCTCAATCAGCTGCTGACCGAGATGGATGGATTCGATAACCACAAGGGTATCGTCGTCCTCGCTGCGACCAACCGTCCCGACAGCCTTGATCCGGCCCTGCTGCGCCCCGGCCGCTTTGACCGCCGCATCCCCGTTGAGCTGCCCGACCTGACCGGCCGCAAGAACATCCTCGAGCTGCACGCCAAGAGCGTTAAGACGCAGCCCCCGATCGATCTGACCGCGATCGCCCGCGCCACGCCTGGTGCTTCGGGTGCCGATCTGGCCAACATCATCAACGAGGGCGCCCTGCGCGCCGTCCGCGAGGGTCGCAAACGCGCGACTCAGGATGACTTTGAGGAGTCGGTGGAGGTCGTCATCGCCGGCCAGCAGCGTAAGTCCACGGTGCTGTCCGACCACGAGAAGCAGGTCGTCTCCTACCACGAGATCGGCCACGCCATCGTTGCCGCACGCCAGAAGGGCTCGGCACCGGTTACCAAGATCACGATCGTTCCCCGTACGAGCGGCGCTCTGGGCTACACCATGCAGGTCGAGGAGGACGAGCGCTTCCTGACCACGCGCCAGGAGGTCTTGGACAAGCTCGCCGTCTATTGCGGCGGACGTGCTGCCGAGGAGCTCATCTTTGGTGAGATGACGACCGGCGCTGCCAACGATATCGAGCAGGCCACCAAGCTCGCTCGCAACATGGTGACGCGCTTTGGTATGTCCGATGAGTTTGGCATGATGGCACTCGGCACCGTCCAAAACGCGTACCTCAACCAGGACACGTCGCTCACCTGCGCCCCCGGTACGGCCGAGCGCGTGGATGCGATCGTGGCCAAGCTGATCGAGGATGCGCACGATCGCGCTCTGCAGATCCTGAAGGAGAACAAGTTTAAGCTTCACGAGCTGGCTCGTTATCTGTACAAGAAGGAGACGATCACGGGCGAGGAGTTCATGAATCTTCTCACGCGCGAGAATCCGCTGATGCCAAAGCAGCAGTAAGGCTGGCTGCGCAGTGTCGAACGCCCCATTTGAGTGTCCATCTCAAATGGGGCGTTTGGTTTGGGGATGATGTATATGAAGATCGTGGTGAGCGCCTGTTTGATGGGCGAGAGCTGTAAATATAACGGGCTCGATAATTACCATCGCGAGTTGGTCGAGGCTTGCGAACGTACGGGGACCGAGGTCCTGCTAGTGTGTCCCGAGGTCTTTGGCGGCCTGCCCACGCCGCGCAGGCCGTCCGAGATTGTGGATGGTGAGGTCCGCACCCGCGAGGGCATCTCAGTCGATCGCGAGTTTCGCCTGGGTGCTCAACGTGCGCTCGATATGTGCGAGCAGGCGGGCGGGCCGTCCGAGATCGTTGCGTGCATCCTTCAAGATCGTAGTCCCTCGTGCGGCGCGGGTCGCATCTACGACGGAACGTTCAGCGGTACGCTCACTGCGGGCAACGGTGTTTTTGTCGACCTACTGCTGCACCACGGGTATCGTGTGATTCCCGCAAGTGAGTTCAACCCCAGCATACTGGAACATTGTCCATAGCACTCGAACCCAACACTTCCTCACGGGTGACCGTTTTGGCATCATCCGTGAAGTTTATATTGAGTACGACCCGGTCATCAAAGACGTAGACCGAGTTGACAGGCACGTACCCAGGCAGCCCCTCCCCGCGGCTCTCGCGCAGGAACGCGTACACGGCCCTCCCGTCTCTTGCGCCCCTCCCGGAACTGTCCACATCAGTGTAGCCAATCCAGTCCGCCAAGGGCTGCAGCTCGGACAACGCGGCGATGGAGGGCTTCTTCGGCCTGCTCAAGAAGGAGTTCTGGCACGGCAGGGACTGGTCGGACTGGACCCCCGCCCGCTTCATCGAGGAGCTCGGGGGCTGGATCGGCCGATACAATACGGAGAGGTGCAGCGATGCGCTCGGTGGCCGCACGCCGGCCGAGCTCCGCTCCGCGCTGGGAAGGGCCGCGTAACGGTCCAAGAAATCGTCCGCAGTCCCCATTCTTGCCCCTTTGGGACGGCTTCTTGTTGGGGCGTGTCTGCCCCAAACCCTGCTAGGAACGAGTACAGCAAACTGGAATTTTAAATTAGTCTTTGCAAATAACCTTTGAACCTTCACCATCAATTACAATTCCCTGA
>CATWKM010000036.1:0-18993 GCA_958351385.1 uncultured Collinsella sp. | reverse complement strand
CGAGCA
The DNA here is from genome assembly GCA_958351385.1 of uncultured Collinsella sp. Lineage (GTDB taxonomy): Bacteria > Actinomycetota > Coriobacteriia > Coriobacteriales > Coriobacteriaceae > Collinsella. The sequence goes on along the minus strand of CATWKM010000036.1, from coordinate 18,987 downwards.
CGCAGGTGAGCTCTTCCTCGCCACGTCGGGCGGGGAAGACCCCTCGCGGCTTTCGGGCGAGCTTGTGCAGGCGGGCTTCGGGGACGCGCGCGTGACGGTGGCCGAGCGCCTGTCGTACCCCGACGAGCGCATCACCTGCGCGACCGCAAGTGAAATCGCAGGTCAGACGTTCGACGACTTGAACGTGATGCTTATCGAGTTCGCAGGCTGCGCCGGGTCGCCTGCGGGCTCTAGCGCAGCCTCCGAGGCGCCGGCCGGCGCGTCTGCGCCCGCGGCTGCTTCTTTCGCGGCGGACTCTGCGGGCGCATCCCGCGCCGCGAGCTCCCGCTGGCCGTACGCTTCCTCGGGCATTCCCGACGAGCTCTTCATCCGCGGCGACGTTCCCATGACCAAGCAGGAGGTGCGCGCCGTCGCGCTCGCGAAGCTGCGCCTTACCGCGACCGACACCGTGTGGGATGTCGGCGCCGGCACGGGGAGCGTGTCGATCGAGGCGGCGCTCGTCGCGCGAGCGGGGTCGGTATGGGCGGTCGAGCGCAACGCGGCCGGCGTGCGGCTCATCCGAGAGAACGCGGATGCATTCGGGTGCGGCAACGTGCATGCGGTCCCCGGTGTCGCCCCCGAAGCGCTCGCGAAACTGCCTGTCCCCGACGCCGTGTTCGTCGGCGGGAGCGCGGGCGAGCTTCCCTCCATCGTGGAGGCGGCGCTCGAGAAGAACTCGCAGGTTCGCCTGTGCGTGCCATGCGTCACCGTTGAGACGCTCACCGAGGCGTGCGCGCTCATCTCGGGTTCGCGCTTTAAGGGGTTCGAGGCGTGCCAGGTGTCGGCCGCCCGCGCTGAGGCTGTAGGCTCGCACCATCTTATGAAGGCGCAAAACCCCGTGTTCCTCGTCAGTGCGCGCGGTGCGAGCGCGGATGCCGAGGAGCTTGCCGAAGTCGGCGCGCTTGCTGAGTCGCCTTTCGGGGAGAACCCCTCTGTCGAGGGGAACCCATCCGTTGAGGTGGTCTCGCTTGCTAACTGCAACGCCGCAGGTGGGGAAGGCGGTGCCCGGTGAGCACGTCCATCCCGCGCTTCATGGTCGCTGCGCCCTCGAGCGGGAGCGGCAAGACGGTCGTCACGTGCGCGCTCCTGCGCGCGCTCGCGCGCCGCGGCCTTGCATGCGCGGCCTTCAAATGCGGCCCCGACTACATTGACCCGCTCTTTCATCGCCGCGTCGTGGGTGCGTGCTCGGGCAACTTAGACGGCTTCTTCACTGACGCCCCGACGCTGCGCGCCCTGCTCGCACGCGGTGCCGCGGGCGCGGATGTCGCGGTGCTCGAGGGGGTCATGGGCTTCTACGACGGCATGGCGCCCGGCGTGGCCGACGCGAGCAGCTATCAGGTTGCGCGCGACACGGAAACGCCGGTCGTTTTAGTGGTGAACGGGCGCGGGGCGTCTTTATCGCTCGCCGCCGTAATCCGCGGCATCGCCGAGTTCCTGCCTTGTGCGAACGTGCGCGGCGTCGTACTGAACAAGACGAGCGCCGCTGCCTGCGCCTACGCGGCGCCTGCGATCGAGAAGCACACGGGCGTCGCGGTTTTGGGGAATATCCCCGCCGACGATGCGTTCTCGCTCGAAAGCCGGCATCTGGGGCTTGTGACCGCCGACGAGGTCGAGCAGCTCTCCGCGCGCATCGGCAAGATGGCCGAGCTGGTGGAAAAGAGCGTTGACGTCGACCGCTTGCTCGAAATGGCGGCGACGGCACCCGATATCCGCGAGGAACCTTACCGGTTGGAGCCGATCGCGGGAGCGCGGCCCATCGTCGCCGTTGCGCGTGACGAGGCGTTCTCGTTCTACTATGAGGAGAACCTGCGCGCGCTCGAGGACCTGGGTTGCGAGCTGGCCTTTTTCAGCCCCCTGTGTGATAGCGAGTTGCCCCGGGGGACAAGCGCCCTCTATCTGGGGGGTGGCTACCCGGAGCTCCATGCGCGGCAGCTCTCCGAGAACGCGCCGATGCGCGAGGCGGTGCGGCGCGCGGTGGAATCCGGCATGCCGACGGTCGCCGAATGCGGTGGGTTTCTGTACCTGCAGCGCGAAATCGCCGATAGCGAGGGGCGGCGCTGGCCTGTTGCGGGCGCCCTTGAGGGCGCAAGCGAGAATGGGGGAAGGCTGTCCCATTTCGGGTACGTGGAGCTCACTTCCCAACGCGACGGGCTCTACGGGCCGCGCGGCACACGCATCCGCGCGCACGAGTTCCACTACTGGCAGTCCACCTGCCCGGGCGGCGACTTCTGGGCGCAGAAGCCCCGGCGCGACAAGGGCTGGCCGTGCATGTCGACCACCCCGTCCCTGGTTGCGGGCTTCCCGCATGTGTACTATCCTGCGAACCCCGACGTTGCGCGCGCGTTCGCGTCTGCCGCAGCGTCGTTTGCAGAGAGGAGACGGCATGGCTGAAGCAACCGAAACCGCGCTTGCCTGCATCCGCGAGGAAGTCGAGCGCGCGTTCTCGTCGGCGCCGGGCGCCGTGCTCGAAGCCACGCTCTCCCGGATCGAGCCCGCAGACGAGTGCGCCCGCGCCGCCGCGTACGCCGCGTGGGACTCCATCGCGCACCCCTTGGGGGGATTGGGCGACTTTGAAGACGCCGTCGCGTGTATCGCCGCAGCTCAGGGGAGCGCCGAGGTGGCCGAGTTTCCCCGTGCGCTCGCGGTATTCTTCTCCGACAACGGGATCGTTGCCGAAGGCGTGTCGCAAAGCGGGCAAGACGTGACGCGAGCCGTCGCGCGCAACATGTGCGAGGGGGCCACGAGCGCCTGCCGCATGGCGGCGTTCGCGGGTGCCGAGGTCGTGCCCGTCGACGTGGGTATGGCCCGGGGCATAGAAGACGCGCGCATGGTGCGCGCGAACGTGCGGCGGGGGAGTGGCAACATCGCGCACGGCCCCGCTATGTCTCGAGATGGGGCCGTACGCGCGATCGAGGTCGGAATCGCCGTCGCGTGCGGGCTTGCCCGCGCCGGCGTGCGCCTTCTCGCCGCGGGCGAGATGGGCATCGGCAACACGACCACCTCGGCGGCGGTAGCCGCAGTGCTCATCCGGGCGGACGCGCGGAGCCTCGTCGGGCGCGGCGCGGGGCTCTCGGACGCCTCGCTCGCGCGCAAGCGCGACGTGGTCGAGCGCGCTATCGACGCGAACTCGCCCGATCCCGCCGACCCGATCGACGTGCTCTCGAAGGTGGGCGGCTTCGACATCGCGGCGATTTGCGGCTTCTACCTGGGGGCCGCGGCCTCGAAGGCGCCGGCGCTCCTCGACGGGGTCATATCCTGCACGGCGGCTCTGTGCGCGGCGCGCCTGTGCCCCAACGCCTTGGGCTACCTCGTGGGCACCCACGCATCAAGCGAACCCGCAAGCCAGGAGCTCCTTCTCGAGCTCGGCATAAAGGCACCCCTCGACGCAGGCATGCACTTGGGCGAGGGCGCGGGCGCCATGGCGTATCTGCCCCTTCTGGATTCGGCGCTGCGCGTATACCGGGATGGGAAGACGTTCACGGCGACTGGCATGGCTGCTTACGAGCATTTCGAGGCCGTGAAATGACGGTGACGCTCGTTATCGGCGCCGCCGCGAGCGGCAAGAGCGCCTACGCCGAGTCTCTGTGCCTCGGGCACGACGGCCCCCGCGTGTACCTGGCAACGATGGAGCCCTTCGGGGAAGAGGGCACCCGCCGCATCGCGCGCCATCGGGCGCTGCGCGAGGGCAAGGGGTTTTCCACCCTCGAGCGCACGCGTGACGTGGGCACCGCAGTGCCCGAGCTTCCGCGCGGCTGCACGCTTCTTTTGGAAGACGTGGGCAACCTGGTTGCGAACGAGCTTTTCGCGGAAGGCGGCTTGTCCCCACGTGACCCCGACGCTGCGGCGCGCGAGGTACTCGGAGGCATCGAACGGCTCGCTCAGGCCGCTGCGTATACGGTGGTGGTCACCGTCGACGTGTTCGCCGATGAGATGCGCTACGATGAGGGGACCGAGGCATGGAGGCGCGCGCTCGCGCGCGTGAACGCGGGCGTGGCGGCGCTGGCCGACCGCGCAGTCGAGGTGGTATGCGGGATTCCCGTGTGGATGAAAGGTGAAGGACCTACAAGGTGAAGATAGCAGAGGCAATCGGCGCGGCGTTCGGAACGTTCTCGCGCATCCCCGTCCCGAAATCGGCCTGGACCGATTTCGGGTCAACCCATGCGCTTGCCGCGTTTCCCCTGGTGGGCCTTGCGGAAGGGTTCCTCATGACGGCGTGGGGACACGTTGCGAACCTGCTCGGCGTGCCCGCGACCATCGTCGCGGCCGTGCTCGTGGCGCTGCCTGTGGCGGTGACGGGAGGCATCCACCTAGACGGGCTCTGCGACACCTCCGATGCGCTTGCAAGTTGGGCCCCGCGCGAGCGAAAGCTCGAGATCATGCACGACCCGCGGGCGGGCGCCTTCGGGGTCATCGGTGTTGTTGTGTACCTTATTCTGCAGTTTTCCCTGTTCACCGCGCTGCCGCTTACGGCGGGGGCGTTCCTCGCGCTTCTGTGCTCGCTCGTGTTCTCCCGCTCGCTTTCGGCGCTCGCCGTTGAATGCTGGCCTGCCGCGCGTGCGGACGGCATGGCCGCGGGGCTCTCGCCTGCTAAGAAGCGCGCGGCGATCGTCGTGCCGCTTTGCGCTTTCGCTGCGGCTTCGGCTGCAGGGATGGTCGCGTGCGCTCAGGCCGTCGGCGCCCTTATGGCGGTGGCGGGGCTTTTGGCGCTCGCGTGGTACCGTCATGTTGCCCTGTCCCGCTTCGGCGGGGTGACGGGGGATTTGGCCGGATGGTTTCTGCAATGGGCCGAGCTCGCGATGCTTGCCATGCTGGTGGCGGGGGGCATGCTCCTATGATGCTCGTGGTAGGTGGCGCGCATTCCGGGAAGAGGACCTTCGTGCGCGAAAAGCTCGGGTTCGCGGCGGACGATTTCGTCGACGCGGCGCAGTTTGCGGAGGGCGGCGTGCCCGCGGCTTTTGCCGGCCGTGTCGCTTACTGTGCCGAGGAACTCGTACGCGCGCTCGACGCTGACCGGGCGCTCGAGCGGCTGATCGGCTTCGACGTAGTGATTCTGTCCTTGGTCGGCTCGGGGGTCGTCCCTATGCGTGCGGAAGACGCCCAATGGCGCGAGCGCGCGGGGCGCCTGGGATGCGCGCTCGCTGCGCGCGCCGACGTCGTCGTGCGCATGACGTGCGGGATTCCCCAGGTCATCAAGGGAAACCTTGATGATGCGCCTCGAGGGACGCAGGGCGCGGGCGCGCCTTTGGAAGTCGTCTTCGTGCGCCATGGTGCCACGGCGGGCACGGAAGACCATCGCTACAGCGGGGCGGGCACCGACGAGCCCCTGTCGAGCGCGGGCGAGCGCGCTTTGCGCGACCTCGCGTGCTATCGTGACGTGTTCCGTGTTATCACGAGCGGCATGGCCCGCACCGACCAGACGGCGCGCATCCTCTTCCCGAACGCGGAGCTTATGGCGTGCCCCGGTCTGCGCGAGATGGATTTCGGCGACTTCGAGGGGCGAAGCGCCGCCGAGCTTAAAGAGGATGCGCGCTACCACGCCTGGGTAGACTCCTGGTGCGAGACACGCTGCCCGCATGGCGAGAGCAAGAGCGATTTCACCCGCCGCGTCATCGCGGCGTTTCGGGAGGCGTGCAAATCGGAGCGCGTCCAGGGGAGTGGGCGCGCCGTCTTCGTCGTTCACGCGGGTACCGTGAAAGCGCTGCTCTCCGAGCTAGCTGTCCCAAAAATTGGATACTTCGACGTGCATACCGAGCCGGGCGGCGCATGGGCTGCCACCTGGGATGGGCGCTGCCTTCGTGACGTTCGCCCCGTTTTGGGGGGCGATGCCCGGTGATGACGATTCTTGCCGTCGCCGCCGGGTTCGCGGCCGACCTTGCCTTCGGCGACCCGCGCTGGCTTCCCCATCCCGTCGTCGCCATGGGGCGCGCGATCACGTGGGCCGAAGGCCGCCTGCGGGGCGCATTCCCGCAAACGTTCGCGGGCACGCGCGCCGCAGGTCTTGTGCTCGCCGTGGCGCTTCCGCTTGCGTGTGGGCTTTTGACCTGGGGAATCCTGCATCTTTGCGGCATGGTTCACTCCGGCTTGCGCTTCGTGGCCGAGGCATGGGCGAGCTATCAGATTCTCGCGGCATGCGAGCTGCGCCGCCAGAGCCTGGCCGTTGCCCGCGCGTTCTCGAAGGGCGGCCTTGTCGCGGCGCGCGAAGCCGTCGGGCTCATCGTGGGACGTGACACGTCTGTTCTCGACGAGCAGGGCGTCGCGCGCGCCGCCGTGGAAACGGTGGCGGAGAACGCGAGCGACGGTGTCATCGCGCCGCTTTTCTACCTTATGATCGGGGGTGCGCCCTTGGGCATGGCGTACAAGGCGGTGAACACGCTCGACAGCATGGTGGGCTACAAAAACGAGCGCTACATCGACTTCGGCTGCGCCTCGGCGCGCCTCGACGATGCGGTGAACTGGATTCCCTCGCGCTTATCGGCCCTGCTCATGATCGCCGTGTGCCCGATCGTCGGGCTCGACGCGCGCGGGGCGGCGCGCATTTGGCGCCGCGACAGGCGTCGCCATGCGAGCCCGAACGCGGCGCAGACCGAGTCGGCGTGCGCGGGCGCGCTCGGGCTGCGCCTGGCAGGACCCGCGGTGTATTTCGGCAAGCTCGTTGAGAAACCGACGATAGGCGACGCGTCCCGTGAAATCGAGTGGGGCGACATCGCCCGGGCGACAAGGCTCATGCTCGCCGCGTCCGTATGCGCGCTCGTCGTCTTCGGCGCCGCGCGCGCGGCGGTCGTGCTCGCCGTGGGGGCGATGGCATGAGGAAAGACCACGCCGCGCCCCGGGCTGCCGGGGGAATCCTGCGCGCCCGTACGCATGGGGGCAGCGCGCAATCGCTCGGCATCGCTTGCGATAGGGGCGCCTCCGACCTCATTGACTTCTCGGTGAACGTGAATCCGGCAGGCCCCTCGCCGCGCGCCGTCGCCGCAGCTTGCAAGGCGCTTTCTCGAATCGACGCCTACCCCGATAGGGAAAGCCTCGCCCTCGTTCGCGCCCTAGCGCGCGCCCAGGGCATTCCCGAAGATACTATCGTCTGCGGCGCGGGCGCGTCCGACATCATCTGGCGGCTCGCCGCGGCGGTGCGCCCGAAACGCCTCGTCGTGTGCGCGCCGACGTTCTCTGAATATGCGGAGGCGGCATCGTACTACGGCGCATGCGTGCAGGAGTTCCCGCTCTCCGAAGCGGACGACTTCGACGTGCCCGCCTCCTTCGCCCGCGCGATCGAGGGGCCGAGAGACGTGGCGTACCTCTGCAATCCGAACAACCCGACGGGGCGCCTCGTCGACCCCCGTGTGATCGATGCTGCGGCCTGCCGCTGCGAGCAGGTGGGCGCGCTGCTCGTCGTGGACGAGTGCTTTCTCGGATTTGCGCCCGACGCCCGCGAAAGGAGCGTGGCCGCACGCGCCGCGTGTTCGCGCCATGTGGCCGTGCTCTCCGCGTTCACCAAGCTCTACGGAATGGCGGGGGTGCGGTTGGGATATCTGATCAGCGGAAACACCCAACTCATCGAGGGGATTCGCCGGGCGGGGCAGGCGTGGCCCGTCTCCTCGGTCGCCGAGGCCGCGGGCATCGCCGCCCTGGAGGACGTTGAATACGTCTCGCGCACGCGCGATGTATTGGCGGGCGAGCGAGCGTGGCTTTCCCACGAGCTCTCCTCGCTCGGGCTTTCCGTCGTGCCGTCGGATGCGAACTTCCTTTTAGTCCGCACGCCGGCGAAAGACATCCCCGAGCGCCTGTATAAACAGGGGGTTTTGGTCCGCACGTGCGACTCGTTTTCGGTACTGTCCCGTTTCTGGTGCCGCGTCGCGGTGCGCACGCGCAAGGAGAATGCCCGGCTTGCGATGGCGTTCGGCCGTGCGCTTCGGGCGGAAGGCGCACCGGGCGAAGGCGAACCCGACGAACGGGGCGGCGCTTCTTTCAGCGGCGCTATGGCGGGCGCGGATGGCCGAGGCTCGGCGAAGGAGGTCGATACCCGTGGGTAGGGCGAAGCCCATCATGATCCAGGGCACCATGTCGAACGCGGGGAAGAGCCTGCTTGCGGCTGGGCTGTGCCGCGTGCTTTCGCAGGACGGCCTGCGCGTGACTCCCTTCAAGAGCCAGAACATGGCGCTCAACAGCGGTGTCACGGCCGACGGGCTCGAGATGGGGCGCGCCCAGATCATGCAGGCCGAGGCGTGCGGCATCGCGCCCGACGTGCGCATGAACCCCATCCTTCTCAAGCCCGAAAGCGACCACCGAAGCCAGCTCATCGTGGCCGGCAAGGCGCAGGGAGCCTTCGCTGCGAGGGACTACTTCGCGCGAAAGAAGGCGCTCATGCCGCAGATTTTGGAGGCGTTCGATTCGCTCGCGGAGGAAAACGATGTCATCGTCATCGAGGGCGCCGGCAGCCCCGCCGAAATCAACCTTTCCGAAAACGACATCGTCAACATGGGGCTCGCGCGCGCCGTGTCCTCCCCCGTGCTGCTCGTGGGCGACATCGACCCAGGCGGGGTGTTTGCCCAGCTCTACGGTACGGTCGCGCTCTTTGCGCCCGAGGATCGCGCGCTTTTGCGGGGGCTTGTGGTGAACAAGTTCCGCGGCGATGTGGAAATCCTGCGCCCGGGTTTGGCCCCGCTCGAGAAGATGTGCGGGGTTCCCGTCGTGGGGGTCGTGCCGTATCTTACGCTCGACCTGGATGACGAGGACTCGCTCGCGCCGCGCCTATCTGCCCGCGAGGCGCGCGGCGTCATCGATGTCGCCGTCGTGCGCCTTCCGCATCTGTCGAACTTCACCGACTTCGACCCGCTTTCGCGCGTGCCCGGCGTGGGCGTGCGCTACGTTTCCTCGACGACCGATCTGGGCCGACCCGACCTGGTGGTGCTTCCCGGCTCGAAGACTACGCTCGACGACGCGCGCTGGCTTGCGGCTAGCGGCATCGGAGCCTGTGTACGCGCGCTTTCGGGCGCGGGCACGCCGGTGCTCGGCATATGCGGAGGCTACCAGCTTTTGGGAGACGAGCTTTCCGACCCGCACGGCAGGGAAGGCGCTGGTACCGCGCGCGGGCTCGGGCTCATCCCTGCAAGTACGGTGTTCAAGGAGGAAAAGCGCCTCGCCCAGTCGGAGCTGCGCATCACGGGCGCCCAAGGCGCGTTCTCGGTGTGGAACGGCATGACGGCGCGCGGGTACGAGATTCACGACGGCGAAACGACCGTCTTCTGCGCTCCTGCGGGCACGATTGGCGGCAAACCGGAAGGCGCGGCCTGCGGAAACGTGTTCGGAACCTATCTCCACGGCCTGTTCGACGAACCGGGGGTGGCGCTCGCCCTCGCGCGCTCGCTCGCGCGCATGCGCGGCCTGCCCGAGAGCGTCGTGGGTGCTGCGGGCGCGGCGTCCGCGGCCGATCACCGTGCGCGCGAGTTCGACCGCCTGGCCGACGTCGTGCGCGGGGCGCTCGACATGGAGTATGTCTACCGCATTATCGAGGAGGGCGTATGATCCACGTGTATCATGGCGACGGCAAAGGCAAGACCACGGCGGCGATGGGCCTCGCCCTTCGCATGCTCGCTGCAGGCCGCCGCGTCGTCGTCGTGCAGTTCCTGAAAGACGGCGAAAGCGGGGAGGTGCGCCTGCTCGCCGAGCATTTCGGCGTGCCCGTGTTCGCGGGGAAGGCGTCGGACAAGTTTACCTGGTCGATGACGTCGGAAGAACTTGCCGCGACGTGCGAGCTGCACGATGGGAACCTCGCTTCCGCGCTCGCCGAGCTCGAGGGCGCGCAAGAGGGACTGCTCGTGCTCGACGAGGCGCTCGACGCGCTTTCGAAGGGGCTTGTCGACGAGGCGCTCGTGGACCGCGCGCTCGATATGTCCGCGCGCGGCGTCGAAGTAGCGCTCACCGGGCGCGCGCCTTCCCGCAAGATCGTGGAGAAGGCCGACTACATAACCGAGATGCGGTGCGAGAAACATCCCTACGAGCAGGGGATATGTGCAAGGGAAGGAGTGGAGTACTAGATGGATTCCAAGGAGATGGCGCCCGGCGACATCGAGCGGCGCAGCTTCGAGATTATCACCGAAGAGCTCGGCGGCCGCACGTTCCCGCCGCTCGAAGAGCCCGTCGTGAAGCGCGTCATCCACACCACTGCCGACTTCTCGTACGCCGATTCCCTCGTGTTCACCCATGACGCCGCGCACTGTGCGCTCGAAGCACTGCGCGCAGGGGCCACGGTGCTCACCGACACGAACATGGCGCTCGCAGGCATAAGCAAGCCCGCGCTCGCGAAGCTCGGCTGCAAGGCCGTGTGCTTCATGGCCGACCCTGATGTCGCCGCGGCTGCGCGCGCCGCGGGCACGACTCGCGCCGTTGCGAGCATGGACAAAGCTTGCGGCATCGAGGGTCCGCTCATCGTGGCCGTCGGCAACGCTCCCACAGCACTTCTGCGCCTCGCCGAGCTCATGGACGCGGGGAAGATCGCGCCCGCGCTCGTCGTTGGGGTGCCGGTCGGGTTTGTGAACGTGGTCGAGGCGAAAGAGGAGCTACTCGCACGACGCGTGCCGGCCATCGTCGCGAGGGGTCGCAAGGGCGGCTCGACCGTGGCGGCTGCCATTATGAACGCGCTGCTCTACCAGATCACGCGCACAGGCGGCCCGAAGTGACGGCTCCCGCATCCGCGCCGGCGCTGCGCATCTTCGCCGGCACCACCGAGGGCCGCCTTCTGTGCGAATGGGCGAGCGGGGCGGGCATCCTCGCCCGTGCCTACGCGGCAACAGAGTACGGAGGCGAACTTTTGGGCGAGCTTCCGGGCATCGAGGTGCATGCGGGAAGGCTCGACGAGGCCGACATGGAGCGCGAGCTTTCCGGCGCGCGCATCGTCGTCGACGCCACGCACCCCTTCGCTACGCTCGCAAGCGGTAACATCCGGGCCGCTTCGCTCGCCGTGGGTGCACGATGCCTGCGCCTTGCGCGCCCGGTCGAGGCGCTGCCCAAAGGCGTCGTGTCGGTCGCGTCGATCGCCTGCGCGGCGCGCTTTCTCTCCGAGAACCCGGGTCGCGCGCTTCTCACGACGGGGAGCAAGGAGCTTGCTCCCTACACGCGTGTCGCCGATTTCGCGGAGCGCTTCTTCGTGCGCGTGCTCCCGCTGCCCAGTGCTATAACGAAGTGCATCGACGCGGGGTTTTCGCCGTCGCACGTCATCGGCATGCAGGGGCCCTTCACCCGCGAGCTCAACGAGGCGATGCTTCGGCAGGTGGGCGCCCAGTGGCTTGTGACCAAGGACTCGGGAACCGTAGGCGGCACGACCGAGAAGCTCGCCTCCGCGCGCGACGTGGGAGCGCGCTGCATCGTGGTCACCCGTCCCGCCGAGGGAGGCGGGGCCCTTTCGCTTCGGGAAGTGGAAGACGCGCTCTTACGGGAGTTCGCGCGCTAGGCGCTTGCCGCGCCTGCGCGCCCTCCCGCCCGCGAGGAGGAGCGCCCCGAGCAAGCTCGACCCGTACAAGCCCGTCATCCATCAATAGCTCGAGGACGACGCCCAGAACTGGCGCAAACAGCCCTTCAATAAGTTGCGGTGAAATAGTGTCTGTTTTTGTTGCTAGATAGCATATTCAGCCCCTAATTCACCGCAACTTGTTGGTGGTGGCTTACTGGTAGCGTAGGCACTCCACCGGGTTGAGCTTTGCCGCGCGGCGAGCGGGGTAGAAGCCAAAGATTACGCCGATGCCGACGGAGACGGCGAAGGCCAGCAGCACCGTGGCGATTGAAAAGCTCGGTGTGATTTGCCCGCTGGCGCCGAGCTCGCTGAGAACCCCTGATCCTGCGGCAAACATCGCGAGGCCCCAGGCCAGCAGATAGCCAATCAGGACACCCAGCAGGCCACCGGTGACGCACAGTGCCGAGGACTCGGCCAAAAACTGAGAGGTGATATCACGTCGGCTTGCACCAAGCGCGCGGCGAATACCGATCTCGCGGATGCGCTCGGTCACGTTGGTGAGCATCATATTCATAATGCCAATACCGCCCACGAGCAGCGAAATGCCGGCAACCGCTCCCATGATGAGCGAGAAGGCGCCCATAAAGGAATTGAGGGAGTCGATAGCGCTTTTCATGGAGCTTACCGATACGCTATCGTACTCGTCGTCCTTCGAGATGCCCTTTATGCTACGCACCTTGGACTCGATGGTCTTGCAGAGCTTATCCATATCCGTGCCTTCGGCGGCGAGCGCCGTCACGCTCGGAAACGACGGATTGTCATCGCCGTAGAGCTCGGCGATCGCGGCCCGTGGCATGTACAGGTTCAGCGAACCCATGGATTCGTTGCCACCATCGATAACGCCGACAATTTGCACTTCTCCGCTCGACACCTTGATGGTCTTGCCGAGTGCGTCCTGTTCGTTACCGTACAGCTGCTCGGCACCGCCGCGGCCGATGAGCGCCACGCGCGCACCGGATTTTGACTCGATACCGTTGTAGGTGCGCCCTGCGACGATCTTGCTGGCGCCCACGGCATCGAGCATGTCGCTATCGACGCCGTGTGCCATGACGGTATAGCTTTTATCCCCGACCTTGTACTCGGAATAGGCGCTATCGACGATGCCGATCTGCTCAATCTGCGGCACCAGTTTGCGAAGCTTTTCCACATCCGAATCGGTGAGTTCTTGGGACGAATAGATCTCTACCATGCGGGCTGCATTGAGGCCCAGGCTGTTTACCAGGCTGTTTTGGATGCCGCCGATGAGCGAAGTCATGGCGATAACCGAGGCGATGCCGATGACAATGCCCAGGATGGTGAGCAGGCTGCGTCCCTTGTTGGCCTCGAGCGAGTGAAGGGCTTCTTGGACCAGATCGCGGGTGCTCATGCCCTCGCTCCTTTCGGCTGATTGGTGGTTGCAGAAATCGCGGGCAGATTGTTGACGGCCCCGCGTAGCGTATTCGGTGTATGCGCGATATATGCGCCGTCATGGATTCGACCGTCGCGAATGGTCACGGCACGATCGGCCTCGGCGGCAATTCCTGGGTCGTGCGTGATGAGCACGATAGTTTTGCCTCGCTCCTGAAGCCTGTGGAAGGTTTCCATGACGAGTGCTCCGGTTGTCGAGTCCAGGTTTCCCGTCGGCTCGTCGGCTAGAATGATGGGTGGGTCATTGACGAGGGCGCGCGCGATTGCGACGCGCTGCATCTGGCCGCCCGAGAGCTCGGATATGCGGTGGTCCCAGTGGTCGACGGGCAGCGTGACAGCCTGCAGCGCGTGCACGGCGCGCATTTCGCGCTGGCTTCGGGGCACGTTGGTGTAGGCCAGCGGCAGCATGACGTTTTCGATAACCGACAGGCGCGGCAGCAGGTTGAAGCTCTGAAAGACAAAGCCAATGCTCAGCGCGCGCACCTCGGTGAGCTCATCATCGTCGAGTTCGGCGACGTTGAGCCCTTGCAGGTAATAGTCGCCCGCCGTTGGTTTGTCCAGGCAGCCCAGGATGTTCATGAGCGTCGACTTGCCTGAGCCCGAGGGGCCGGTGATGGCGACGAACTCGCCGGGATCAACCGCCAGGCTCACGTTGTGCAGAATATGGGCGCAGCCGGCCTCGCTCTCGAAGATGCGGTGCACGTTGCGGATGTCGATGACGGGACGCATTACATGCCCTCGTCGGCAGACATACTGTCCGAATCCGCGCTGTAGCCGCCGTCAGCCGTTGCGCCCGCTCCGGTGTCCATGACGAGGGTGTCACCGTCGCGCAGTTTGGTTGTGGGCACGCCAGGATTGATTTCGTTGCCCTGGTCGTCGCGCTTGATCTGTGTCTTGCCGACTACGGCTTCGTTGTCGTTTTGCGTCACGACGGTCACCTTCACGCGGCGCGTCTTCTTGCCTTCCGAATCGGTGGCCAGATTGACGTAATAGTGCTCGCCATCTTCGGTCATCAGCGCCATGGTCGGCACCATAACCACGTCGTCGAGCTTCTCGGTCACTACCGAGACCTCGGCAGTCATACCCGGCTTAAGGCGACTGTCGGGTGCTTCGATGAGGATGTCGACGTTAAAGGTCACGCTGCCGCCGCTACCGGAGCCGGAGTCAGAGTTTGCCACCGAGGCGATAGCCGTGACGGTGCCCTGGCTCACGATATCGGGAAACGCGGGATAGGTCACGTTGGCGCTTTGGCCCACGGCAATTTTGGCGATATCCTTTTCGCCCACCTGAACCGTCACCTTCATCTTGGACAGGTCGGCGATTTGCATGCACTGCTTGCCGCCGCTCGTGTCGCCTTCGCCCATGATCGTGCCTCCGGTCACCGTGGCACCGACTTTGGCGTTGAGCTCGACGATGTTGCCCGAACTGGGGGCCTTTACGGTGCGCTCGGCCGCCTTTGCAGTTGCCTGCTCCAGCGTTGCCTGGGCCGAGGCGAGGTTGCGCTGGGCGGTCGAGACGGCATTTGCGTTGGCGTTTGCGTCCGATGGGCCGGTCGATCCGTCACTGTCCGTTGTCGGTGCGGCCTGTGCGGCCGCGAGTGCCACCTTTGCATTGTTCAGGTCTTCCTGGGCGGCCGCGACCGCGCGCTGCGCCTCGGAAACAGCGCTATCGAGCGCGTCGTTCTTAATGGTCATGAGTACGTCGCCCTCGTTGACGCTCTGTCCGGCCTGCACGTTGATCTTTTCAACCGTACCGTCGACAGAAGGGGAGACGACCGATGCCGAGATGGGCTTAAGCTGCCCCTTGGCTTCGACTGTGGTGGTAAACGTGCCTTCGGTGACCATGTCGGTCACCGGTCCGTTGGTGCCTGCGGGTTGCGCGTTGATGACCAGCGTTGCGATGATGGCAATGAGCGCGATGGCAACAACGACACCGACGGCGATACCGCGTCGGATGAGCTTTTTGCGCCGACGCTCGGCACGCTTTGCCTTGAGCTTTGCATAGGCTTCTTCATCGGAGATATCGGTCGAATCGTCGAGACTCGTTTGGGGCTGCTTGGTGTCTGCAGCGCTGATAATCGGCAGGGTCTCGGTGGCATCTTGGGGCATGCGATCGGAATCGTCAGGACCCGGATTGATCGTGGGGACCTTGGACATAGCGTCTCCTTTATCGATATGGCTCCGATAAGTATATACGCCCGTCGCGATAGGCGGGCGTATAGAAGTTGCGGATGACGGTACTGTAAGTTTTGTCGCCGTGCTGTTTACTTGTTGTAGACGTTAGCTGCGTTACGAGTGCACGACCACGCAGAGGCCGACTTTGATGCGCTCGTGGAGCGACTTGGCATCGGCCAGACGCAGGTTGATACAACCGTGGCTACCGCACCACTTGTACGATTCGGCGTTATCGAAACTCGAATCGTTTTGCCAGGTGGCGTCGTGGAATCCGACCATATTGCCCTCGAACGGCATCCAGTAGCTTACCGGGCTCTCGTATTTGGGCTTGCCGGTCTCGGGGTCCTTGGCACCGATGAGTTTGCTGGCGCCATCGTTGCTATTGATCTGCCATACGCCCTCGGGGGTGGCGTCTTCACCCGGTTTGCCAGAAATAAAGTTGGCCTCCCACACGATGTTGCCGCTCTCGTCGTAGTAGCGCGCATGCTGCTCGGACAGGTCGACGTCGATATAGGCCTTCCAGTCGGGCTCGCCCTTGGCGGTAAATGTGTCGGCCTTCTGGGAGTACTTGATCTCGATTTCGCCGGTCTGCTCGTTGTTGATGGCGTCCTCGACTTGCTTGGCGAGCGAGCTGCTGTCGATGGACCAACCAAAGTCGCCGCCTTCGACGGCGCACTGCTTGCCATCGGCGCGCGTCCACCAGCGAGTGGAGCCCACGGTATTAAAGCCGTTGGCGAGCTCGGCTGCCCAGCTGCTGATCTGCGACGTATCGAGCGTGGGGTTGGCCGGATCGGCAAAGCTGATCCACTGCAACACGGAGCTGCCATCAACCTTGCCGGCATCCTCGCCGTTGAGCTTGAGGGTCACGTTGACGCCCAAGAAGTTGTTGGCGGCATCGCATGCAGACTGAATCTGATCATCGGTCAGCGTTCCATTGAGCGGCTCATAGGCATCGTTGCCGAGCTTGGAAAGATCTACGGTCTCGGCCAGCGAGGCAAGCTCGAGCTCGGCATACTTAATGACATGCTCGCGGTTGAGTTTTTCGTTGGAGCGCGCCTTCTCGACGGTAAACTTGCCGGCCTGCTCGTCATAGGAGCTATTGGCCTCGAACGCGCCCGAACGCCCCTCGTTAAACTCGTCGATGGCGGCGCCCAGATCCTTCTCAAACTGCTTTTGGTCAAAGGTGTCGGAGAGCATGGACAGGTCGACGTCTTGATCAAGATCGACTTCGTTGGAGCTAGCGGTTGTTTTGGTCTTGCCGCTTAAGGATTCTACAAGGCGAACCGGCCATACAATGGCTTCGTTGCGGCTGATAATCTCTTTTGCGGCAGCTTCGCCGTCGACAATGGGCTCATCGGACTCGGGCTGATAGGTCCAGCTAAAGTCATCGCCTGTCACGGTGAGCTTATAGTGCTTCCAAGCCGAGTTGACCTTGGTGGCGGCAGACGAAGCGTTGGAGAACGAGACATCGACGCTGGCGATAGTGGTGTTGGGGTAGGCTACCTGCGAAAACGCTACGACGCCTACGATATAGACAATGACGATAAGACCCAGAACGACAAAGAGCGTCGTCTTTTTGCCCGACTTATTGTTTTCGGCGGGTTTGCGTGCGGGGCCGCGATCGCCTCGAGCGTGCGTGGGGGGCTGCTTGGGCGCATTGCCATTTGTCTGGCGCTGCTGATGCTGCTTGTTCGGACGTTGGGAAACGTTTGCCGCACCTCGCTGCTGACCGCGGCTCGGCGCGATAGGACGCGGCGATTGAACGCCGCCGGTGTGCCTGCTCGGCTGCTGCGGATCGGGAATCAGTTGAGTTCGATCGTTTTGCGACATCGTATGCATATCCTTCGAATTTCGCCTTGCGGCTCATCGTGTTTTTACTGGGCTTGCATTATAGCGATTACCTAGTTGTTTGTGGTATGGAAACGGTGGCATTCAAAAGAGGTGGGACATTTGTCCCACCTTCGAGTCTTTCTTTGTCGCTATCCGCACACACCGCATTTTGCACAGGCCGAAAGTGCGGCCGGAGCCTGCGCGATGCCACCCTTTGCCGTCTCGCGCAGCGTGGCCGGCAACGCGTGGCCCACGGAGAGCATGACGTGCGCCATCTGGTCAAACGGCACCAGGCTCTTGATACCGGCAAGTGCAAGCTGCGCCGAGCTAAAGGCGGCTGCCACGCCGATGGCGTTGCGGTTTTGGCAGGGTACCTCCACGAGGCCACCGACGGGGTCACAAACGAGGCCCAGCAAGTTACTCAGCGCGATGGAACTGGCGTCGAGCGCCTGCCCGGGCGTGCCGCCGAGCATCTGCACCAGCGCGGCGGCTGCCATGGCGGCCGCACTTCCTACCTCAGCCTGGCAGCCGCCCTCGGCACCGGCGACGCAGGCGCTCGTGGTGAGGTTGAGGCCGATGGCGGCTGCGCAGTAGAGCGCGTCCATGACCTGCTCGTCGTCGAGCTGAAGGTGATCGGCGAGCGCCAGCACGCAGCCGGGCACGACACCCGCGGAGCCTGCCGTGGGAGCGGCGACGATCACTCCCATCGTGGCGGAGCGCTCGAGCACGGCCATCGCGCGGGCCACGGCGTCGGTTTGAACGGTGCCCATCAGGCTCGTGCTCAAATCGTTGCGGCCGGTGGCATCGACGAGTTTAGCCTCGCCGCCGATAAGCCCGCCGAGCGATCGTTGCGGATTGACGATGGGGGTCGTGGTCTCCTCGCGCATGACGTCGAGCACGCGGCGCATGGCGGCGACGGCGCGGGCCTCGCCGGTCAGACGCGCCTCGCGCACGGCCATAACGGCGCCGATATTCAGGCCGAGCTCGGCGCACGCATCGAGCAGCTGCTCGCCGTCGTCGAAGATCTCCTTTGCCGAGACACCGGGGGAGAGCGACGAGGCAGAACCGGGGAGCTCGATAAAGGTCGCGTAATCGACATTGTCGAGTTTGCGGAGCATGGGGACGACGGTGTCGTCGGGCGCGCCGTCGGTCTCGAAGACGGAGTAGGCCTGGCCGCCCACTTCGGTGCGGTAGGTGCGGCAGAAGGCGATGTTCACGTGTGCGTAGGCGAGCAGGTTCGTGAGCGCGGCGAGCACGCCGGGGACGTCGTAGTGCGCCACGAAGAGTGTGGAGTACATGCCCGAGATGTCGACGCCGACGCCGTTAATGCGGCTGATGCGCATCTTGCCGCCGCCCAGGCTCTCACCGCGGACCTGGGCCGTGGCGCCCGTGTCGTCGACCATTTCGATGTCGACGGTGTTGGGGTGGATGGAGGCGTCGTCGCCCTTGATGTCAAAGTGATATTCGAGGCCCTGCTCGTGCGCGAGGTCGAAGGCCTGCTTGATGTTCTCGTCATCGGTGTCGAGGCCCAGGATGCCCGCGACGAGCGCACGATCGGTGCCGTGGCCGCGGTAGGTGTGGACAAAGGAGTTCCACAGGCCAAAGGTGACCTTAGTGATGCGGCCTTCCAGCAGGCTGGCGGCAACTTGGGCGCAGCGCAGGGCGCCGGCGGTGTGCGATGAGCTGGGGCCGACCATGACGGGCCCCAAAATCTCGAATGCCGAGGTCGTAGCTAGTGTTTGCGGCTTGCCTGCCATATGCGCTCCTGTTCTATCCCGTCGTTCCGAGGGCTTTGGTATTTGGTCGCCTGCTCTACAGTCCTGGCTCGCACGGAGGCCACATTAAGTGGCCTCCGGCTCGTGCGGAACTCGCGATCGACCAAATACCAAAGCCCTCGGAACTTAGGATACATGGTAGGGGCACGCTTGCTGCAAAATTCATCAGCTGGGAACCTATTCTGCGTCCCATGTCGACTCATCTTCGCCACCGGTTAATAAAAAAGAGGTACCGGTTGTTCCGGTACCTCTTTTTGGC
>CATWKM010000035.1:0-19474 GCA_958351385.1 uncultured Collinsella sp. | reverse complement strand
AAAGGGCGGAGGCGGGGCATTCCCCGCCTCTTACACCACATCTCTGCGCGCTACCCACAAGGCGTCCTACGGCGGAGGAATTGCAGGCATTTATCAGCTAAGTACTTGGACATATGTTGCGTAACGCTGCATATTTTGCAAAAAGATAATGCTACAGGGCTTGTGACAGTACTCATATTTGACGTTTTTTGCCCACGACCCCTTATTGCGTGGGCGAATCAGTTGCAAAGCGGGATCCAAAGCGTCCTTCGCAAACAAATAGCCGGGGCCCGCGCGATGCGGACCCCGGCTCAATACCGTGACGATATGTCAGTTACGCCCTACACGTAGAACAGGATGTCGTCGTAGGTCGGAACCGGCCAGTAGTCGGCGGCCACGATCTCCTCCATGGCGTCCACGGCGGCACGCAGCGTATCCATAGCGGGAACGACCTCGTGCGCGTACACGTTGGCCTGCTCCTGGCCATCGAGGGCCTCGGCCTTCTGATGTACGGCGTCGAGCGCCTTGATGGAGTCGTTGATGGCGGTGATACCGTTGCAGAGCTTGTTGAGCGTGTTCTGCTCGCACTGCATGGCGGCCTCAGCACCGGCGGCACGAATAGTCTCAAGGCCCTTAGCGACCTTGGTAGCATAGGCGGTAATGACCGGGCGATAGGTACGACGCGCCTCGCGAACCATCGTGGTAGCCTCGATGTTCATGAGCTTGTTGTACTTCTCGAGCTTGCAGTCATAGCGGCACTGAGCCTCGGCCTTGGTCAGGACGCCCGTCTCCTCAAAGAGCGCGATAGCCTTATCGGAAACAAAGGCGGGAAGAGCGTCGGCCGTGGTCTTGTTGTTGGCAAGGCCACGCTTCTCGGCCTCGATGGGCCACTCGTCGGAGTAACCGTCGCCGGAGAACAGGATGCGCTGGTGATCGGTCAGCACCTTCTTGCAGTACTCGAGCGCGGCGTCCTGGAACTTATCCTCGGGCGTACCCTCGAGTGCGTCGGCGAAGGACTTGAGCGACTTGGCCACGGCGGCATCGAGCACCAGGTTGGAGTCGGAGACGTTCTGCTCGGAGCCGCAGGCACGGAACTCGAACTTGTTGCCGGTGAAGGCAAACGGGGAGGTGCGGTTGCGGTCGGTGTTGTCCTGCATCAGCTTGGGCAGGGTATCGGCGCCCAGGTCGAGCACGCCGCGCGTGGCATGGACGGAAGCCTTGCCATCGATGATCTTCTCGACGACCTCGGTAAGCTGGTCGCCCAGGAAGATGGACATAATCGCCGGAGGAGCCTCGTTGGCGCCCAGACGATGATCGTTGCCGGCCGAGGCAACGGAGGCACGCAGGAGCTCCTGATAGTTATCGACGGCCTCGATCACCGCGGTGAGGAAGACGATGAACTGCAGGTTGTCGAGCGGGGTGTCGCCCGGGTCGAGCAGGTTCTCGGACTCGGTGCCAAGCGACCAGTTGTTGTGCTTGCCCGAACCGTTGATGCCCTCAAAGGGCTTCTCGTGCAGCAGGCAGACCAAGTCGTGACGGGAGGCGATGAGCTTCATCTTCTCCATCATGACCAGGTTCTGGTCGATGGCCTCGTTCACCTCGCCATAGACAGGAGCGAGCTCATGCTGGCAGGGAGCGACCTCGTTGTGCTTGGTCTTGGCAGGAATGCCAAGCGCCCACAGTTCATCGTCCAGGTCCTTCATATAGGCCGAGACGGTGGGGCGGATAGCGCCAAAGTAGTGCTCCTCGAGCTCCTGGCCCTTGCAGGGAGCAGCGCCAAAGAGAGTGCGACCGGTGATGACCAGGTCCCTGCGCTTGCGGTAAGCGTCCTTCTTGATCAGGAAGTACTCCTGCTCATCGCCCACGGAAGGAACGACCTTCTTGGGGGTCTTGCCAAACAACGCCAAAACGCGCTTGGACTCACGCGAGAGCGCGGTCATGGAGCGCAGCAGCGGGGTCTTCTTGTCCAGGGCCTCGCCCGTGTAGGAGCAGAAAGCCGTGGGGATGCACAGGACATCGTCCTTAATGAATGCGGGGCTGGTGGGATCCCAAGCGGTGTAGCCACGGGCCTCGAAGGTGGCACGCAGGCCGCCGTTGGGGAAGCTGGAGGCGTCCGGCTCGCCCTGGATGAGGTTCTTGCCCGTAAACTTGGTAATGGCGGTGCCGTCGTGGTTGGGCTCGAGGAAGCTGTCGTGCTTCTCGGAAGTAATGCCCGAAAGCGGCTGGAACCAGTGCGCGTAGTGCGTCGCGCCCTTGGAGATGGCCCAGACCTTCATGGCGTGGGCAACGGCGTTGGCCACATCCAGGTCGAGCGGCTCACCGTCCTCGAGGGTTGCAGCAAGGCGCTTCCAAATGTCCTTGGGGAGGTAGTCCTTCATGACTTCCTCAGAGAACACCATGGTCCCGAAGCGGTCAGTAAGTTCGGCCATACGGAACTCCCTTCGTATCGGCACCGCGCGAGAAGCGGTGTTGATTACTAACGAACGAGTCATAGCTTAGACTCGCCGTGTTTCCGCAACATTACCGTTATGTTGCTGTCGCGAAACCAATCATTGAGGTTACCGCATCGCAGCGGTATTGCCACCCTTAACAGCCAATCAACTGTATAAATTGCAGACCTCTCCCCATGGTTTAAGGGTAGTCAATTTGGGATGGAGCTCTATTAACTGGTATTTCGCATCAGATACCAGTCTTTATAGTCCGTGCCTAGATTAGCCGCTCTGTTATAGATAAAGCCGATAGCAAGGCATCTTTGATTAGTATCCTCAAATAGCGAGTGAAACTCCACCGTGACACAGTGGTGCTGTAGAATCCTTACAACACATCACACTATTACGTATCTAAAGGAGCACGATATGCGCGTCGACGAGGTTTTTAAGCAGGCAGCATCCCAGGGCACCACGCCCGTTTCTTTTGAGATGTTCCCGCCCAAGGGCGAGCTTACCCTCGACACGGCTCGCAAGGTGGCAGGCAATCTGTGCAAGCTTTCGCCGAGCTTTGTCTCGGTCACCTGCTCTGCCGGCGGCTCGGGCAACGGCGCCACCACCGCCCCCATCGCGCATATGATTACGAGCGAATTCAATACGCCCTCGGTGGCGCACCTTACCTGCGTTGGCCGCACGCATGCCGACATCGCCGCCAAGATCGACGAATACCGCTCCGCCGGCGTAGAAAATGTGCTGGCCCTGCGCGGTGATCTTCCTGCTGGCGCGACCGAGGACGACAAGCCCGCCTCGGACTACGCCTACGCCCGCGACCTCATCCCCGAGCTCGTCGACGCCGGCTTTTGCGTGGGCGCCGCGGCCTACCCCGAGGGCCACATTGCCTGTGAGGACCTCAACGCTTCGGTCGAATACCTCAAGCAAAAACAGGACGCCGGCGCGAGCTTCTTTGTGACGCAGCTCTTCTTTGACAACGAGTGCTTCTACCGCTTCCGCGAGCTTGCCGACAAGGCGGGCATCACGGTGCCCATCACCGCGGGCATCATGCCGTTTATGGGCAAGTCCCAGATCAGCCGCATGGTCTTTATGTGCGGCGCATCGCTGCCCTCCCCCGTCATCAAGATTCTCGCCAAGTACGAGAACGACCCCGAGAGCCTGCAGGCAGCCGGTGTAGATTATGCCGCCCGTCAGCTTTGCGACCTTAAGGAGCACGGTGCCGCCGGTCTGCACCTGTACACTATGAACCGTCCTGCGATCGCCGCGACCATTATGGAGCGCCTGGGGTAATGGAAAAACCGCACATCGATACAACCGCTGTCGAAGTGCCGGCCGACCTTGCGTCGCCGGCGCTTTACCGTGTCGATGCTGCGCACCATCCCCGTGTCGACCGTGCCGAGATGCTGCGGTATCTGGGCTACGGCGGCCAGCAGATTGGGCCCGAGCTGTCGCAGCGTATTGAGCTTGTGGTCGAGCGCCTTGAGCTGGACATTGAGCCCCGCGGCGTGCGGCGCGTGTTTACCGTCGATGCCACGGGCGTGGACGAGCAGGGAGAGCCTTGCATCCGTCTGGTTGGCACCAACGTTGAGCTGCGCGGTCGCGACATCTATCGACATCTCAAGGACGCCCGCATGGCCGCGCTCATGGCATGCACCCTCGGCATGGACGCCGAGCGTCGTCTGCGCACCACGGGAGCTCAGCAGCCCCTAGAGGGAGCCGTGCTCGACGCCGCATGCTCTGCCTATGTAGAAGCCGCCGTTGAGCAAATGGACCAGCAGGTTAAGGCTGCGGCCGCCGCACACGGACTCGCCGGTAACTGGCGCTTCAGTCCCGGCTACGGCGACTGCCCGCTTACGGCACAGCGCTCAATCGTGGACGCGCTCAACGCCACGCGGCTCATCGGGCTTACCGTCACGCCCACCAGCCTGCTCATGCCCACCAAGAGCGTGACCGCGGTGATCGGTCTGTTCGACGGCGAGGTCCACGACGCCCAGAGCCGCCCCACCTGCAATATCTGCCGCATGCGCGAGCACTGTCGCTTCCGCGCCGCCCACACCACCTGCTATTCCAGCCATTAGGAGCCCTCGATGTTCACTCCGCTTATCACTCATGATTCTGACGGCACTGCATTGGCGGCACCCGTTGATGCCGCACGTCGCAACGGTGCCACGTACAAGACGCGCACGATCGACGATCTGCGCATTAAGGACGATCGCCTGCGTGCGGCCATCGAGGGCACGGGGCATCTGCTGTTCGACGGCGGCATGGGCACCATGCTGCAGGCGGCCGGCATGAAGGCCGGAGCCCTGCCCGAGCTGCTCAACTTTGAGGAGCCCAAGGTTATCACCGATATCCAACGTCAATATGTCGAGGCAGGCTGCGACGTGATCACCGCCAACACCTTTGGCGCCAACGCGCACAAGCTCGATGGCGCCGCCACCGTGGCAGATGTCTTTGCCGCCGCGGTCTCTTGCGCCCGCGCGGCCGGTGCCCATTACGTCGCCGGCGACATCGGCCCCATCGGTGCGCTGCTTCGCCCCCTGGGCACCCTCAGCTTCGACGAGGCCTACGACCTCTTTGCCGAGGAAGTGCGCGCCGGCGTCGATGCGGGCGTGGACCTCTTTATTATCGAGACCATGACCGACCTTGCCGAGATCAAGGCGGCCGTCCTCGCCTGCCGCGAGAACTCCGACCTGCCCGTCTTTGCCACCATGACCTTTGAGGAAGACGGTCGCACGTTCCTGGGCACGAGTCCCGAGGTGGCCGCCATCACGCTCGACGCCATCGGCGCCGACGTTTTGGGCATCAACTGCAGCCAGGGACCGGCCGAGCTCCGAGGGCTCGCCGCACGTATGCTCACCGTTACGGACAAACCCGTTATGGTGCAGGCCAATGCGGGACTGCCCCACGTGGACGACGACGGTAATACCGTCTTTGACATCCAGGCCCCCGAATACGCCAAAGCCGTCGCCGGCATGATTGAGGACGGCGTGAGCGTCGTGGGCGGCTGCTGCGGCACCACGCCGGCGCACATGGCCGCCTTGCGCACGCTTATCGATAACCACACGCCCAGCCCGCACCACCGCAAGCCCAGCATGTCGGTCACGAGCGCCCAGACGGTCGTGGACCTTCCCTGTGACGGTCACAAGATCGCCGTCATCGGCGAGCGCATCAATCCCACCGGCAAAAAGCGCCTGCAGCAAGCCCTGCGCGACGGTGACCTTGACTACGTCGTGAGCCAGGGCATCAGCCAGCAGGAGCAGGGCGCCGACATCCTGGACGTCAACGTGGGCCTGCCCGAGATCGACGAGGTCAAGATCATCCAACAGGCGACCGAGCAGCTCCAGGGCTCCACGCTGCTGCCGCTGCAGATCGACTCCACCGACCCCGCAGCCGTCGAGGCAGCCGTGCGCCGCTACGCCGGCAAGCCCATCATCAACTCGGTCAATGGCAAACAGCAGATCATGGATGAGATCTTTCCACTGGTCGCCCACTACGGCACCAACGTCGTCGGCCTTACGCTCGACGAAGGCGGCATCCCCGATACCGCCGAGGCCCGCTTCGCCATCGCCGAGCGCATCGTGGCCGAGGCCGCCCGCTACGGCATCGGCCCGGACCGCATCCTCATCGACTGCCTGGTCATGACCGCCTCGACCAATCAACGCCAGGCCGAGCAGATCCTGCGCGCCATGTCCCTGTGCAAGGAGCGCCTGGGCGTCAAATGCGCGCTCGGCGTGTCGAACATCAGCTTTGGCCTGCCCGCTCGCCCGCTGCTGGGTTCGGTCTTTTTGGCCGCCGCTTTTGGCGCGGGTCTGGACGCCCCCATCATGAACCCGGGCTCCAAGCGTTTTATGGATACCGTCTACAGCTATCGCGTCCTGAGCGTTGAGGACGAGGGCTCGACCGGATACATCGAGCGCTATGCCGGCTGGACCGATCCGTATAAGATCGCCGCCAACCCGGCGGCGGCTCAGACCGCATCGACCGACGCCGCGCCCGCTGCCGGCACCGCCGGCACCGACGGCAACGACGACCCGATTCGTCGCATGGTCGTCTCGGGCCGCAAAGGCGAGATCGCTGCCGAGACCGAGCGTCTGCTGGCAGACCACGACGCCATGGACCTCATCAACAATCACTTTATCCCCGCCCTCGACGAAGTTGGCGTCCTCTTTGACCAGGGCAAGTTCTTCTTGCCTCAGCTTATGGCCTCGGCCGAAGCCGCACGCGTGGGCTTCGACACCATCAAGCGCCTGATGCCCGCCGGCGAGATCGCCGACAAGGGCAAGATCTGCGTGGCCACCGTCAAGGGCGACATCCACGATATTGGCAAGAACATCGTCAAAATGCTGCTCGACAACTACGGCTACACCGTCTTTGACCTGGGCCGCGATGTCGATCCGCAGGAGGTACTCAGGACCGTCAAGGAGCGCGATATCAAACTCGTCGGCCTCTCGGCGCTTATGACTACCACGGTCGTCGCCATGGAGGAGACCATCAAGCTGCTCCATACCGAGGTTCCGGGCGTCAAGATCATCGTGGGCGGCGCCGTGCTCACCCCCGAATACGCCAAGCAGATCGGCGCGGACTACTATGCCAAGGATGCCGCCGAAAGCGCGCGCATCGCCGAAGAGGTCTTTGGGCAGTAACACAACGGAAACAACCGTGCACCAAAACGTGCCGCATGCGTCACTTGGCACGTGCGGCACGTTAGAATAGATAAGACTATGCTCGTTTTGGCAGATAGGAGCGCAAGGATGGCGATCACGCCCGCAGAAATCGCGGAAACCCGCGGCATGGTTGAGGAGCAGAACCTCGACATCAGGACCATCACCATGGGTGTTTCGCTCATGGGTTGCGGTGACGAGAACCTCGACCGCATGTGCACGAAGATCTACGACCACGTGACGCACACGGCTGAGCATCTGGTCGAGACCGCCGAGAACCTCGAGCGCGAGTACGGTATCCCCATCGTCAACAAGCGCGTTTCCGTCACCCCGGTGGCCCAGATCGCCGCGTGCTGCAAGGATGAGGACCTCACCCCCATCGCGCACGCCCTCGACCGCGCGGCCGAGACGCTCGGCATCGATTACCTGGGCGGCTTCTCCGCGCTCGTCCAGAAGGGCATCGGCGACGCCGACCGCCGCGTCATCCAGTCCATCCCCCAGGCGCTCGCCACCACGAGCCGCGTCTGCTCCAGCGTCAACGTCGCCAGCCTGCGCGCCGGTATCAACATGGATGCCGTGCTCATGGCCGCCCAGACCATCATCGACGCCGCTAAGCTCACGGCCGACCAGGACTCCGTCGGCGCTTCCAAGTTTGTCTGCTTTGCCAATATGGTCGAGGACTCACCGTTTATGGCGGGCGCCGTCCACGGCGGTGGCGAGGCCGACGCCGTCATCAACGTAGGCGTCTCGGGCCCCGGCGTTATGGCAGCAGCCCTGGAGAAGCTGCCCGATTCTGCATCGATGATGGAAGTCGCCGAGAAGATTAAGCAGACCGCCTTTAAGATCACCCGTGCCGGTGAGCTCATGAGCCGCGAGGCCGCCCATCGTCTGGGTGTCGAGAAGGGCATTGTCGACCTTTCGCTGGCACCTACGCCTGCCATCGGCGACTCCGTCGCTCGCATCCTCGAGATCATCGGCGTGGGCACCTGCGGTGGCCCCGGCACGACCTGCGCGCTCGCCATGCTCAACGATGCCGTCAAGAAGGGCGGCGTCATGGCCAGTTCCAGCGTGGGCGGTCTCTCCGGCGCTTTCATCCCCGTGTCCGAGGACGCCGGCATGATCGCCGCCGTCGAAGCCGGTGCGCTTTCGCTCGAGAAGCTCGAGGCCATGACCTGCGTGTGCTCCGTTGGCCTGGACATGATCGCCATCCCCGGCGGCACCCCGGTCGAGACCATCGCCGGCATCATCGCCGACGAGATGGCCATCGGCGTCATCAACAACAAGACCACGGCCGTCCGCGTGATTCCTGCTATCGGCAAGGGCGTGGGCGACTGCGTCGAGTACGGCGGCCTGTTCGGCCGTGCGCCCATCATGCCGGTGAACCCCAACGCCGGCACCGTGCTTGCCCATCGCGGTGGACGTTTCCCGGCGCCGCTGAACTCGCTGAAGAACTAGCTGAGGGGGGCTCCCGCGCAACGGGCCCTCGGTTGGGTTCTATCCCTTTGGCAGTCGCTTCGCTTCTGCCCTACTTTGCTGGTATGGCGGTTTGGCGTTGGATCGGTTCTTTCTGATATATGCTGGTTGCGGCTCTTCTTTTGGGAGGAGTCGCTTTTTTGTTGCTAGGAGGTTGGCCCGTGGCTGATGGGGAGAATCGTTCTGAGCTGCTTTCTGCTGATTGGAATGGCGAATGGATGCGCTTGCAGGCTGGTCGGCGGCGGGCTGATGACTCTTTTGAGTGGGATAAGCGGGCTCGGCATTTTCGGCCGCTTGAGACTGCTCCGTATGCCCGGGACTTTATGAAGCTGTTGGCGTTAAAGCCTGGTGAATCGGTGCTTGATATGGGGTGTGGGGCTGGGTCGATTGCTATTCCGCTTGCGCAAGACGGGCATCCCGTGATTGCAGCTGATTTTTCCCCTGCCATGTTGGGCACGCTTGATGCTGGTATTGAGTACTATGGGCTCGAGGATCGCATTACGCCGCTTGAGCTTGCTTGGGATGATGACTGGGATTTGGTTGGACCGGTCGCGAAAGCGGTGGATGTTGCCTTTGCCAGTCGGTCGGTTACGACGACCAATCTAAAAGATGCGCTTGCCAAGCTCGACCGCACGGCTCGTCGGCGTTGTGCTGTCACGATGGTCGCCAACTCCAGCCCACGCTATGACCTGCACCTGATGAACGCCATCGGTGCCTCGGTTACCTGCAGTAATGGCTTTGTGTATGCCTTTAATATCCTCATTCAGATGGGTGCGTTGCCGCAGGTTACATACTTTGAATCGCCTCGTCGCGATACCTTCGATAGCCTTGAGGCAGGCGTGGCGGATTTTTCCCGTATGCTCGAGCATGGCAACGAGGATAAGATCGACCGCCTGCGCGACTATATCGCTCAGCACATGATCGAAAACCCCCATGCCGGCGAGCCGGGCTCCAAGGGCGTGCCGCAGGGGCGCTATATGCTCGACCATATCCGTAAGGTTCGCTGGGCGTTTATTGCATGGGAACCGGTCTCTGCGCCCAGCTCATAGCCTGTTCGCAGCCCGCACCGCCCACTCACTCGGCATCCGCATTCTTTTTGAACTGGGCAAACGCGCTCCACACCGCGCCGTTCCTGCGCTATCGTGGGACAGCTCACGTAGATTAAGGCCCCATCGCGGGGCGCCCCATACATAGAAAGCGAGAACCCATGGCACTGACAGGAGCCCAGGTCAAGCAGCTTCGCAGCATGGCCCATCACCTCAACCCCGCCATCATCATCGGTAAGTCCGATGTCAACGAGGGCACCGTCGAGCAGACGGTCGCCTACCTGGAGAAGCATGAGCTCGTTAAGTGCTCCGTGCTCGATGGCTCCAGTCTTTCCGCCCGCGAGGCCGCCGAAGAGCTCGCTGAGCGTTGCCACGCCGAGGTCGTCCAGGTCATTGGCCGCAAGTTCTCGCTGTATCGCGAGTCCTCGCGCAAGGACATCGAGAAGATCAAGCTCGTCTAAGAGCCAATGATCCGGCGAGCCAACACATGGCAAGCTTACGGGTGCCCAAGTACTTCGGGCGCCCGTTTTTTATCGCTCGACCAGCACGCGATTGAGCCGCCCCTCCACCAAGCGCTCGTATAGACGCCGCGTCTCGGGCTCGGGCACGCCATTGACCTGCTCCCTTAGATGGTGCATATGCCCGCTGTACAGCTCGACGATATCGCGCCGCCGCCCCGCCGCACTGTAGACGCGCATGGCGCAGCGCACCATATCCTCACGCGCTGTTTCCTGCCGAAGCCCCGACTCCGCCAGCCAAATCGCCGACTGCAGATCGTTTTCTTCTAGAGCGGCATTTGCTCCCTTAATCATGCAATCGATGTACTTTGACTGCATAATGCGTCGCATACGCAAAAAGTAGGTGGGGTTACAGCCATTGGGAACATACAGCGGTCCGGCATAAAGCTGCTCAATCTTAAGGCACAGTTCAACTAAATGGGGCCCGCGCGCACCCGTGCGATTTCCCAAAACCTCGCGGCTTATCTGGTCAAACAGCCGTACATCGGTCTTGACGTAGTCGCCGTTGAGTCCGATGCATTCATTTTGGATGAGCACACACGACTTGCCATCCGGCGTCGGTCCCAAAGCCGACCGCAAGCGCGATATCGTCGAGTACAGGTTGTTGCGGGCGCTATTGAACTCGGCATGGGGCCACAACTCCATGGCCAGCGTCTCACGATCGACGAGCGCATCCATGCCCAGCGCAAGCCGCTCGGCAAGTGTCGCCGCCTTCTTGCGGCGCCACATTTTGTCCGTGATGGGAAACCCGTCGCGCTCGGCGCGAAACGCACCAAACATGCGAATCTCGATATGGTCAATGGTATCAACGGCTTCAACCTCGCCGGCCTGGAACAGGCGCTCGCCCTCCCCTTCCAAATCGTCGCGCAGCGAGTACCGCGACAGCTCGCGCACGGGAAGCTTCTTGCGAATCCTGGTCGCCGGCTCGCCCAGACAATGCATGGCAAGGCGCGCAAAGAGCCGATACGATGGCTCCAGAATCCCCGCACGATTCATGGACATCCAGGCCGCAAGATCGCTGTCTCGGCCCGCACAGGCCAAATGCAGCGCCACCATCCAGGCCTCCGCTCCACCAACCTGCGTCTGGCTTATATCGAGCAACTCCGCTTCCTCACGCACCGAAACCATCGAGGTGTTACGCAGATACGCCGCGCGCTCCAGCAGCAATGCGTTATCGCGCATGTACGCAATCGACTCCTCGGCAAGTTTGAGCACTTGGACCGCACGGAACTTTGCATTAACCGGCCGTCCCTCTGCCAGCGACTGCCAGCCTTCTAGCAACAGGCCAAACAGCTGAATCTGATTATCGCGCATGCGCACGGCAAAACGATCGAGCTCGTTGAACGCCGCGTCGTCGGTTACCGGCAGGCCGGAAAGGAGCCGCCGTGCCGCCAGCACCATGCGCACCCAGACAGCCATCGCCTTAAGCCCACGTACGTCGAGCGCCTCCCGCACCACCGTCATCTCGTCGTCGCGCTCGTCGGTTCCCGTAAACGACCCGTCAAAGAGCTCCACCAGCATGTTATCGGCCCGTATAACAATCCCCGCGATGTCGAGCTCACAGTCGTAGGCCTTGCTCGTTTTGAGCTGCTGTAGAACGCCGCCGTCATCTCCCCGTTCGGTCAGGCATCGCTTGACCTCGATATGCGCGGACAGCATGTCGAGTGCGGTGTGGGACGTCTCTATTTCTGGCACGGCCAGGTTCGTAGGAAGCCCAAGCCCGTTGTCCCCATAGCAAACAGCCGTCAGTGTCTGGGCCACCCTCCATGAAACAGGGTCTATTTCGCAGGCCGCCCGTTCGCCCCCGCGCTCGATGACCGATGCCATATAGCGAGCGAGCTTTGTATTGGACACGCTGACCGCTGCCAGATATACGCCAAGCGCCTCGGCAGGCGTTGGCTCTGGAGCCGGATCGTCGGCATCGATCGTGCCCAGCGCTGCTCGGCAGATATCGGCCCCGTGCCCCGTCAGAGCCAGATCGACCCCATACTGCCCAGCAAGTTCAAGGACCGCATCACGGTCCAAAAAGGCGTCCGCCAGGCCCATCGCCGCATCGCATCGGCCCGCCTTAAGCAAAATCCGGGCCGCCCTCGGAACAAGTTCGGGGCGAACCTCGGCCACCAACTTACGCAAGCGCAAGCGTCCGTTATCCTCCGTGCCCAGACACGTAAAACTCCGCTCGGCGGGGTCCAAGCCAAAGATCGGGTAGTCGCGTACGAAGTAGGACTGGTCGACCATCGATAGCCTCACCCCGCAAGCCTCGAGTTCTGCGATATTGCCCTCGCCCATCAAAATCATGAGACATGCCACGCAAAACAGTGCATTATTGTCGAGCGAAGCCAGGTCGACAAGTGCCGCGCCATATACGTTGACAATCTCGTTTTCGAGCAGACCGGCTACGTCGCCTTGGCCATACAGACCCGTCTGCAATGCCGAAACGAGCTCGGGCACGCCCTGCGTGAGCTGATAAAAGTCGAGCGATGTGCTGATCGAAAACGCCGATGCCCACGCCGAATACTCATAGGCATGCACCTTGAGCATCTGCGCATTGATCTTAACCGAATCGCCCAGCCCATGAATCAGTTGACGATTTGAAGGACGGCAGGAGATAAAGACCCCCACCCCCATAGCGCGCAGGCCGCGAATCCTGTCGATGAGGTCTTCGGTATCGTGCTGATCGAGGTTTGGCACATTATCAATCGCGATAAGGGAGTGCGGTTTGTCTTTGAGTTCTTCGGTAACCACCTCGAGCTGCATAAACACCTCGCGCCCAGTGGCGCGATCGGCCTCGATAATCCGCACGGGGCCTCGCGTCGGGTCGCATTTAACCTCATGGGTGTACTGCAGCAGCACCGAGGTCTTCCCAAACCCGTCGGGCGCATAAAGAACCACGATGCCGGCCTTTCGGCCCTTGGCGAGAAGCTCATTCATCAAGCGTTCGCGTCGCACCATATAGCCACCGCCCAGCGGCATCAGCTCGAGGTCGTCCATACTGCCCAAATCGTTTACCATGCCCGCTCCTCAACTCGACCGTATGGACACTGTAACCGCAAGACCATACAAGCCGCGCTATGAATAGAGCGACCTTGTGTTCTAGGTTGTCTTTTGGTACGCAAGCGGCAAGTTTTTGTACAGCGAGGGCCGATTGTTATTAATCCCCCGACTAATCGGTCTTTAAGCAGGTAAATGAGCTTGTCAGCTTGTCCCATCTAAGCGGCAGTGTAACGCAAATGAACAAGGTTCGGCTATGTCATTCAACTCGCCTAGCACCCGCTACCGTCTACGACCTTTTAGTGGCATTTTTGCATAGAATCTGATATGGAATGAATCAAGCTGTTTGACATCCGGCATTCGTCAAGCTTGCGGCAAGATTTTGGTCAAGCGGGCGGAGAGGGATAACAAAAAGGCCCCCGCAAAGCGGAGGCCTTAGGCAAGGCTATGTCGAGGTGCAGGATTCGCGCTACTCGCAGAGCGAAAGGGCGGCCTCGTCGGCAACGACAACGCAGTTGGTGTGCAGCTGCAGGATCGAAGCCGGGCACGCGGGCGTAACCGGACCATAGCACATGTCATGCACGGCCTGAGCCTTGGCCTCGCCGTTGGCGACGACCAGGATCATGCGGGCATACATGATGGTCTGGGTGCCCATGGTGTAGGCCTGACGGGGAACGTCGTCGATGCTGTCGAACAGGCGGCTGTTGGCCTGAATGGTGCTCTCGGTGAGGTCGACGCAGTGCGTGCCCTTGGAGAAGTGGTCATCGGGCTCGTTGAAGCCGATGTGGCCGTTGTTGCCAATGCCGAGCAGCTGCAGATCCGGGTAACCGGCGGCGGCGACGATCTTGTCGTACTCAGAGCAGGCAGCGGCGGCGTCGGGGTTGGAACCGTCGGGCACATGCGTGTTGTTCAGGTCGATGTTGATGTGATCGAAGAAGTTCTCACGCATGAAGTAGTGATAGCTCTGGGGATCGTCGTGCGAAAGGCCGCGATACTCGTCCAGGTTGTAGGTGCTGACCTCGGCAAAGTCGACGTCGCCCTTCTCGTACCAAGCAGCGAGCTGCTTGTAGGCACCGATCGGGGTGGAGCCGGTGGCAAGTCCCAGCACACAGTCGGGCTTGAGGATAACCTGCGCCGAGATAATATTGGCGGCCTTGCGGCTCATATCCTCGTAGTCTTTAGCTTTAATGATCTTCATTACGCGTCCTTTCTCGTACAAGAGAGGCAAGGCTCCCCTTACAAGCACTTGCCCGCGGCCCGCGTCGGCCGCAACCAACGTGTGCGGCCACCAGGGCGAGGTCGCGTAATGTATGTGTCTCGTGTCTAGCCGCGTCGAGGCCCCTGCCCGTCCACGGTGACCCGAAGCCTTTTAGCTTCGGACAAACCCCATCTTGCCACGGAGGGCGTCCTCTTTCAAGGGCGCCCTCCGTAAACGTGTTTGAATTGTAGGCTAATGGCCACGTGCACTTGCTAGCGCTCGCGAGCAACGATGAGCTGGTCCATCTCTTCGACATGCGCACCAACGGAGCCCTTGATACTCGAGAACTCAACGGAGTTGCACACCAAGATGGGGACCGTCACATCGTAGCCCTCGGCAGCAATTGCCTCGCGATCGAACTCGATGAGCACGTCACCCTTATGGACGACATCGCCCACCTGTGCATGCACGCTAAAATGCTTGCCCTCAAGCTGAACAGTGTCCAAACCAACGTGGATGAGCACGTCTAGGCCATCGACCGTGTTGAGCGCAACGGCGTGACCCGTGGGAAAAATGGCCTCGACCTTGGCGTCTGCCGGCGCAATCACACGCGTGCCGGTAGGCTGAATCGCCACGCCCTGGCCCAAAAGGCCGGTGGCAAATGTCTGGTCATTGACCTCGGACAACGGAATGACGTCGCCCGAGATGGGAGCATCCAGCGTAAGAACTCGTCCACGCATACCAAAAGACCTTAGGACTTTAGTGAACATGCTCCCCCTCGGACATACCAATCAATCAAAATAGCTTTAACAGTTTACCACTTGGCACCCGTTTTTGACCATTAGGGAAGTTCGCGCTTGACAACCTCGACGATGTCGTCGACAACACGCTGAGTGAGCTCGTGCGTCTCCGCCTCGGCCATAACACGGACCAGCGGCTCGGTACCGCTCGGGCGCACCAGAATGCGGCCGCGGCCGTCAAGCTCCTTCTCGGCGGCAGCGACGGCGTCCCAAATGGGCTGGCAATCGTCCAGGCCGGCCTTGTTGTCGGAATGCACGTTGACGAGTACCTGCGGGTACTTCTTCATGATGCCGGCAAGATCGGTGAGGGTACGACCGGTGCGCTTGAGCACGGCCAGCAGCTGCAGAGCCGTCACCAGGCCGTCACCGGTGGTGTTGTGCTCCAGGAAGATGATGTGGCCGGACTGTTCGCCGCCGATGACGGCGCCATCCGCGAGCATGCGCTCCAAAACGTAGCGGTCACCCACGGCGGTCTGAACCATTTCGAAGCCCTGCTCCTTCATAGCGATGGAGAAGCCAAGGTTGCACATGACGGTCGAGACGATCTCGGAGTTGGCGAGCTTGCCGCGGGCGGCGAGGTCAGAACCGCAGATAGCCAGGATGTAGTCACCGTCGATCTCGTTGCCCTCGCTGTCCACGAACAGCACGCGATCGGCGTCGCCGTCGTGGGCCAGGCCGATATCGGCGTGGGTGCGCAGCACGAGCTCGCGCAGGGGCTCAAGGTGAGTAGAGCCGCACTCGACGTTGATGTCGGTGCCGCAGTAATCGGTGTTGATGGCATGGACCGTGGCGCCCAGGCGCTGCAGCGCGGCGGGCGTGGTCTGGCAGGAAGCACCGTGACCGCAGTCGACGGCAACGACCAGGCCATCGAGCCTCAGGCCATCAAGCGTATCGATGGCATGATCGACATAGGCCTTGCGGGCGTCTTTCATCTTGATGATGTGACCCACACCGGCGCCGGTCGGCAGCGTGTCGGCAGCCATGGCCTCCTCGGACATGACCCAGGCGCTGATCTCTTCCTCGACAGCATCGGGAAGCTTCATGCCCTTGCGGCTAAAGAACTTGATGCCGTTGAACTCCGGCGGATTATGCGAAGCAGAGATGACGATGCCGCCGTCGAGCTCGTTTTGGACGGTGAGCAGCGCCACGGCCGGCGTAGGGATAACGCCGCAGCAATGCGGACGGCCGCCCTCTGCCATAATGCCAGCGGTCAGAGCGCTCTCGAGCATGGTACCCGAAAGACGCGTGTCGCGGCCGATGCAGATGTCCGGGCCAAGGAACTTGGTCGCCGCGCGGCCCAGGCGAAACGCGAGGTCGCACGAGAGGTCGGCATTGGCGACGCCACGGACGCCGTCGGTACCGAAGATGTTCTGGGGCATAGGATCGCTCCTTCCCTAGCAGGCGATATGCAACCGCCCACCCTAGTCGAAAAAGAAAAGCGGGACCCGCCGAGGAATCGGCAGGCCCCGCTTGTACATTGTATCTCGAAAGGAGATAAAACCTTAGCGCTTGGAGAACTGGGGAGCGCGGCGGGCCTTCTTGAGGCCGTACTTCTTGCGCTCGACCACGCGAGCATCGCGCGTAAGGAAACCGGCCTTCTTGAGGTCAGCACGGTAGTCGCCAGCGTTCAGAAGAGCGCGAGCGATGCCCAGGCGCAGAGCGCCGGACTGACCGGAGATGCCGCCGCCATCGCACAGAGCGATAACGTCGAACTGACCGGCGGTGTCGGTCACCTTGAAGGGAGCAAGGGCGTTCTCAACGAGCTGATGACGGCCGAAATACTGCTCGGCGTCACGCTTGTTGATGGTCACCTTGCCGGTGCCGGGGACGAGACGGACGCGGGCGACGGCGTTCTTACGACGGCCGGTACCCTGGTAGACAACGGTGTTCTCAGCCATCTTTAAGCCTCCAGCTCAATCTTCGTGGGGTTCTGGGCAGCATGCGGATGCTCGGCACCAGCGTAGACCTTAAGCTTGGTCATCTGGGCACGGCCGAGGGTGGTCTTGGGCAGCATGCCGCGAACGGCGCGCTCGATGACCTTCTCCGGGTGCTTCTCCATAGCCTGGCGGAAGCTCTCAGCCTTGAGGCCGCCGTTGTAGCCGCTGTGGCGATAATAGGTCTTCGTGTCGGCCTTGTTACCGGTAAGCTGGACCTTATCGGCGTTGATGACGACAACGAAGTCGCCGCAGTCGCTGTTGGGCGTGAACTGGGGCTTGTTCTTACCGCGCAGGATCATTGCGATCTGGGTGGCAAGACGGCCCAGGACAGCACCATCGGCGTCGACGAGAACCCAGTTGCGCTGGACCTCGCCCTGCTTGGCGTAGTGAGTCGATTTCGAAATCACTTAGACTCCTCCATGTACAGTACGT
Source organism: uncultured Collinsella sp. (assembly GCA_958351385.1). Lineage (GTDB taxonomy): Bacteria > Actinomycetota > Coriobacteriia > Coriobacteriales > Coriobacteriaceae > Collinsella. Next base: position 1,998 of record CATWKM010000035.1, on the reverse strand, counting down.
GTTGTTACAGAGATTCACGGGGCTCTGCAAGTAACCCGTCCATATTACCCCGCTCGCCGTACGAGTCAACAGGTATTTTGGCTCCGACCAGAGTTTCTGCACATGTCATCCACGAGCCGTGACGTTGCAGTGCTAGCGCTCGACAAATGCCTCGATATCTCCCAGCAAGCGCTTTGCCTCCTGGCGGCCCTGGATATACAGGTCCAAAAGCTTTGCCGGATCGTGCTCGACATGGCCGACCTCGACCGGCTTTTGCGGAGCGATGACCAGCGCGCGGCCCTCGCGCTCATACTTCCACAGGTGCATGCGCTGGAGGTTATAGCGATCGTGGCGCGTCTCGATAGCCTCGAGCAGGTAGGGGTAGTCGGCATAGCGGGCGCGCGCGGCAGGCATAAACTCGTAGGGCTTTTTCTCGTACGAGCGGTCCTGCGTGACGATGACGACCGCACGGTCGAAGCCCGCCTCCTCGAGCACATGCTCGATAGGAACCGAATCGGCTACGCCGCCGTCGACGTATTTGTGCCCGTCGATCTCGACCGGCGGCGTCACCAACGGCAGCGACGTCGAAGCGCGCACGGCGTCGAGGTCGAGCACGGCGCTTTTGACCGGCAGGTACGCGGCGGTTCCAAAGAGCATGTCCGTCGCGACGGCGTACATCTCGATGGGGCTCGCGTCGAACGTCTCGTTGTCAAAGGGATCCAGGCGGTCCTGGACGTCGTTGAAGATAAAGTCGTAGCCCACGATGGAACCCGTGGACGCAAACGACGCGGCACCCATGTAGCGGCTGTCGTTGCAGAAGGTCAAATTGACACGGTTGGTGCGACCGATCTGGTGCGACTTGTAGTTGACGCCATTGAGCGCACCGGCCGAGACGCCGTACACCGCCGGAATTTCGACACCGGCCTCCATGAGAACGTCGAGCACGCCGGCGGTAAACTGCCCACGAAAACTGCCACCCTCCAAGACGAGCGCGACCTTGCCGGCGTTCTTTGCCTTATCTTCTGCAGTCATATTGACCTCCTGCGATTGCGTTTTGGCTTTCTTCTACCCAGTTTTGGGATGGAGGGCGCATGGGTTTTGGAGCAGAGTTCGATTCTCCGCGGATGAAGGGGATCTGTCGGCGCGGGGCACAGCCAGCAGAAATGCCGTCGGCAGCACATCTGTTTTGGGCTGAGGCATTGCGCGGAGAATCCGCGTATTTGCTTCGCAAATACGCACCGGCTTCGGCCCGCCTGCCGGCGTCCTCGCCCGCTCGCTACAAACGCTTCGCGTTTGCTTAACGCTCGCGCCCTGCATAGAGTTCGATTCTCCGCGGTACGGACATGAAATAAAAAGGCAGGTAGATATACGTATCTACCTGCCTGTAACTATTGGTGGAGGCGCGGAGAATCGAACTCCGGTCCACGAAAGCCCCCTGATTGGCATCTCCAAGCTCAGTCGCTGGTTTTGTCTCGGACGCTTTGCGCGCAGCGACACGCTCGCGACGTCCTGACCGGTTCGGTCTTAGCCTGCACCATACCGATTACGTGCGCAGGAGCATTCCCCTAAAATGACGTCGCGCCGGTGTCGGGGAAATCACCGGGTTGACGCGCCGCTATAAATTAAGCAGCGAGAGCCATAGGCTCAAAAGAAGAGTTGTTGTCAATTCAATTTGACGGTACCCCTGTTTAACGAGGCGAGGAGACCTCGGCTTGCTTCCTCTCTCAGAGCTATCGTGTCGAAACCAGTCGCCCCCGGATGTCGGGAAAGTCTGGATGGTATCGGGCCTGCAAACACCCGATAACCGTCGACTTTTCAAGGAACACGCGGGGTGAACCCCGCCCGTGGATAGCTATCTTACCACGTTCTAAAGGCAGACAGCTGCTCTATGCACGAGCTGTGAAGACCCTAATGTGCACCATACTTCGCACTTTTGCCACCGAGCGCGTCACGTATATTTTCGCCAAGCAAAATTGACCCGTCGAAAGGACCGTTATGGATACCAAGCAGCAACTCGTC
>CATWKM010000034.1:0-19871 GCA_958351385.1 uncultured Collinsella sp. | reverse complement strand
CCAGCGCGGGCCAGATGCGTTCACGGCGCACGCGCCGCGCGATGTCATAGAGGGCGAGAGGTACGAACGGCACAAACGGCGGCACGAAGACAGCCGCGATGACGTAGGCGTAGCTGCCGGCCTCGCTGGCGCGACGGGCGCGTTCTCCCTGCGCGACCTCGGCCAGTGCGGCGATGACAACGCCAAGGCAAAACGCCGCGACCAGGCGAGCATCCACAGCAAGGCCCGTGGCGGCTGCGATGCAGCACGCCAGCACGATCGATTTGTCGAATAGCCTGTTCATACGGGTATTGTACGCGATGCCGCGCACGGGGGAGGCACCACTCAAAGCAACCGTGACATTCCTCCCACGCGGCGGGGCGGTCGCGTCAGCAGGCTACGCGACCGCCCCGCACTCGTGACAAAGCTCACTGGTGCGCGCCGTCAGCTCCTGCGATGATGCAATCGTACCGGGCCGCAAGCAACAGAAGGGCCGCCTCATGACAGACATCGTCCACGTCGAAAATCTCGTCAAGCGCTACGACGATCTTATTGCGCTCGACCACTTTAATCTGAGCATCGCCCCCGGCGAGATCTTTGGCCTGCTGGGCCCCAACGGCTCGGGCAAGACCACGTCCATCAACTGCATCCTGCAGCTGCTCGCCTACGACAAGGGCGCCATCGAGCTGTTCGGCGAGCGCATGACGCCCGCCCGCTACGACCTCAAGCGCCGCATCGGTGTGGTGCCGCAGCAGGTGGCGGTGTTCGACGAGCTCACCGTGCGCGAGAACATCGACTATTTCTGCAGTCTCTACGTCAACGACCGCAAGCGCCGCCGCGCGCTGGTGGACGAGGCGATCGACTTTGTCGGCCTGGGCGACTTTACCAAGTTCCGCCCCGGCAAGCTCTCGGGCGGCCTGGCGCGTCGTCTCAACATTGCCTGCGGCATCGCGCACAAGCCCGAGCTCATCTTTTTTGACGAACCCACGGTGGCGGTCGACCCGCAAAGCCGCAACGCCATCCTGGAGGGCATCTGCCGCCTGCGCGACGAGGGCGCCACGGTGGTGTATACCAGCCATTACATGGAGGAAGTCGAGCAGATCTGCAGCCGCATCATGATCATGGACGGCGGCCGCGTGCTGGCGCAGGGCACTAACGACGAGCTCAAGCGCATGATTCAGATGGGCGAGAAGATTGTAATCGAGGTCGGCGAGGTTCCGAGTGCGGCGCTCGGTGCCGTCGCAAGCCTGCCGCACGTTCTGGACCTTTCGGCAACGGCGGGACAGCTCACGTTTTCGTGCGAAGCGAGCCCGCACAACCTGACGGACATTCTCGATGCGCTGCGCTCGCATGACGTGCCGCTCGGCCGCATCTATTCCGAACCGCCGACCCTCAACGACGTGTTCCTCGAGATCACCGGCCGCGAGCTGCGCGACTAGGGGGCGGCCATGTTCAACACCATCATCACCACGGTCAAGACGCTGCTGCGCCGGCCGAGCACGTGGGTCTGGGGCGCTCTCTTTCCTATTGCGCTTTCCACGATGTTCATGTTTATGTTTGCGAACCTCAGCTCCGACGGCACGGTCGACCCGGTGCCGGTTGCCGTCGTGGCGGACGAGGCCTGGGATGCCTCGACCTTTAAGGACGTGGCAGCTTCGCTTGCCAAGGCAAGCGACGATCAGCTGCTCGATGTGAGCGAGTACGAAGACTTGGCTGCCGCGCGCAAAGCGCTCAAGGCCGGCGAGGTCGCGGGCATCTATACGGTTGATGCCGCGGGCACGCCCAGGCTCACGCTGCTATCGAGTTACGACAGCTCGCGCGCCTCGTCGGTGCTTACCGACCGCAGCATCCTTGAAACGGTGGCAAGCTCGTATACGCAAAATGCCGAGCTCATGGCCCAGATTGCTCAAGATGACCCGGCGGCGCTCGCCGACCCGGAGGCGGTTGCGCGCGCTCTGTCGCTCGAGGGCGGAACCCGCCGCGTGAGCCTGACTCGTGCCACGCCCGATGGCACGGTCATCTACTATTACGCGCTTTTTGGCCTGGTCGCGATGATGTCTGCCGAGTTTGCCGCCTTGAGCGTCGTCGATTTGCAGCCCAATCTGTCCGGCCTCGGCGCGCGCCGCTGCGTGGGCGGTCTTTCCAAGACGGCGTCGCTGGCCGGCATTTTTGTCGGCTCGTGGCTGGTTTCCTTTGCATCGATGGCGGTTGCGATCGGCTACGTGCGCCTGGTCGTGGGCGTCGACTTTGGCGGGCGCGAGGGGTTGTGCCTGCTGGGCGGGGCTGCATCCGCGCTTGCCGCCACGGGCCTGGGGCTTTTTGTGGGCACGCTTCCCGTTAAGGGCGGCAAGGCATCCAAGTCGGGCATCCTCACGGGCTTTGCCACCACGTGCGCCCTGTTCGCCGGCCTCTACGGCGAGCCGGCGATGGCGCTTGCCGACGACGTCGCCCGCGCTTGTCCGGTCGAGTGCTGGCTCAACCCCGTCAAGCTCATCTGCGACATGTTCAATCGCCTGTATTTCTTTGAGGACCTGGGGCCCTTCGCTGTTCGCGCCGGCGCGCTCGTCCTGATGGCCCTGGTGTTTGTCGCCGCCGCTACGCTGATCTTTGGAAGGAGCCGCTATGAGCACCTTTAAGACCGCGCTTCGCATGGCACTCGCGCACCCGTTCTACCTGCTCATCTATACGGTGTTCATTTCGCTCATGGGCGTATTCATCGCGGCTTCGGTGAGCTGGAACTCGTCGCAGCTCACCGAGTACAAGCCCTACGACACCAACGTGATCGTGGTCGACCGCGACAATAGCGACCTTTCGCGGGCGCTTACCAAGCACCTGGGCTCACGCTTTGACCTGGTCACGGGCATCGGCGACGACGCGTACGACCTTGCGGACGCGCTCGCCAAGAGCAACAGCGCCAAGGGCAGTGCCGATTGCGTGTTCTTTATCCCGGAGGGGTTTGAGGACGATCTTGTTGCAGCCGCCCGTGCGGGGGAGGCCCTGCCCAAGCTCGACGTGACCTACGGTTCCGGCACCATGGCGGCGGCGCTCTCGTCTGCCGAGGCCTCGCGCTGGATCTCGCTTGCGGGCGCTGCGGCGGCGCTTGAACCCGCTGCCTCTAACGGTGACGTCGCCAAGGCGGCCGAGCATGCCGCCGCAAAACGCGCGGAGGTCCAGATCGAGCAGGTTAAGGTTTACTCGACTGCCGCCGCCACTCTCGAGTCGTACTTCAACTTTGGCGCGTACGCGATTATCTCGTCGGTCATCGTGTCGGTGGGGCTGGTGTTCTCGGGCATGAACGAGCCCGAGCGCGTGCGCCGCATGGATGCTAGCCCGGTCTCTGAGCGCCAGCGCTCGCTCGCTGTGTTCGCGGCCGCCGCCGTGCTCACCGTCTGCATCTGGCTCGTGTCGAGCATGATGGGCGTCGTGGGCTTTGCCAGCGCGGTTGCCGAGGTCGGCGTGGGTCGCGTGTGCCTAGCGCTGGCGGCAACGTTTGCCCTGGCGTGCACGCCGCTGGCTGTTGGCTTTATGCTGTCGAGCCTGGGTGCGCGCGAGGAGCTGCTCAACGGTGTGGGCAACTTACTCGGCATGCTCATGACGTTTTTGGGTGGCGCCTGGATGCCGCTGTCGCTGATGGGTTCGGCCGTGCAGACGGTGGCGCACTTTGTGCCGACGTATTGGGTGAACGACGCGATCGGCAAGGCGCTTACCTCTGACCTGACGTCTGCCGCGCTGGACGACATCGCCTGCGACCTGGGCGTCACGGTGCTCTTCGCCGCCGCCATCGCCGCCGTAGGCCTAGCCCTCGCCCACAACAAATCCAGCGTCTAGCCACCTAGTCATTGGGGACAATCTTTGCCGATCCGCCGGCAGGGCTGGCAGGGACTGTCCCAATATGTCGGCACTTGGGGACGCTCCTTTCCTGCCGGCACTCATTGGGGACAGACTTAAAATGAGCGATTTCACTCATTTAAGTCTGTCCCCAATGAGTAGGTTGGAAAAAAGTCGCGCACGTCGCTTAAAAATAGTTCGCCCAGGTTTACTATTACCCTAGAAAAGTAGCAGAAGGCTAACAACGGGGGATAACATGGCGACAAAGCAAGCCTATGTCCAGGTCAAAGGGCTCAAGAAACACTATGGCGACGGTGATGCGCGTCTGACGGTGCTCGACGGCATCGACACGTCCATCAACCGCGGCGAGATCTGCGTCATGCTGGGACCCTCGGGCTCGGGCAAGTCGACCTTTCTCAACCTCATTGGCGGCCTGGAGGATGCCGACGGCGGCTCCATCATGGTGGACGGCTGCGACCTCACCGCGCTCAAGCCTGCCGATCTGGGCGAGTACCGCCGCCGCGAGCTGGGCTTTGTCTTCCAGTTCTACAACCTGGTGCCCGACCTTACCATCAAGGAAAACATCGAGGTCACGGCGCACCTGTCCAAAAACCCGCTCAATGTCGACGACCTGCTGCGTTCGCTGGGCCTCTACGAGCACCGCAACAAGTTCCCACGCCAGGTCTCGGGCGGCCAGCAGCAGCGCTGCGCCATCGGCCGTGCACTCGTCAAAAACCCAGGCCTGCTGCTGTGCGACGAGCCCACGGGCGCGCTTGACTACAAGACGTCCAAGGAAATCTTGCAGCTCATGGAGGATGTCAACCGCACCTACGACTGCACCATCATCATTGTCACCCACAATGCCGCCATCGCGCGCATGGCAAATCGCGTGCTGCGCCTGCGCGACGGGCGCATCGTCGAGGATGAGCTCAACGAGTCACCCGTCGCGGCCGCCGAGCTCGATTGGTAGGCGGCGCCATGACACCTCTCGCAAAACGTCTCCCGCGCGAGCTGCGCCGCAATATCGGCAAGTACCTGGGCATCTTTTTGCTTATGTGCGGAAGCATCGCCCTTACCTCGGGCTTTTTGCTCGCGGCGCATTCCATCGGCTGCCTCATCGACGACATGCGCGACGAGTACACGATCGAGGACGGCCGCGTGACCACCTCCTTCGAGGCTACCAAAGACCAGCTCAAGGCCGCCGAGGATGCAGCCGGCGACGTCGGCGGCGTTACGTTCTACAAGAACTTCTCTATCGACGCCATCATCAAAAAGGCGGCTGGCGACGACGGCACCAAGCGCACCCTGCGCACCTACGCGCATCGCACCAAGGTTGACATTGCGTCCTACTGCGAAGGCAGGCAGCCCAAGACGGACGATGAGCTGGCAATCGACCGTGTCTTCGCCACCAACAACGACCTCGCCGTGGGCGATAAGGTCGAGCTTGAGGGCCGCACCTACACCATCTGCGGCATCATGACCCAGCCCGATAGCCAGGCGTTGTTCCTCGACAATTCGGACTTTACGGTGAACACCATCACGTACGGCGTGGCCGAGGTCACCGACGCCGGCTTTGCCGCGCTTGAGGACGCCGGCGGCGCGCCTGCCTACACCTACTCCTTTACCTTTACCGATCGCGACCTCCCCACCGCGGATCGCATCGATACGGAGCAGGATATGGTCGAGGCGCTGGCCGATGCCGATGCGCGCGTGGACGATCTGATCGATGCCGATTCCAATCAGGGCATTGGCTATGCGCGCGACGACGTCGACGGCGACTCCATGATGTGGATGACGCTGCTCGACATTATCATCGTGATCATGGCGTTTGTCTTTGTGGTCCTTACCGACGCCACCATCGAGGAGGAGAGCGCCATTATCGGCACGCTGCTCGCCAGCGGCTATCGCCGTCGCGAGATCGTGCTGCATTACCTGGCACTTCCCGCCATCGTGGGCGTGCTCGCGGCACTTTTGGGAACCGCGCTCGGCGTTGCGTTCTTTACCGAGCCCATGCGCGGTCTCTACTACGGCTCGTACAGCCTGCCGCCCTTCCAGGTGTACTGGAGCTGGGAGATCTTCGTGAAGTGTGCCGTGGTCCCCGCCGCTGCGCTCATCCTCATCACGCTGGTGGGCCTGCTTCGCAAGATGGGCAAGACGCCGTTGCAGTTCCTTCGTCACGAGGCGAGCGGCAAATCGGGCACCAAGCGCGGCCTGCAGCTGCCGGAGTGCATGGGCTTTGTCTCGCGCTTCCGCCTGCGCGTCTTCCTGCGCAACCTGGGCAACTTCGCCACGCTCTTCGTGGGTATCGCGTTTGGGTCGCTGCTTTTGCTCTTTGGCCTGGCGATCCTGCCCACGATGACGCACTATGCCGACAACCTCGAGACGAGCCTGGTCGCCGAGCATCAGTACACACTCAAGGCGCCGCTGGAGCTCGAGGGCACTACCGAGGAGCGCGAGCAGTGGTCGGCACTCGAGCGCTTGCAGTCGGTTGACGGCGCGCTGCTTTCTGCCGCCCAGGATGCCGATGACGAGCTTGACGGCGCGGCCGATGCGGCGCAGACGGCAGCCGATGCCGCGACCGCATCTCCGTCTGCCGAGAGCCTGACCGCAGCGCAGGATGCGCTTGCCAAGGTCCAGGACAAGAAGGATGCGCTCTACGCGCGCCTTGACGATCTTGCCGATGCCCTCGGCTGCAACCGCGATGAGGCCATCGATCTGATCGACAAGGCCTCTAAGATCGACACTGACAACGACGATATCCACCCGGTCAATACGACCGACAACGGCGCGGGCGCAATCGCGCAGGCCGAGAAATATGCCGTTCACCAGCTGCAGTACGACCGTGGCGACGGCAATGGCGAGGAGACGATTTCTGTCTACGGCATCTCGTCCGATTCGCGCTACTGGAAGGGCCTCAACATCGGCGATGGCCGCGTCGTCTTTGGCGGCGGTCTGCTCGATAAGTTTGGCTGGAGCGAGGGCCAGAAGGTCACGCTCAGCGACAAGTACGAGGGTGAGCATTATTCCTTTGAGTACGCGGGCAAGGACTGTGCCTGGGGCTCCAAGTCGGACATGAACATCTATATGAGTATCGACGACTTTAACGAGCTGTTCGACAACGACGCCGCCTACTTTAACGGCTATGTGAGCGACGAGAAGCTCGACCTCGACGCGCGCTACTTTGCCGGCGACACCACGCCCGACGACATGCGCGCCGTGGGTGACCAGTTCATCGGCATGATGAGCAAAATGATCGGCATGATGGTCGGGCTCGCGGTGTTTATCTTCCTGCTGTTTATGTACCTGCTGACCAAAGCGGTGATCGACCACAGCGCCCGTTCGATCAGCTACATGAAAGTCTTTGGCTATCGCGATAGTGAGATCTCGCATCTGTACATCCGCTCGATCACGCTGTGCGTGGCGGCGTCGCTCGTGCTGAGCCTGCCGGTCATTATTGGCTCGCTCACGGCCATCTTCCGCTCGATGCTGCTCGCCTACAACGGCAATATCGAGATCTACGTGCCCGCTTGGTCCATGGCTGCATGCGTCGGCATTGGCTTTGCGACCTACCTGGTCGTGGCGCTGCTGCACACGCGCTCTATCAAGCGCGTCAGCCTAGCCGAGGCCCTCAAGGTGCAAGAGTAGTCATCGGGGACGTTCTTAAATGACTAGTCATCGGGGACAGTCTTTGCCGATTCGCCGGCTCGCCGGCCGGGCGGCAAGCACTCATTTAAGTCTGTCCCCAATGAGTGCCTAACGACTCGGCGTTGCGCTTGACTTCGACCCTACTTCAACGGGTACCATCCTCTATGTCTGTAACGCCATATAGACCGAGGGGATAGATCTATGACCGCAACCGCACCCGCAGCACCGGCAAAGGTGTACTTCACCAACCTGCGCACGCATGCTCGCGAGAGCCAACTCGACAAGCTCAAGCGCCTCATCCGTCGCGCCGGTATTGAGCAGATCGACTTTGAGAACAAGTTCGTCGCCATTAAGATTCACTTTGGCGAGCTGGGCAACCTGAGCTTTTTGCGCCCCAACTACGCCCGCGCCGTCGCGGATGTCGTGAAGGAGCTGGGCGGCAAGCCCTTCCTCACCGACTGCAACACGCTCTATGTGGGTAGCCGCAAAAATGCGCTCGAGCACATCGACACCGCCTACCAGAACGGCTTTACCCCGTACGCCACGGGCTGCCAGATCATCATCGCCGACGGCCTCAAGGGCACCGACGAGGCGCTCGTCCCGGTCGAGGGCGGCGAGTACGTGCGTGAGGCAAAGATCGGCCAGGCACTCATGGATGCCGACATCGTGATTAGCCTCACCCACTTTAAGGGCCATGAGCAGGCCGGCTTTGGCGGTGCCATGAAGAACCTGGGTATGGGCGGCGGTAGCCGTGCCGGCAAGATGGAGCAGCACGCCGCTGGCAAGCCGAGCGTCGATACCACCAACTGCGTTGGCTGCCGTGCCTGCGAGAAGATATGCGCGCACAGCGCCATCACGTTTGACGGTACGCGTGAGCGCGAGCTTGCCAACGGCAGCACTCGCACGGTTCACGTGGCTGCCATCGACCACGATCGCTGCGTGGGCTGCGGACGCTGCATTGCGGCGTGCAACCAGGACTGCATCAAGCCCGACTATGATGCCGCGGCCGACGTACTCAACTACAAGATCGCCGAGTACACCAAAGCCGTCGTCGACGGCCGCCCGAGCTTCCACATCTCGCTTGCCATGGATATCAGCCCCAACTGCGACTGCCATCCCGAAAACGACACGCCTATCGTCAACGATATCGGCATGTTCGCGAGCTTCGACCCGGTCGCCATCGACCAGGCCTGCGCCGACGCCGTCCTGGCGTCCGAGCCGCTGCCTAACACCGAGCTTACCGACAGCGCGGCCAAGATGGAGCATAATCACGAGCATCTGGAGGGCGAGCAGGCCAAGGATCCCTTCTGCATCACGCATCCCGACACCGACTGGCGCGCGTGCATCGCGCATGCCGAGAAGATCGGCCTGGGCACGAGCAAGTACGAGCTCATCGAGGTCAAGTAGCTCTTAGCTATTGGACAAAACAAGCGCCTTTGTGGCGCAAGTCGAGCAAAAGCCGCCCGTGAGCACAGCGCCCACGGGCGGCTTTTCGGAAGTATGCGGCAAATTTCGAGACCGCCGAGCACACGACGTTTTTTGCCAACAAAACCCCTGATAAATTGTTGGTAAAACTGCGGTCTGGTCGGCAGTTCCAGATTTTGCCGCATACTTCCGAAAATAGGGGGTCAGATAAAGCCCCGGACGTTGCTTTTTGCCTAAAAATTCTTTCCGAGGAAGTCGTCGACCGTATTCCAGTAGAGCTCGGGGTCAACTTGCGCACTCTTGGCGTGGGTGGCGCCATGGATGGTGAGCTTTTGCTTGACCTTGCTGGCGCACGCGTCGTAGTTTTGGTCGAGCATACTGTACGGCACAAAGGTGTCCTGGTCGCCGTGGATAAACAGCATGGGAACCGTCGCGTGCTTGAGTTGCTCCACACTGCTTGCCTTATGAAAGTCGTAGCCTGCGCGCACGTTGCACACCAAGTTTGCTACATCGAGCAAGGGAAAGCTGGGCAGGCCGAACACGTCCTTGAGCTGCAGAGAAAACTCGTCCCAAACACTCGTATAGCCACAGTCCTCGATAATGCATTTCACGTTTGCGGGCAGAGATTCCCCCGCGACGTCCATGGCGGTTGCCGCACCCATCGACTCGCCAAAGACCAGGATGCGCGCCTCGGGGTCAGCCTGAACGATTCGCTCGACCCATGCGACGATGTCGAGGCGCTCGGGCCAGCCCATGCCGATATAGTCGCCGCCGGAGCGCTCGTGGGCACGGGCGGCAGGCGCGAGCACGTTCATGCCGCGGTCATGGAATCGTTTGGCGTATCGGGCTATACCGATGGGCTCATCGGTGTATCCGTGTAGGCAGATAGCGTAATTGTGCGTGCTCTCTGGGGCGGCAAAATACCAAGCGGCAAGTTCGGTTCCGTCATCTGCGGTGAGGCTGCTGCTCTCGCGGTTCTCTTTAAACCATGCCCGCGCCTCGGTTCCCTCGGCATCCGGCTGCTCACTTTCTTTGTCGTCCTTGCCGTCCTGCATCATCTTCATGGTGTATGGCGCGCGGGGATTCAGCGCGAAGTCAAACAGAAAGTTGCCGGCAAATCCGAGCAGCGCAATGACAACCACCAGTGCAACGATGCCGGCTATCTTGAGCTTTCGACGGGAATGTGCGTTTTGAGCCATGCGGTATTCTCCTATAAGATGTTAATGCATCAACATTTAATGCAAGCGCATTATGGACGTTCGCCGTTGATGCGTCAACAGGCAAAGAATGGGTAAACAAAGGGTCACGTATGGTGCAAATTTCGCACGCACCCAGACGCTTTGATATAGTGTTGAGAACTCTTTACGTTGGAGGATGTAACCGGCATGTCCGATTCGAGCGACAGTTCCAAGCCGCGACCCAAGGCCGCGGCCGTTCCGCACTACACGGTGGGCGAGGAGATCATGAACTCCGTCACCCATGGTGTCGGCTGTCTGCTGGGTATCGCGGGCCTGGTGCTCCTGATCGTATTCGCTGCCCTGCGCGGCGGTGGCCCGGCCCACATGGCCGCGGCAATTGTCTATGGCGTCAGCATCATCCTCGAGTACCTAGCCTCCACGCTCTACCATGCGATTCAACCCGCGCGCGCCAAGCGCGTGTTCCGCATCATCGACCACAGCTGCATCTACCTGCTCATAGCCGGCAGCTATACGCCGTTTTGCCTCATCACGCTCGCAAACGACGGCGGCGCTGCGCTGTTCTTCGCCGTATGGGCCATCGCCATTATCGGCATTGCCCTCGAGTGCTTTATGCGCGAGCGCCAGCCGCACTGGGTAAGCGGCCTGGTCTATCTGCTGATGGGCTGGCTCGTTGTCTTTAAACTGCCCGCACTCGTGGCGCTGCTGAACCCCGTGGCGCTTGCCCTGCTCGCCGTCGGCGGCGTGTGCTACACCGTGGGCGTGCCGTTCTATATCGCCAAAAACGTGCGCTATCTGCACAGTGTTTTCCACTTGTGGGTGCTCGCCGGCAGCATCTTCCAGTTCATGGCGGTGATTCTCTTCGTAATCTAGCGACCGCGCCCACGGCCCCGCTCGCACGGGCGACCGGCGCAATTGCCCTATCCGTCACCTACGCTTACTACCCAACGTCCCGAATCTTGGAGGTTCGAGAAACTCCCGATGGACATAACCATCTCCCTTATTACCACGCTCGTTTTAACGCTTATCAACGGCTACTTCTCCATGTCCGAGATGGCTCTCACCACGGCTAAGCGCGCCGTGTTGGAACACGATGCCGAGGAGGGCGATAAGCGCGCCGAGCGCGCCGTCCAGCTTGCCGCCGATTCCGACCAGCTGCTCGCCACCATTCAGGTCGCCATCACGCTCGTGGGCTTCGCCTCGTCCGCCGTCGCCTCGACGAGCCTGTCCGACCCGCTCGCCACATGGCTCATGAGCTTTGGCATCGCGCCGCTTTCCGCCATCGCGCGCGGCCTGGCGCCGGTCATCATCACCGTCGCCGTCGCCTTTGTGTCCATCGTGATCGGCGAGCTCGTGCCCAAGCGCATCGGCCTTGCTAACGCCGAGGGCGTATCCAAGCAGGTCGTGGGACCGCTCTCCGTGTTCCAAAAGATCGCCCGCCCGCTCGTGTGGCTGACCGGTGCCTGCTCCGACGGCCTGGCCCGCATCCTGCGCATCAAGAGCGCCGATGACCGCCAGAACGTCTCGGAGGAAGAGATCAAGTACATGGTCTCGGAGCAGGATGACCTGCTCGACGAGGAAAAGCGCATGATTCACGAGATCTTCGACCTGGGCGACACCGTGGCTCGCGAGGTCATGGTGCCGCGCGTGGACACCACCATGTGCGAGGACGACGAGACGGTCGCCGACGTGCTGTCCACCATGCGCCAGACCGGCTTTAGCCGCATCCCCGTCTATCACGAGGATCCCGACAACGTCGCCGGCATCGCGCACATCAAGGACCTGATCCAGCCCTCGCTCGACGGCAAGGGCGACCAGCCTATCGCCGACTTTTTGCGCGACGCCACCTTTGTGCCCGACACCAAGGACATCCTGCCGCTGCTGTCCGAGATGCAGACCTCGCACGACCAGATCGTAGTGGTCGTGGACGAGTACGGCGGTACGGCCGGCATCATCACCATCGAGGACATCGTCGAGGAGATCGTGGGCGAGATCGAGGACGAGTTCGACCCCGACAACAAGTACCTCACGCGCCTTTCGCGCCGCGAGTGGCTCGTCGATGGGCGTTTTTCGTGCGATGACGCGATTGAGCTTGGTTGGCCGCTCGAGGAAAGCGATGATTATGAGACCATCGCCGGCTGGATTTTGGAGCTTTGCGACTCGGTGCCCGACATCGGAGAGGTGTTTGAGGTCGCGGGGTACAAGTTTAAAGTGCAGTCGATGCGTGGCCAGCGCATCTCGCTCATTCGCGTGATCGCTCCGGCCGAAACCGATAAGAAGGATTCCGAGTCTTCGGCAGAGAAGCCGGCGGCGTCGGGTGCGGGCTCTGTGGACCCGCACGATGGCGACGAGTAGGACAAGGAAGAGTAGGGGAGAGTTATGGCAGGCCTGTTCAACATCCTTAAGGTTACCGTCAGCGAGGACAAGATCTGTGCGCATGTGCTGGTGAACCCCGGCATGCCGCTCATGACCTCGGAGGACATCGAGGCCACGGCGCGCGTGTACTACCTGGTACCGGCGATTGCCAAGCACCTGTGCCTGGGCGATTCCGGCCGCGAGTTCCAGGACTGCATGGGTCAGACCGAGCTCTGCCACCTGCTGGAGCACGTGACGGTCGAGCTCATGAACGAGACCGGTCTTGCCGGTAGCATCTCGTGCGGCCGCACGCGCGTAAGCGAGCATGACGAGCGTGTCTTTGAGGTCGAGCTTTCGTGTCCCGACGACGCACTGGCCATCGGTGCGCTGTCGTCGGCCACCTTTATGATGGACTGGGCGTACCTGCACGCCGACCAGCCTGCCCCCGACGTGGAAGGCACGGTCGCGGGCCTGCGCAACCTGGTGCTGGGCATGCGCGCCGAGGCCGAGGGCAAGGATCCTCACGAGGCCGTCGCTGCTGCGAACGGCGAAGATGCTGCCGAGGACGAGGGCGCTGACGAGGGCGATGTGCCGGTCGACGCCGAGCCCGTTGCCGATGCGACCGCCGAGCCCGTTCCCACCGAGCCCCAGGGCGTCCCCAACTTTGACGACGAGCCCCAGGTGGCGATTGATACCGAGGGCGCGGTTGCCGAGAACCACGAGGCCTCCGCTGCCGTCTTTGGCGGTGCGGCGACGGTTCCGGTAGGACCTGCGCATGAGGGCGGCCTGCCGCTCGTGGACGGCGCCGGCGAGGACCCGGGTGCCACGGTGGCCATGCCGGCTATGCCCCAGGAGTAGGCCTACGCGTTTATCACCATCACGTACCTGCGCCTTTGCCGTACGCAGATGAGCGGAGCGGCAAGCGATGCGCTGCGGGTATAATGGACAGCATTCAAACGGTGGGCACCGACGTGCCCGCAGGAGAGGAATGATCATGGGTAAGACTTTCAGCTTTGTCTCCGGCGCACTTTTTGGTGCCGCTGCCGGCGCTATTGTCGGCGTTGCTCTGGCCCCGCGCTCGGGCGCCGAGACCCGCGCCATGGCTGCCGATATCGCCAATGACGCCTGGGACAATATGCGCGACACCTACGAGCACAGCGCCGAGGAGGCCCGTGCTGCGGTGAATGACTTTGGCCCGATGGTCGACGCCAAGACCGACGACCTGCGCGCCAAGGTCGACCTGGCCCGCGAGCGCATGGACCAGCTGCGCGAGCAACTCAACGACGCCATTTCGGGCGGCAACGTGACGCCTGCCGCCGACGTCGTGGTCGAGAACGCCGTCGAGGCTGATACCGAGGCTGCGGAGCCCTCGACCGAGGCATAATGCGCGCCGGGGATTTTGTCGGCGCCAAGATCTATCGCAAGCCTACCGAGGACAAGCGCACCAAAAAGGACGGCACGCCGCGCAGCCCTAAAAAGCTCGGAAAGATTCACTTTCCGGTCTTTACCCCGGGCGGTACGCGCGTGGTCGGCTTTATGGTCCGCCAGTCCGATATCGCGGGCATGATCGAGCGTCCCGATCGATTCGTAGCGCTCGACGCCATTGGTGTCTACGAGGGCGCCATTGCGGTCGATGACGTCAAGGACACGTACGATGCCGCCGCCGCCAAGCGCCTCGACATCAACCTGGACGATTGCATCATCTGGGTCGGTATGGACGTGCGCACGGAATCGGGCGACGTCGTGGGCTATTGCTCGGACGTTGAGTTCAAGCCACGTTCGGGCATCGTGCAGTCATTCTATGTGACCGCCGGTGCTGCTTCGAGTGTTTTGGTTGGTGACACGCAGGTGCCGCCGACGATGCTACGCGGCTACGAGAACGGCGCGATGGTCGTCTCGGACGAGGTCAAGTCGCTTGGGTATTCGGGCGGTGCGGCCGCCAAGGCCGCCGAGGCCAGCGTCGTGGTGGGCGACAAGGTCAAAAAGGGCGCCAAGGTGCTCGACGACAAGGGATCGGTCGCCGTGGACAAAGGCAGTCGCGCACTGGGCAAGCAGCTCGGCAAGACGCGCGGCATGTTCAAGGCCTTTAAGGACGAATACCAAAAGGCGAGCGGAGGCTCGTCAAAAGCTACAAAATAGCGACGTACCAAATGATGGGAGGCAAGCCGGAGACCTGTTGCTCCGGCTTGCTGTGTTTATGGGGGAGGGCACATGCGCCAAAACGGATCCAACTTAAACGGGCGTTCGGGTGCGCGTCCGACGGCGCGCCGCGACCTGGGGCAGCTGCCCAGCGGTCAGCGCCGTCGCCGCCGTAAGCCCGGCGCGATGTACCTCAACCATAGCCGCGGGTTTAGCGACCGCAGCGCGCGCATCGGCAACGGGCGCTCGCCGCGCCGACCGTCCCGTCTGCCCTATGCGCTCATTGCCGTGGGCTGTGCGCTCGTGCTGTTTATCGCTGCCGTCGTGGGCTACGTCAACCGCAGCGTGGACGTGGAACTTAACGGGCAAAAGACCGCGGTGCGCGTGGGCTCTACGCTGCAGAATCTCATCGACGACCAGGAGTTGACCGATACCTACGACGCAGGCGACCTGCTGGCCGTCGATGACAGCGTGCTCAAGCGCCATGGCGGCGAAAAGCTGTCGGTTAAGGTGGACGGCAAGCGCATAAAACAGGGCAAATGGGATAGCCGCGAACTTGAGGGCGGCGAGAAGGTGACGGTCAAGGATGGCCGTAACACCTACGAGAAGCACGAGGTTCAGGCTACGGTTATCGAGCCCAAGCTCAAGGTCGAGGGCACGGGCGCTATCGAGTATGTGCAGACATGGGGTGTCCAGGGCCGCTCCGAGGTGTGGGTTGGTGAGCAGTCGGGCAAGACGCAGGACCGCGGCGAGGTTGTGCCCGCCACCGATTGCGTCGTTGCGTGCGCCAGCGTGGCGCCCAAGGGCAACAAAAAGTACGTGGCGCTGACGTTTGACGAGGGTCCGAGCGGCGCCACCAAACAGATCTTGCAGGTGCTCAAGGAAAAGGGCGTTACCGCGACGTTCTTCCTTTCGGGCGATGCGGCCGAGGCCTCGCCTGCCACGGCCAAGGCGATTGTCGATGCCGGGTGCGAGATCGGATCCAACAGCTACAGCGACGATTCGCTCAAGGGTCAGGACCGTGAGACGGTACGCGAACAGATCACGAAAGGCACCGATGCGATTAAGTCGGCGACCGGCGTGAAGACGATGCTGCTGCGTGCTCCCTACGCTGCCTTTGACGAGCAAAACTGGATTGATGCGATGGACCTGGTCTCCGCCGTGGTCTCGTGGAATATTGACTCGGGCGACTGGCTGCTCAACGGTGCCGACGAGCAGGTCTCAACGGTGCTCGATTCGGTGACGCCGGGCAATATCGTGCTGCTCACCGATAGAGACGAATGCGCCGAGCAGACGCTCGAGGCGCTGCCGCAGATTATCGACGGTCTTGTCGCCGACGGATACAAGATCGTGACGCTCAGCGACCTGGTCAAGACGGACACATCGCTGAGCAAAAAGCTCACCTCGCTGACGAAGGTCACCATGCCCAAGGACGCCGTGTTCCCCCAACTTGCCGAGGACGATGACACCACAGAGTAGTCATTGGGTAGTCGTTTAAGAACGTCCCCAAGGGCTATGTCACGGATACGTCAGCGTTTGGTATGCCTGCAATGTGCAGCGCATAAATTCGATGCCGCAGGGCGATGCTGATGCTATAGTTACTGCGGTTAATGAGGGTCAAGAGAAAGGTTACAGGTGAAATCCAAACCTCGACCATACAGTCGATGACCCCATGCAGGTGCTTTTTGCGCATGCACGGGGTGTAAGCGTCGAGCGGCGTGCCGCCCGCGCATGCGTATACATATCCAGAAGCCCCCGGACGCCGCACGCGCGGCCGCGTCCGGAGGAATAATGATGGGGAGCACCATTGAATTATCTGAGTGAGATGCTCAAATTGCCGGTCTTGGACGTCGACGGCGAAAAGCTCGGCGTGGTCAACGATTTTGGCATTGCTACCGGCGAAGTTTTTCCGCACGTGACGTCGCTCGCGTTCCGCGGCCCCGGCAAGACGCCGTTTATGATCAGCTGGCGCAAATGGGTCGACCGTATCGACGAGACGGGCGTGTATCTCAACACGTCTGCCACCAATATTCGCTTCTCGTACCTGCAGCCGACCGAGCTCCTGCTGGCGCGCGACGTGCTCAATAAGCAGATCGTCGACACGCAGGGCATGAAGGTCGTGCGCGTCAACGACATCAAGTTTTCCATGTCGGGCGAAAACCAGCTGCGCCTGTTGGGTGCCGAGGTCGGTGCCCGCGGTCTGCTGCGCGCGATCAGCCCCGCACTCGAGCACGTCGTCGAGGGCTTTATGAAGCACCTGGGCAAGCCGCTCAGCGAGGACATCATCGCTTGGTCCTACATGGACCTGCTCGACCGCTCGACTAAAAACATCCAACTCTCGGTGTCGCACAAGACGCTCGGCGAGCTGCACCCTGCCGACATCGCCGACATTATCGAGCAGCTCGACCCGCGCCTGCGTGCGCAGGTGTTTGCGCAGCTCGATACTGCCCAGGCCGCCGAGGCCATCTCGGAGTTCGATGACGACGAGCTTATGACCGAGATGCTCGAGGGCCTGTCCGACACCGACGCATCGTCGATGCTGGCCATGATGGACCCGGACGACGCTGCCGACCTGATCGACGAGCTTGATTACGAGAAGGCCGAGAAGCTCCTGCGCCTGATGGGCGTCAAGGAGGAGAAGGCGATTCGTAACCTGCTGGGGTATGAGGACAACACCGCCGGCCGCATTATGACCTCGGAGTTTGTCTCCCTGCCCGCTACGGCAACGGTCGGTGACGCCATCGAGGCGATTCGCGAGCTCGACGAGGACTTCGAGAGCGTCTATTACGTCTATACCGAGGATCCGAGTGGCATGCTGACCGGCGTGCTTTCGCTGCGCACGCTGATCGTAGCCGACCGCGACGCCACGCTGGGTCAGTTGGCCTATCGCGACCTGGTCTATGTGTCGCCCGACGAGGACCAGGAAGACGTGACGGACGAGATGACCAAGTACGACCTGGTCGCTATCCCCGTCTGCGACGAGAACCGCCACATCCTGGGCATCGTGACCTTCGACGACGCCATGGACGTTATCGCCGAGGAGCATCAGGAGGACCTGCAGATCGCCGGTGTCGGCTCGGGTGACAGCGCGTCCGACGACTCGACGAACGTGCTCAGCTGGTTCGTGCATCGCCAGTACTGGGTTGTTGTATGGGGCATCGCGTCGTGCATCATGGCGACCGTGCTGGGAACGGCGCTCGGCTCCGCGCATCTGGTGGTGTTCCCCATGTGCGCCATGCCGCTCGTGCTGCTGGCGGCCTCGCGCATGGTGTCGTTCGTCAAGAACTACTTCCTGGAGTATGACGGTCACGACGACGAGCCCAAGCCGTATCTGGGGTTCTTCTTCCAGAGCACGGGCATGGGCCTGATTCTGTCGCTCGTGACCTACCTGTGCGCCCAGCTGGTGCGCACCGCTGCGTTCCCCGATGCGCCCATGTTTGAGGAGCAACTCTTTACCGGGTGCTTTAATATCGCTGCCATCATTTGCCTGGTTGGCAACATGAGTGCCGTGATTTACCTGATGGTGCTGTTCTGGCGTGACGAGCATGACCTCAACACGTCGGGCACCGCCATGAACGTCATTGCCGTCATGATCTCGTGTGTGGCGTATTGCATCGCCGCGGTGCTGCTCGCCATGTCGGTCATGGGTTAGGTGGTCGCGTGCAAAATACCAAGCAAAAGTCGGGCACCAAGCAAAAGCTGACCATCGCGGCCATCTTTGGCGCTATGGGTCCCGGTCTGCTGGCGGCGCTTTCGGGCAATGACGCCGGCGGCATTGCAACGTATTCCAGTGCGGGCGCCAGCTATGGCTACAAGATGCTCTGGATGCTTCCCGTCATGACTGTGCTGCTCATCGTGACGCAGGAGACCGCGGCGCGTTGCGGCTGCGTGACGGGCAAGGGCCTGGCATCGCTCATTCGCGAGCGCTTTGGCGTGCGCAAGAGTGTACTTGCTATGGCGGCGCTGTTGATCGCCAACACGGCTGTGACCATTTCGGAGTTTGCGGGCATCGCCAGCGGTCTTGCTCTCTTTGGCGTGCCGGCGAGCATCTCGGTGCCGTTGGTGGCGCTGCTGGTATGGATGCTTACCATGTCGGGTAGTTTCCAGCGCATCGAGAAGATTTTGCTGCTGGTAAGCTGCGTGTTCGTGACCTACATCGTCGCCGCGTTTATGGCCGGCCCCAACTGGGGCGAGGTCGCGGTCGACTTGGTCGTCCCCAATATTCAAAACGACCCCAGCTACGTGTCGCTCGTGGTCGCAACGATCGGTACCACCATCGCACCGTGGATGATCTTTTTGGCGCAGAACAACGTGGTCGATAAGAACGCGGGCGAGGACGACATCGTGCTGCAGCGTATTGATACCGTGAGCGGCTCGCTTGCTGCCGATGTCATTGCCGGCTTTATTATCATCACGACCGGTACGGTGTTGTTCCCGGCGGGTATTCAGATTAGCGATGCCGCCGATGCTGCCCGCGCGCTGGAGCCTATTGCGGGTCAGTGGTCCACGGTACTGTTTGCCTCGGGCTTGGTCGCGGCGAGCTTCTTGGCCGCCTGCGTGCTGCCGGGCGTTACGTCGAGCGCTATCTGCGAGGCATTTGGCTGGGAGCGCGGCGCCGACCGCAGCTGGGACGAGGCCCCGGTCTATCGCGGCATCATTACGGCCATCATCGGTATCTCTGCCGTGCTGGTGCTTATGCCCGGCGTCGATCTGTTCCAGATTATGATGACCTCGCAGGTCATCAATGGCGTGCTGCTGCCCGTGGTTCTGGTGTTCCAGGTAGTTATTGCCGCTGACCGTCACATTATGGGCACTAACCGCAACGGCCGCGTGTGGAATGTGCTCACTTGGGCGACTATCGGTGTGATTACGGTGCTGACGGTCGTCATGTTTGTTCTGCAGGCGATGGGTTACAGCGCTTAGCGCCTCTTTTGGACTCCAAACAGGCCGCAGCGATGGACTGCGGCCTGTTTTTTGCCCGCTATAGGGCGTTAGTTATATGGCAGTGGACAAAAAATGCCAAATATGAGTACTGTTGCCTTGCCGATAGCATTTACGACCAAGAAAATAATGAACATAGTTAAGAATCTGTTTATTAAAAGCGGGTCTCCAAGTCCTAAGCCGGCCATTCTGGTCAACTGGAAGGGTCGCGCGCTACCGCAGGGGCGCCATTTTGGGTGGTTTTGCCTGCTACTAAAATGGTAACAGTACTCATATTTGCCACTTTTTGTCCACGACCTCTTGGAGCCGGGTAGCGCGCAGAGATGTGGTGTAAGAGGCGGGGAATGCCCCGCCTCCGCCCTT
>CATWKM010000033.1:0-22130 GCA_958351385.1 uncultured Collinsella sp. | reverse complement strand
GGACTTGCAGCGACGGACCTCGGGACGCTCTTACACCACGTCTGCGCGCGCCACCTGGAGCCGGCTCGAAAAGAGTGATTTTGGGTTGTTTGCTGCGGATGTGGGGCTTGGAAACAACGCTCGGGGTGGCGAGGCGCCCAGAATTCGGTCGCAAGGAGGGCGTTCCTCGGCTGTGCCAGGAGTGTCCCTAGGTGCCGGCACATAAGGAACGTCCCTAACTGCCGGAGGGGGTGCCTGCCGTGGCAGGCACCCCCTCCGGATGTGGGAAGTTTGCGCTGCAGGTTACTTGTCGGTGCCCAGCTTGTGCGGCTTGAGAGCGAGCGCATTGACGAGCGCGTCGGTGGCAGACTTGACGGCCGCCGGCTGCGGATCGTTGACGTGATCCTCGGGATGCACGGGCAGGTCCTTCTTGACTGCATCGTGGATCAAGTTGAGGTACTCGGTCACGCCAGTGGTCGACAGGTGCGTGCCATCGCCATCGAACAGGTCGTTGCGATTGGCACTGTATCCGTACCAGTCGATAACGCGCACGTTCTTGTAGCGCGTGGCGGCGTTGGCGATGGCCTGGTTGGTAGAGCCAACCCACGGCTGCGGGCTGCGCGTGTTCACAAACACCACAATACGCTTATCTCCTGCATCGGCCATGATGGCGTCGATCTGGTCGTCGGTTACCAAGCCATTGGTTCCCAGCGCAAAGACCACGATCTTGCCGGCAAGGTTCTGTTGGAGATAGCCCTCAAATGTCGCGCGGCCCGCATCAAACTGGCGGCCCTTTTCGGCATCGATGTGACTGTGGGGGAACACGCCGTCAAAGGAATCGACGGCGCGCAGCGACACGGAGTCACCGATCATCAGCAGGTCGTAGGAGCCATCGGGGAAGCCGTCGTTGTCCTTGTCGGTGTCGTCGGCTGCCTGTTGGTCCGTTGGCGCGGTGTTCTTGGCTTCCTTGTTGAGGACTTCGGCGCCCTCACCGCTCAGTGCAGACGTCTCGGGCACAAAGACCAGGCCGCCCAGTGCAACGACCAACACGACAGCGCAGGCTGCGCAGACAGGGACGTGCGCGCGCGCCCAGTTGGTGGGCGTGGTGGTGCCGTTGCGGAACTCGGATACGGTGCGCCCAAAGGCGCCCTTTCTAAACGGCGTCTCGATAAAGCGATATGAGCATTCGGCTACGGCGACCACCAACAACACCTGCAAAATGTACTGCCACCACGGCGTATCGTTGATGTTGACGACCGGGTTCATGAGCAACAGTAGCGGATAGTGCCACAGGTAGATGCTGTACGAGCGCTTGCCAACCCACACGAGCGGCTCGGCGGACAGTGCGCGGGCAACCATTCCCTGGGGCTGCACGCAGGCCGCGATGACCATGAGCGTGAGGATGGAGCATAACAGCGTGCCGCCGCGATACTGGAACGCGGTGTAGCCGTTGGTGAGCGCGACCATGGCGGCAAGGCCAACCAGACCCACGACGCCCAACACATCGATGGATGCAGGTGAGGACCAAAAACGCACGAGCGTACTCGGCTGAGTCGGGACGGTCTCGGCTGCGCCGTCGGTCGTAGCGTCATGCTTGCTTTCGGCGTTCTTGCCGTGCTTGGCGGCGCCAGCCAGGCGATTGAGCCCCAAACGATGAGCGAGACGCACCGGTGCCAGGTCGCAATCGGGGATAAAGGCCATCCAGGCGCCCAGCAGCAGCGAGAACACGCGGGTGTCGGTGCCGTAGTACACGCGGCTGGGGTCGGCGGCGGGGTTATAGAGCACCATCATGGCGATGGCGGAGACAGCAGCCAGGCCCAGAACCATGCGGCGCGTGTTGGGCTTGCTCATGTGCATAAATACCATAGCGAGCAGCAGCGGGGGCCAAACCAGGTAGAACTGTTCCTCGATGGCGAGCGACCAAAAGTGCGTAAGCGGCGAGGGATCGCCCAGGGCGTTGAAGTACGAGACGTCCTGCATAATCTGCCACCAGTTGTTAAAGAACAGCAGCGACGGCAGAATGTCGGGACGCATCTTGGTGAGCATCACGTGGTTAAAGATGGTGCACAGCGCGCAGGTCACGAACACTACCGTTACCACGGCGGGGACCAGGCGACGGATGCGGCGAATCCAGAAGCTCTTAAGGTCGATACGGCCGGTCTTAGCGACTTCGTTGAGCAGCAAGCGCGTGATCAGATAGCCCGAAAGCACAAAGAAGATCGTGACGCCAAGCAGGCCGCCCTGAGCCCACGTGAGGTTGAGGTGATAGAGCACCACCGCGACGACGGCAAGCGTGCGCAGGCCGTCGAGGGCAGGGATGTAGCGGGACTTGGGGCGAGCAGGCGTCTGCTCCGCGGCGGGAGTGTTGGCGCGGCCCGCGTTGTTGGCAGAAGCGCGATGGGGGCTCGCGGTGCGTCGCGGCTCGTTGGCACGGCGCTCGCCCTTCACGCGTTCGTGCGGCGCCGGCTCGTTGCCCGTGCGGCGTCGACCGCGCGAGCCCGATTGCGAGAATTGTTCCATAAAACATCATCCAATGACGAGAATAATCAGCACGTATTCATTGTAGCTGCCTGCCCCTGTGAATGCTTGCTGCTGGCGCAAGCTCAAGCGCGCGTCCACATCAAAGTGGACTAAAGTTATAGGGGGTGCGAGAGTGCACAATCGTTGGTCGACGGTGGGCGCAAAGCCTGAAGACGAGGAGGTTTCCATGGCGGATCACAGCATCGTTGCGGTGTTCGGCAGCATGAACATGGACCTTTCGGTGGCGTGCGAGCGCATGCCGCGCGCGGGCGAGACGGTCGATGGCAGCGGTTTTATCACCAACGCCGGCGGTAAGGGAGCCAATCAGGCCGTTGCCGCTGCGCGCATGGGTGCGCGCACGTGCATGATCGGCGCTGTTGGGCGCGATACCTTTGGCGATGCGCTTGTGGCAGGGCTCCAGGATGCCGGCGTGGGCGTTGAGTTTGTGGCGCGTCGCGATGACGTGGAGACCGGTACCGCGACTATCATTCGCTGCGAGAGCGACAACCGCATCGTGCTGTCGCCGGGCGCCAACCACGCGCTTGCGGGCGAGGACGTTGCCCGCGCACTGAGGCGCTTGGTGGCCGACGAGCTCGACGGCGATGCCAGCGAGTTTGCCCCGGCTGCTGGCGGCGTCTTTATCGCCCAGGGCGAATGTGATCTGATGGCAACGGCCGCGGCGCTTTCTTGCGCTCACGAGCTGGGGTTCTATACGATCTTTAACCCGGCGCCCGCCTGCGACCTGCCGGCAGGAGCGTGGCCTGCGGTCGACCTGGTCTGCCCCAACGAGACCGAGTGCCAGGTGCTGACGGGCATTCTGCCCACAGATGATGCGAGCTGCGTCGCCGCGCTCAATGCGCTGCTCGACAAGGGCGCCGGGGCTGCGGTCATCACGCTGGGCGGCGCCGGCTCGGTTACGCTCGGCGATGGCGGTGAGCCGCTGCGCATGCCGGCGCTTTCGAGCGTGGTGGTCGATACGACGGCCGCGGGCGATACATTTATTGGCGCGCTTGCTGCAGCTCGTCTGGAGGGCCTGCCGCTCTTTGAGTGCATGGCGGCGGGCGCTCGCGCCTCGGCGGTGACGGTGTCGCGCCTGGGCGCTCAGCAATCAATTCCCACGCGTGCGGAAGTCGAGCACAAGTTTGGTTTAGACGGTTTGGATGTAGAGGGAGAAGCGGAGTAGAACAATGGCAACCAAGAAGCTGATCCTTGATCTGGATATGGGTGTGGATGATGCGATGGCGCTCGCCTATGCCATCGCAAGCCCCGAGGTGGAGCTCGTCGGCATCACCACGTGCTTTGGTAACGTGCGCGTCGAGCAGTCGGCGCACAACTGCTTGGCGGTGCTCGACCTGTTGGGTCGTCCCGAGGTGCCGGTGTACCTGGGCGCCGATCGTCCCATGAAGGCGACCGAACCCTACACGCCGCCGGCGTCCACCACGCTTATCCACGGCAAGAACGGTATTGGCGGCGCAAGCGTGCCCGCCTCGCCGTACGAGCCGGTGGGCGCGACGTCGGCCGACGGCAATGCGGCGGTCGATTACCTGATTGATGCCGCGCGTACCTATGGTCCCGATCTGGTCTACGTTGCGACCGGCCCGCTCACCAATCTGGCGCTTGCCCTGGAGCGCGATGCGGCGGCGATGATGTCTATCGGCCGCGTGGTCGTGATGGGCGGCGCCCTTACCGTGCCCGGCAACGTGAGCGCGGGCGCCGAGGCCAACATGGCGGGCGACCCCGAGGCTGCCGACGCTGTGTTGCGCTCGGGCCGCAAGCTCACCATGGTGGGCCTGGATGTGACGCACCGCGTGGTGCTCACACGTCGCGACGTTGCCGGCTGGACGGGCTCGGGCACTATGGCTGGCTGCGCGTTTGCGAGCATGGTCGAGCACTATATCGGTTCGTACGAAATGAACGCGCCCTACCTGGGCGGCTGCGCGCTGCACGATCCGCTGGCGGTTGCCGTGGCGATTGATCCCACGCTCGTGGGTGCGCTCGGCTGCAATCTTCGTGTCGACCTGCTGGGCGAGTACCGCGGCCGCACTATCTGTGACGAGCACCGTCTGTCCGATCCGGATAAGAGCGCGCTCGTGGCGCTCACCGTGGACGCCCCGCGCTTCCTGTCCGAGTTCAAGGCCCGTATGGCTCGTGTCCTGGGCTAAATGATTTTCACGCCCCGTCCCATGTAGTCAATTTGGGACGGGCTTTTTTAGCTACCGAGTAAATACGCCCGTTGGGGGAATAGTCGCGTCGCTTCGCTTGACAACAGGCTAAACTAGCTATTAAACATTTACTATTCTGTTTAGATTGAATTTGCGGTCGTTTAGTTGTCGAGTCACGGGGCGGTCAGGCCACGATGCTCCGCCACGACCGTTGCTAGGGGGAACAATGGCCAAAGCAAGTGTTCGCGAGATCAGCCGCATCACCGGTTTTTCGCCCGCAACCGTGTCCAACGCGCTCAACCGCAAGCGCAGCGTGAGCGAGGAGACCGCCAAAGTCATCCTGGAGTGCGCGCAGTCGCTCGGCTATCAGCAGTCGACGCAGCTCGAGAGCATCCAGTTTGTGCTCGCGCGCAAGACGGGCGCCATCCTGGACGAGAGCACCTTCCACCCCGCGGTCATCGAGGGCGTGGAGCGCCAGGCGCGTCGCCACGGCATGAGCACGAGCTTTGTCTCGCTCGACTTTAGCGACCTAGACGCCGTGCGTCCGCAGGTCGAGGGCCTGATTGCCGATCCGGCCGCCGCTATTGTACTAATGGGTACGGAGTTGGGCGAGGAGGACTACGCCCTGTTCGCTAACGCCGCCGCCCACCTGATTGTGCTCGATGGCTGGAGCGACCGCCAGTACTTTGATGCCGTGGTCATTGCCAATACCGATTCGGTGCTGCGTGCCGTGGACTACCTTATCGAGAAAGGTCACAAGCAAATCGGCTATCTGGCGGGCGACCTTCGTATCCGCAACTTTAAGGACCGCGAGCGCGGCTATCGCCAAGCGCTTGAGGATGCGGACCTCGAGGCCAATCCGGCATGGCGCGTCACGCTGGGCACCACGCTCGAGGGCGCTTATCGCGACATGGGCGCGTGGCTCGACAATGCCTCGCACGACGACCTGCCGACGGCTTTCTTTGCCGAGAACGACGTGCTCGCCGTGGGTGCCATGCGCGCGTTCAACGAGCACGGCATTTGCGTGCCCGAGGATGTCTCGATCATCGGCTTTGACGACCTATCTCTGGGCGCTTTTTCCAACCCGCCGCTCACCACGGTGCATGTTCCCAAGCACGAGGTGGGTGAGATCGCGGTGCGCCGCCTGGTGGGCAACATCCGCAATCCCAAGAGCTACACCTGCAAAACGGCCGTGTCGACCTATTTTGTCGAGCGCCAGAGCGTGCGCGAAATCTAGGCGGAGACGGCATTGCCTGCAGCGTGCCAAAGCTCGCTAGGGCAGTTAACATAGTGCCATTCAGAAGAGGATCCTTCGGGGTCCTCTTTTTGTTTCCCTTGTATGTTCAGATTGTTTACATACCGTTTAGGCTGATTTCTCTACCGTCTACGGGTATTTCGCGCTAAACTTCTAAACAGAAGAGTAAAACATTTAGTAAACAGAACAAAACGAAACATGCGTCTGTTTACTGAACATGTGACTAGGGGAGGACGTACATGGATAAGATCAAGCTCGGTTTTGTGCCCACGCGCCGTAGCATCTTTAGCGCGCCGGACGCGATCAAGTATCGCGGCCTTACGGCTGATCGCCTGCGCGAGATCGGCGTCGAGATTGTGGATATCGACGACATCAACGACGAGGGCCTGCTGTTCGACGACAGCCATATCGCGCCTATCGTCGAGAAGTTCCGCGCCGAGGGCGTCGACGGCATCATGCTCTGCCACGCCAACTTTGGTACCGAGTATGTCTGCTCCCGCCTTGCCCGCGAGCTCGGCTTGCCCGTGCTGCTGTGGGGTCCGCGCGACGAGCGCCCCGAGCCCGACGGCACCCGTCTGCGCGATAGCCAGTGCGGCCTGTTCGCCACCGGCAAGGTCCTGCGTCGCTTCCAGGTTCCCTTCACCTACATGACCAACTGCCGTCTGACCGATCCCGAGTTCGAGCGCGGTGTCTGGGACTTTTTGGCCGTGTGCAACGTGGTCAAGACTTTCAAGCACACTCGCATCCTGCAGATGGCCACCCGTCCGTTCGATTTCTGGTCGACCATGTGCAACGAGGGCGAGCTGCTCGAGAAGTTCAACATCCAGCTTTCGCCCATCCCCATGACCGAGCTTGTCCAGGCCGTGCGCGACGCCCAGGCTGACGAGCAGGCCATGGCAACCATGCTCGCCCACATTGGTGACAGCTTTGAGATCTGCATCCCCGAAGACAAGGTTCCTGCGGTCGCAGGACTCGCCATTGCCATGAAGCGCCTGGTCGAGAAGTACGGCTGCAACGCCGGCGCCATCCAGTGCTGGAACGCCCTGCAGGACGAGTTGGGCATTATGCCCTGCGCCGCCAACGCAATCCTCAACGAGATGGGCATCCCCATCGTCTGCGAGACCGACATCCATGGCGCTATCACCGCGCTGATGGTCGAGGCCGCCGACCTGGGCCGTCACCGCGGCATGTTCGCCGACTGGACCGTGCGTCATCCCGATAACGAGAACGGCGAGCTGCTGCAGCACTGCGGCCCCTGGCCCTGCAGCTGCGCGGCCGTCAAGCCCAAGCTCACCTATCCGCTGGCCTTCGATCACCCCGGCGCGCTGACGGCCGAGGCCAAGCACGGCGACCTCACCCTTGCCCGCTTTGACGGCGACAACGGCGAGTACTCGCTGCTGCTGGGCAACGCCCGCGGCATCGACGGCCCGGCCGGCATGGGCACCTACCTGTGGGTCGAGGTCGACAACCTCAAGCGCCTCGAGGCCAAGATCGTCGAGGGTCCCTACATCCACCATTGCGTCGCCATTCACGCCAACGTGGTGCCGGTGCTCTACGAGGCGTGCAAGTACATCGGCATTGTCCCCGACCTGTACGACCCCATCGAAGAAGACGTCAAAGCTTACCTGCGAGGAGAGTAGAAATGGCAACTATCGAAGAGCTTGAGTCCCTGCGTTGGGACCTTCGACGCGATTGCGTCGATATCATCATGGCTGGCGCCGGCGGGCACATCGGCGGCGACATGTCGGTCATCGATGCGCTGATGACCCTCTACGCCAACCACCTCAACATTTCGCCCGAGACCGTCGACAATCCCAACCGCGATCGCTTCGTGCTCTCCAAGGGCCACGCCATGGAGGCCTACTACGCGGTGCTCTGCCACGAGGGCTATCTTGACCTTGATGACGTCAAGGCCCGCTTCTCCAAGTTCGGCAGCCCCTACATCGGCCACCCCAACAACAAGCTCAAGGGCATCGAGATGAACTCGGGCTCGCTGGGTCATGGCCTGCCCGTGGCCGTCGGGATGGCGCTTGCCGGCAAGATGGATGGCCGCGACTACCGCGTCTACACCATCATGGGCGACGGCGAGCTTGCCGAGGGCTCGGTCTGGGAGGGCGCCATGAGCGGCGGCAATTACCAGCTCGATAACCTGTGCGCGCTCGTGGACCGCAACCGCCTGCAGATCAGCGGCAGCACCGAGGACGTCATGAAGCAGGATTCGCAGGAGGAGCGCTGGGCCGCCTTCGGTTGGAACGTGCTGTCCATTCCGGGCAACGACGTCCAGGCCATCGATGCCGCGCTGACGCTGGCCGCCGAGACCAAGGGTAAGCCCACGGTCATCATCCTCAACACAGTGAAGGGCTACGGCTCGCCGGTTATGGAGGACAAGGCCGCCTGGCATCATCACCTGCCCAACGATGAGGAATATGCCCAGATCATCGCCGATTTCGCTGCCCATAAGGAGGCCATCAATGG
Organism: uncultured Collinsella sp.; assembly: GCA_958351385.1. Classification (GTDB taxonomy): domain Bacteria; phylum Actinomycetota; class Coriobacteriia; order Coriobacteriales; family Coriobacteriaceae; genus Collinsella. The sequence goes on along the minus strand of CATWKM010000033.1, from coordinate 13,739 downwards.
CTAACAAGATCGCCAACCGAAAGGCTATCTGCGACACGCTGCTCGAGGCCGCCGCAACCGATAAAGACATCGTCGTCCTGTGCTCCGACTCCCGCGGCTCTGCATCGCTCACGCCGTTCTTTGACCAGTATCCCCAGCAGTCCGTTGAGGTCGGCATTGCCGAGCAGGACCTGGTGAGCATCGCCGCCGGCATGGCCTCGTGCGGCAAGAAGGCCTGGGCCGCCTCGCCGGCGTCCTTTGTGACCACGCGCTCGTATGAGCAGTGCAAGGTCGACGTTTCGTACTCCAACACCAACGTCAAGCTCATCGGCATCTCGGGCGGCGTGTCCTACGGCGCCTTAGGCATGAGCCATCACTCCGCGCAGGATATCGCCGCCATGAGCGCGATTCCCAACATGCGCGTGTATCTGCCGAGCGATCGCTTCCAGACCGCCGAGCTCGTGCGTGCCCTGGTCGCCGACAACAAGCCGGCCTACATCCGTGTGGGCCGCAACCCGGTGGAGGACGTGTACATCGAGGACGAGTGCCCGTTCCAGATGGACCGCGCCACCTGGGTGCGTCGCGGCACCGATGTGACGATCGTCGCCACCGGCGAGATGGTCCGCCATGCCGTGGACGCCGCCGATCTGCTGGCCGAACAGGGTATCTCGGCGACGGTGCTCGATATGTACTGCGTCAAGCCGCTCGATGCCGAGGCCGTGATCGAGGCCGCCGGTGCCACGCGCGCCGTCGTGACCGTCGAGGAGCACAGCCCCTTCGGTGGCCTGGGTTCCATGGTCGCGCAGGTCGTGGGCGAGCACTGCCCGCGTCCGGTCAAGTGCCTCTCCCTGCCCGATGCGCCGGTCATCACCGGCACGAGCCCCGAGGTCTTCGCGCACTACGGCCTCACCGGCGAAGGCATTGCCAAGACGGTTGCCGAGTTCCTGCCCGCAGAGTAATTGGTGCATCGGGGACAGGTTTGCACCAATCCTTTTAGGTTGAATTCTGAGCAGGCCGGCTGCGCTCTCATGAGCTGGTCGGCCACTCGCTCCTTGTCCGTCGGGTTTTAGCTGTTGAATCGACGGGGGAGACAGGAGAGTACATGAGCAAATACATCATCGGAATCGATCAATCCACGCAGGGCACCAAGGCGCTGCTGGTGGACGAGGGCGGCCATTTGATTCATCGTGCCGATCGCCCGCATCGCCAGATTGTCAACGAGGCTGGCTGGGTGAGCCATGACCCGGCCGAGATCGCCGCCAACGTGCTGGCTGTGGCACGCACCGTGGTGGAGGAGACCGGGGTCGATCCGGCAGACATCGCCGGCGTTGGCATTTCCAACCAGCGCGAGACCACCGTTGCCTGGAGCCGCACGACGGGCGAGCCGCTGTGCGATGCCGTGGTGTGGCAGTGCGCTCGCGCCCGCGAGCTGTGCGACGAGCTGGCTGCGCGCGAAGGCGTGGCCGAGCTGGTGCGTGACACGACGGGTCTGGTGCTCTCGCCCTACTATCCGGCGGGCAAGATGGCCTGGATCCTCGCGAACGTTCCCGCGGCTGCCGAGGCCGCGGCGGCGGGCGAGCTGTGCCTGGGCACCATCGATGCCTGGGTGGTCTGGACGCTCACGGGCGGCGCGGAGTTCCGCTGCGACTGGTCCAATGCCAGCCGCACGCAGCTTTTTGACCTGCGCCGTGGCTGCTGGAGCGAGCCGGTGTGCGAGGCCTTTGGTGTCAATCCGGCGTGCCTGCCGCAGGTGACCGATTCCGATGGCCTGTTCGGTACAACGGACCTGGGCGGCTTTTTGCCGGCGCCCGTGCCCATTCACGGCGTGCTCGGCGACAGCCATGCCGCCTTGTTTGCCCAGGGCTGCCATAGCCGCGGCATGGCCAAGGCGACCTATGGCACCGGCAGCTCGGTCATGATGAACGTCGGCGACGAGTTCGTCGCCAGCTCGCACGGGCTTTCGAGCTCGCTTGCGTGGCGTATGGACGGTGTGACCGAGTATGTGCTCGAGGGCAACGTGAGCTACGCCGGCGCCGTCAAGACGTGGCTGCGCGACGACCTGGAGCTCATCAACAATCCCGAGGAAGTCACCGACCTGTGCTACGCCGCCAATCCGGCGAGCCGCGTCTACTTTGTGCCGGCGTTCACTGGCCTGGGCGCGCCGCACTGGGCGAGCGATGCCGAGGGCTGCGTCTTTGGCATGACGCGCACCACGGGCCGTGCGGAGTTCGTAAAGGCCGCCGACGAGTCGATCGCCTATCAGATCTTCGACGTGATCGATGCGATGGTCGAGGATTCGGGCGCGGCACTGGCCGAGCTTCGTGTTGACGGCGGTCCCACGCGCGACGCGTACCTGATGCAGTTTGAGAGCGACCTGGTCGGCTCGCCCATCCGCATTGCGAGCAACGACGAGATGAGCGGTCTGGGTGCGGCTTGGGCCTGCGGCATTGCGCTGGGCATGTACACGCGCGATGTCGTTGACGTCTACGGCGCCCGCGGCATCGTGGAGCCTGCCATGCCTGCCGACGAGCGAGCCAAAAAGATCGCCGGCTGGCGTCACGCCGTCGACGCGACCATCGCCTACACTGCCTAGGCGGCTGCGCGGCGCCCAAGGATTTTTCTGGGACGGGGATAAAAAACTCATTGATCCCCGTCCCGGGTAGCTCATTTGGGACGGGGCTTTTTTGACTGGTATGATTGGTGCGACCATTCCAACCAGCTAAAAGAGCCCCGTCCCAAATTGACTACCGAGAGGAACTGCCATGGAGCGTATCGCGAGTTTTTCCGTTGACCATCTGCTGCTCGAGCCCGGCGTGTATGTGAGCCGCATCGACCGCGATCCGGCGACCGGCGCCGCCGTCACCACCTTTGATCTGCGCCTGACCACGCCCAACAAGGAGCCGGTCATGAACACGGCCGAGTGCCACACCATCGAGCACCTGGGCGCGACGTTCCTTCGCAACCATGCCGAGTGGTCGAGCCGTATCGTCTACTTTGGTCCCATGGGCTGCCGCACGGGCTTTTACCTGGTTGTTTTTGGTGAGCTGACGAGCGAGGAAATCTTGCCGCTCGTGCGCGAGCTGTTCGAGTTTGTCGCGGGCTTTGAGGGCGATGTTCCCGGTGCCGCTCCCGAGGAGTGCGGTAACTACCTGGACCAGAACCTCCCCATGGCCAACTGGCTTGCGCGTCGTTATCTCGACCGCGACCTGGCCGATATCGACGAGAAGCACCTGCACTATCAGCAGGCATAGGGCCGCCCTCTGCCTCCAAACCGTTCACACGGAGATATCGACCGTTTAACTGTTTAGAAGTGTTTATTCGAGGTCATTAGCACTAGCTCGCTTAAACTAGTCCTCAGAGTGATATTCAGGCAAGGCTCCTGAAGCAGCATCTGTCGACATTGATTGTCGGATTCTGCTTCGGGAGCCTTGTTCTGTTTAGGGGGGGGGGACACATGGAAATTGTTAAACGAATTAATACCAGCGCTGTCCTCTGCGTCGATGGAAATGGCAGACAGTTGGTTGCATTCGGCCGTGGTCTGGGGTTTAAGAATGTCGGAGACGAGGTCCCTCTTTCGGAGATTCAACGAACGTTTTATAACGTTAGCTCTCGCTACATCGCTCTCGTTGACGAGGTCCCCGACGAGCTTCTCGAGCTTACCTCGGATGTTATTGATATGTCGACAGGTTTGCTGTCTTATGAGGTGAGCCCTAATTTGCCGTTTATCCTTGCGGACCATATCGCGTATGCGGTTAAGCGCAAAGAGCAAAATATCGTTGTCCGCATGCCTTTATCGTTTGATGTCCGCCAACAATATCCCGTCGAATTTAGAATCGGCGAGTATGCACTTAAGATAATCAGGAAACGTCTTAACGTTAGGCTTCCAGCTCATGAGGCAGTTGGAATTGCCATGGCGTTTATCAATAACATGGCCGATTCGGACTCATGCGAAGTAGTTAAAGAGTTTAGCGCGGATATCTACGATCGTGTTCTGGAGGAGTCAACCGTTGCTGTTGAAAATCGGCTTGGCATTCAAGTTGATCGGGAAGGTTTCGATTACGCAAGGTTCGCAACCCATCTTCAGTACTTATTCAATAGGTTGAACTCTGGCGAAAGCATCGTGAGCGACAACCGCAAGATGTACCTCTCGCTCAAAAAAGAATATCCGGTGGCATCAATGTGCGCCGATGATATTGCTTCTGTTCTCAGCCGACTGACGGGGCGGGAACTTATAGACGAAGAAAGACTCTACCTCATGATGCACATCAATCGAATTGCATCGAAAACAAGGTAATTAGTTGGCAAAGGCGCGCGCTTTGCTGATGGTTACATATAAAACTCAACATGGGAGAAATGGTATTTATGGCAGATACAACCAAGCTCGCTGCCGAGATTCTCGAGATGGTGGGCGGCGCAGACAACGTTACATTTGTAGCTCACTGCATGACTCGTTTAAGGTTCAACCTTAAGGACGAAAGCATCGTAGACGATGCAAAAGTCAAGGCGATTGATGGCGTGATCGACATTCGCCATTCCGCGGGGCAATATCAGGTGATTGTGGGACCTAAGGTCGATAAGGTCTATGAAATCGTTGCCAAGGAAACCGGGATTGACGCCGGAGATTCCGAGGCAAGCGAAGGAGAGACTAAGGGCTTTCTGGGAAAGCTAATGAAGTTCATCAGCGGCATCATGATGCCCGTTCTTCCTGCCTTGATCGCATGCGGAATGATAAACGCCATCCTTAGCATTCTGACGACGGCGGGTGCTGTTTCCGCCGAGAGCGGAATATACACTCTGCTGTACGGCATGGGAAATGCCTGCATGTATTTCCTGCCCGTTCTTGTCGGATCATCTGCTGCTCAGTTCTTTGGAACCGATCGATATATCGGTGCGGTACTCGGCGCAATCCTGGTTTATCCGACTTTCGTTGCTGCGGCCGGAGCGGGCGATGCGCTGGATTTGCTCGGCATGAAGTTCACAATGGTGAGCTATTCCTCCACGGTGTTTCCTGCTATCGTGGCGGCTTGGTTCGCATCCGTTCTTAATAAGTGGCTGCGGGCGGTTCTTCCCGATGTTGTGGCATTTGCGCTCGTCCCGTTCCTGACGGTTGCTGTTGCCGCCCCCGTCTCGCTCCTTGTGATCGGCCCCGTTATTCAGCAGGCGAGCTCTTTGCTTGCGGCTGCAGTGCTGGCGGTCTATCAGTTCAGCCCCGTCCTTTGCGGCGTTATTCTCGGGCCGATATTCGGTCTCGTTATGATCCCCCTTGGACTCCATTGGGCCCTGATCGTGCTTTCCATCAACAATATTATGACCGTCGGCTCCGATCCTATCCTTGGACTTCTCTGCTGCAGCATGGGTGTTGTCGGCGCTTGTTTGGCGTTTGCCCTCCGCTCGAAGGACCCGAGTGAAAAGAGTCTTGGGTTCAGCTGTGCCATTACGGGCTTTTTCGGGATTACGGAACCGGCGCTGTACGGCATCATCTTGGAGCACAAGAAGATCTTTATCGCTTCCATGGTCGCCGGAGCAATCAGTGCTGTTATCCCGGCGATTTTCAACACCTGTACGTTCGTTATGACGTCGAGCGGCATTTTTAGCTTCCCCGGTTATATGGATCCTTCTGGTGATATGAGCAGCCTCATCGGCGCAATTCTTTGCAATGTCGTCGGTTTAATTCTTAACTTCGTTCTCGTTTACATCCTTTATCGCCCTGATGAAGAGGCGGTAGTGGAGTAGACAATTATTCGGGATGTAAGCTGCCGAAAACCCCGCGGCAGATTGCATGTGGTGGGCTTGCCGTTGATTCACGCGAGCCCACCCTCATTTTTGGAGTGACTAGCTATGACAATTACTGCCGATATGACGTTTGGCGAAATCGCGCTCCTTCCTGAGTTCGCTGGCTTTGGCGAGCACCTTATGCTTTGCCGGCCTTCAACTTGGGAGCGCATGTGGAATAAACCCATTGTGTCTCATATGAATTCTGATGCTAATCCATATGAAACTGCTCGCGTTTTGCGTGGATTGAATCGAATTGTCGAGCTCGTGGATGACGGGAGGCAGGTTGCCTACGATATTTGGGATGAAGCCGACTGCATCCGTGATCCGACTCGGCGCAATACGAAACTGTTCTTCTTTCCCGGGAGACCTAGGGCTCCCTTTATCATTGCGGTTTCGGGCGGAGGTTATCAGAGCGTTTGTCATCAAGTGGAAGGCTTTCCCGTTGCCCCCGAGCTCAACGATGCGGGCTATAACGTGTTCGTGCTGTCATACAGGGTGAGGGTCGAGCCTTTGATGCCGCGCCCAATCGACGATTTAAATCGAGCCGTCCGTTTTGTCCTGGAGAATTCAGCGAAATTTAATGTCGCAAAAAGTTATGCAGTTATCGGCTTTTCTGCTGGTGCGCATTTAACTGCCGAGTGGGGGACGGACAACAAGGGATTTGCGTCCTACGGATGCGAGGCGCCAAAAGCCTTGGCCCTGTGTTATGCACCGATTGATCTTCATGGCTTTGAGAACGCATCAGACAATAGATTTCTTGATTCGGTGTGCGGCGGGGCTGGTCGCGACTCGCTCGATGATTTCTGTATTAATCAGCATGTGTGGGAGCAGTATCCTCCGACATATCTTTGGCAATGCGCTGACGATGATATTGTATCGCCCGACAATTATGAAAAGATGGTCGATGCTCTGGATGCAGCTGGAGTACACCATGAGGGAGTCATGTATTCAGAAGGGGGGCACGCATTGATGAAGCCCCATGCGCCGGAGACCGACTACTGGTGTATGAGCGTTATTGAGTTTCTTAAAGATTATCTCGACTAGGAAACTGCCTGTCGCTTTTTGAGCGGGTGATTTCGTCATGCAATGTTTTCGGTATTGATCGTGGTCGTGGATGAATGATGTTCTAGAATGTTCGTACTGTCACATAAACGAACAGGAGCGAACATGCATATCTACTCTGTATCAGATCACGAGTTCAAATCTTATGGCTGCGTGTGGAACGACGTTCCGTCCAACCTGACCGCTCCGCTCATCGAGGCGCTCGCGGCTACGCCCATCCCCGAGGGCAGCAAGTACGTAGCAAGCGCGCCGGAGCTCGAGGGCGTCAAGGATGCCGATAAGCTGGGCTTTCTCATGTACGGCGGCCGCTCCTTCCAGCTCGGCTGGTGCAACGGGCACAACACACGCCTCAACTGCCTGGAGTATCACCGCGCCAGCGAGTTTAACCTGGGCGCCCGCGACTTTATCCTGCTCGTGGCGCATCGCTGGGAGATCGAGGACGGCAAGCTCGACACCGCGTGCGTCAAGGCGTTCCGCGTACCGGCGGGCAAGGTCGTTGAGGTCTTCAACACCACGCTCCACTACACGCCCTGCATGGTCGACGACGGCGGCTTCCAGGTGATGGTGGCGCTGCCGGCGGGCACCAATGGCCCGCGCCCCGAGGCTGCAGCCGACATGCCTGCCGCCGGTGACAGCTACTGCTACTGGAAGGCCGACAAGTGGGTCCTCTGCCACGCCGACAGCCCCAAGGCAGCTGAAGGCGGCTACGTGGGCCTCGTCGGCAAGAACCTCGACATCACCTGCGACTAGGGGCTTCCTGTTTGTCTCGATCTGTAACATCTAGCGGGTTAAATCGCCTCTACCTGTTACAGATTGAGATAAATCGTAGAGGGTGCCCGAAAGATCTCGATCTGTAACACCAGGCCCGGTTTTGGCGGCCTACCTGTTACAGATCGAGACAAACCGGGCCCAAACCACCACAAAGGTGCCTGTCCCCTTTGTGGTGGTTGGCGGTTTGGGCGGGCAGGTATCAAAAAGTGTCAGACGGGGGCGGCTGCCGGGCGTCTGTGCGCGAAAAGAAGTGTCGGCCTGCGCCGCTGTCGTTGAGCGAGGCCCTATTTGCGGGGATACTAAAAACACGACAAGCAGCGTATGAAAGGATCGATGCATGGCTTTCCGTAAAGACTTCCTGTGGGGTGGCGCGACGGCTGCCAACCAGTGCGAGGGCGCTTACGACGTGGACGGCCGCGGCCTGGCCAACGTGGATGTGGCACCGCACGGCCCCGAGCGCTATGCGGTGGTCTCCGGCCAGCGCAAGATGCTCGACTTCGAGGACGGCTATTACTATCCCGCGCAGACCGGCATCGATTTCTACCACCACTACAAGGAGGACATCGCCCTCTTTGCCGAGATGGGCTTTAAGACCTTCCGCATGAGCCTGGCCTGGACCCGCATCTTCCCCAACGGCGACGAGACTGAGCCCAACGAGGCCGGCCTGGCCTTCTACGAGGACGTGTTCCGCGAGTGTCAGGCGCACGGCATTGAGCCGCTCGTGACCATCACGCACTTCGACTGCCCGATTCACCTCATCAAGGAGTACGGCGGCTGGCGCAACCGCAAGCTCATCGACTTCTACAAGAACCTCGCGACCACGATCTTCACCCGCTACAAGGGTCTGGTGAAGTACTGGCTTACCTTCAACGAGATCAATATGATCTTGCACCTGCCGTTTATGGGTGCCGGTCTGGTCTTTGAGGAGGGCGAGAACAAGGAGGCCGTCGAGTACCTTGCCGCCCACAACGAGCTCGTCGCCAGTGCTTGGGCAACCAAGATCGCTCACGAGATCGACCCTGAGGTCAAGATCGGTTGCATGCTTGCCGCAGGTAGCTACTACCCCTACAGCTGCCGTCCGGGCGACGTGCGCCAGGCACAGCTCGACAACCAGGACAACTACTTCTTTGTCGACGTTCAGAGCCGCGGCTACTACCCGGCCTATGCGCTCAAGAAGCTCGAGCGCCTGGGCATTGACATCGGGATGACCGAAGAGGATCGCGAGGTCCTGGCCGCCAACACCGTCGACTTCATCAGCTTTAGCTACTACAGCACCCGCTGCTCTGCCGGTGCCGACAACCCCGATGTCGAGAGGACCCAGGGCAACGCCTTCGCCGGCGCCAAGAACCCCTACCTGCAGCAGAGCCAGTGGGGCTGGGCCATCGATCCGCTGGGCTTTCGCATCACCCTCAACGACCTGTACGATCGTTATCAGAAGCCGCTGTTTGTGGTCGAGAACGGCCTGGGCGCCAAGGATGTTGTCGAGGAGGACGGCTCCATCAACGACGACTACCGTATCGACTACCTGCGTCAGCACATCCAGACCATGCGCGACGCGGTGACCGAGGACGGCGTTGACCTGCTGGGCTACACCACCTGGGGCCCGATCGACCTGGTGTCTGCCGGCACGGGCGAGATGTCCAAGCGCTACGGCTTTATCTATGTGGATCGCGACGATGCGGGCAACGGTACCCTCAAGCGTTCCAAAAAGAAGAGCTTCGACTGGTACAAGCATGTCATTGAAACGAATGGTGAGGATCTGTCCTAAGGAAGCCGAGACACTCAACTTCAGAGTTTCCTAACCAAAACGCCCGGCGAGCAGTTAATGCCCGCCGGGCGTTTTGTTAAAAGAAGTGAAAGCACTCATTGGGGACGTACTTAAATGACCAGTCAAACAAGAACGTCCAACGACTACTCATTTAAGTCTGTCCCCAATGAGCGCCCCAAAGTGAGAGTGGATAATCTGCCGTTTTTGGCCTGTTTGGGGGCTCAAAGTGGGAGATTATCCACTCTCGTCATTTGGCCGGCACTTGGGGGCACTTCTTGTTGAGTGTGAGCGCCGTCGCTGCTACGCGACGGTGATGGCGACCTGGGCGTAGCGGGTGCAGGGGCGCTCGGCGCGCGTCTGCACGGTAAGCGTGAGTACGAAGCGGTCACCGGGCTGCGCGTCGGCGGGCACGATGAAAGCGGTGTCCACCGTGCATTCTTGCCACATCGACAGATCCTGGACGCCTGCATAGCTCGATGGGTCTACGGCCACATCCCAATGTGCATCGAAGCCCTTGCCGTCGGGGTCGACGATGGTCGCTGTAAGGTTGACGCGCTCGCCGGCTGTGGCGCTGCGGTCGGCAGTGACCTCGACAACATGCGCCGGATGCGAGCAGATGGCCGGATCATGGGCACACCATTGCGCGCGGGCGGCAAAGTCTTCCTGATAGGCGCGCAGGTAGGGATTGGGATTGTCGTCTGCGGGCGTGCCGATGGCGGCAAAACCGGCGGGCGCGCTCGCATCGGGGTGTCCATCAAGAAACATGCGGCCCAGCAGCGTATCGAAGTCGCGGTCGTCGATACCGCGCAGGCCAAACGGAAGCAGCGGAATATAGGTCATGCTGTCGCCTTCGGCCATAAAATCGCCGCGCTCAAACTGCACTGCGGGCATGCCTTCTAGGCCCCAATCCAGACGGGCATGCTTGCCAAACTGAAAGCGCTCGGGCTCGTTTTCGTAGACCCTGCCATCGCCATAGAGCATATAGCGTGCCATGAGGGGTCCGTTGCCCTGCGTGAGATTCCGCTTAGGCCAAGGAGCCTTAAACAGCGGCAGCGTATCGGGCTGAGCTGTTTTGGCGTCGAAATAGTTGCCATACATATAGGGCGTACGCCAAAAGATGAGCTCGGGAAAGAGCCCGCGCCCATGGTCGAGCCACGAGTTATCCTGCCCCACACCATCGGCAACGCCCATCACGCGCACCTTCTGATAGACCCGCTGCTGTACGGCGGGCCACTCGGGCGTGGCGCGATAGCGCTCGGCAATACTCATGAGGGCGCGAACGATCGTATTCATACCACCCCAGCTGAGCAACCATAACGTACGCGGATCATCATCCAGAATCGCCTGCGCAATTACGCGAGACCCCTCAGTTTCCTCAGTCACATCACCCTCAAAGGCAACATTTCCCACAAACGTACACTCGATCATCTGGGCAGGCGTGGGAAACGGCGGTTCACCGGCGGCGTCCGCATTTGCCTGCAACTGCGGCCAAGCCTGGGCATATTCATTACTCCAGAGACTCTCAATCCAATGCTCGGGAAACGGCCGATACTCACGAAGCTCGCCGGCTAGCGGATCGGGCTCATGAGGCACAACAGCCCACTCATAAGAGCGCCGCCCTTTGGTCCGCCAATGCGAATTCACCTCGCCGAGCGTATGAACCCCATCCCCAAGAAAGTGATACTGCGAAGCCGTATACACCACAGCCTGAACATCAAGCAAGTTGAGATACAGAGCCAAATGAACAAGCGAGTTCATATCGTCGACTTCCATATCGGTAGTAACAATCACCCGAGTCAACTTCTGGGACATAGGAACAGCTCCAATCAAAATCAATTCAGCCAGTTACGCGCAAGGCAAGACGGGACCCATGCCCCCATCGCCACCGACCCGGCGGCCCGCTAGAAGCGGCCGGCCAGGGTCACAGCAACGTCAACGCAGCGGAGACCGGGGTTTAGTCTTGCAAACATTCCGCAGGGGGCATGGGCAGGCGCAGCGCGAAGCGCAAAGCGCCAGCCCATGCATGCCCGAGGACGTTTGCAAGACTAAACCCCGGTCCCCGCGATGGGAGGGCTTAGCGGTCGACCCTGGCCGACCACTCCCAGCAGCCCACCGGCTCGCCGTCGATGAGTACGTTGCCCCCGTCGAAGTCTTGATAACACAGGTCGTTGAATTGGTGGATCCACACGCCGTGGTTGAACGTCTTCTTGGCCGAGCCGTCGGCCTCGCGATACACGCCGGTCAGGTCCTCGACATGGCTAAAGTAGGTGAGATGCACGTTGGCGCCGGCATCGCGCAGGCGCGCGAACAGCGGCAGCACGGTCTGCTGCGGGCACACGAGCTCGTCGCCCTTGGAGTGCGTAAACCACAGCGGCGTCTTGGCGAGCGCGGCTACGTCCTCGTCCGTGGCGTTGTACCACGGGGCGCAGCAGGGAAGGCCCGCGGCGAAGAAATCGGGGTAGTCGGCGCACAGGCGCAGGGTCATAAAGCCGCCGTTGGAAAGACCGGCGACCACGATGCGGTCGGTGTCGATGCGGTCGGCATGCTCGGCGACAAACTCATCGATAAGTGCCTTGAGCACGGGGGAGTAGATGCTCTGGTTGGAGTGACCAAGCTGCTCGACGCCGTTGTCCATCCAAAACGTGGGCGACTGCGGCACGAGCACCCAGGCAAAGCCGCCAAAGTAGCGCTGGATCTGCGCCTGGCTGATGGCCGTCACGCGGTTGCCGATATAGGCGCGCGTGGCGCCTTCGCCCTGCGTGGCGCCCTTGCCCTCGCCGGCGCCGTGCAGATACACCACGAGCGGTGCCTTTTGGGGCACGGCCGTGGCCTCGGGCGCAAAGGGGTTGAAGCATGCCGAGTCCTCGGCCTTAAAGCTGGGCTCAAAGAAGCCGTATTCGAGCGCGATACCGTCGACGGCGGTCTTTTGCGTGTCGTTGCTCCAGCCTTTGAGCGCAGGGCAGATATCGCCACGGCAGGTGTCGAAGACCAGGCCGCAGGTGGGATCGTCGCCGTCGTTGCCGGGAAGAGCCGCGAGCTGCGTGATGCGCAGCTGGTCATCGAGCATGCGCGAGCCCATGACGCCGCCTTCGATGGTCTTGGTCAGGCGCTGCTCGGCGACCTCGAGCGCCACATGGGTGCCCACGGCGAGCTTACGTCCGTTTTCGTCGCACGGATATGCGGCGAGAACGTCGATGTAACCCACGGAGGGCGCGGCATGGTCGGCGCCGCGCTCCTTGCGCATCAGAACTTCGCCCGAGCGTTCGTGACGCTCTACATATATATGGAAGGTGTTCGCGTCGATGTCGTTGGCGCGCACGGTGCAGGGCAGGTCGAGTACGACCTTGCTGATCCAGGGGCCAAAGTCGCCCAAGGTGGTGACGGTTGCGTAGGTACACAATTTGAGTTCCATGAGCTGCCTCCCTTGCGCCGCGAATGCCTGGCATCTGCGGCAATACAAACTAAACATGTTTAGTGTAATCTAGAATTGAAGAATAACCAGATGAACTCGGTAAACGGCAAAATTGAACACGTCGTGAACTACTAAACGTATGTTTACTAGCTTCTAGCAGGGATTCTGTTGATGAGTTAACAGATCAGTGAGGTGTTCATCAAAATAAAATCCCACGTAAATGGCTATATATCAATAGAGGGTCAAAGAGACCATCTCCCGCCATTCAAATACGTTCACCCCCGATTTCCTACCGTTCACCGGACTGTAGACGGCAAAATTGCCATAAATTCGGCGCTCCGTGTAAACTAAAGCCAGTAAACGTTCAGTAAACACCTTGTTTACAAAAGCGTATCCAAGGGTCCGGCAACCGTAAGGGGTTATAGTCGCCGGGCCAAAGGCGTGCCTAAGCCCAAGGGGGCTGGCACACGAAGATATGGGGAGGGGTCCCATGGCAGTAGATAACAAGCAGATTGCCACCGATGTCCTCGAGCTCGTGGGCGGTGCGGAGAATGTTTCCGTTGCCACCAACTGCATGACGCGCCTGCGTCTGACGCTCAAGGATAACAGCAAGGCCGACGTGGAGAAGATCAAGAAGGTCAAGGGTGTTCTGGGTTGCCAGTTTGCCGGCAGCCAGCTCCAGGTCATCATCGGCCAGAACGTGCCCAAGGTGCTCGCCGAGTTCGTCGCCATCTCCGGTGTCAAGCAGGGTGAGGCCGTCAACGAGAACCTCGATGCTCCCAAGGAGAAGTTCGAGCTCAAGAACCTGCCCAATATCATCCTCGACTATCTGTCGGGCTCCATGACCCAGCTCATCCCGCTGCTCATGGCCGGCGGTCTGTTCCGTACCATCGCGGCCGTCCTCGGCCCCACCATGCTCGGTGTGCTCTCGGCCGACGACCCGACCTATACGTTCCTCTACACCACGCTGTA
>CATWKM010000032.1:0-22303 GCA_958351385.1 uncultured Collinsella sp. | reverse complement strand
CAGTAGATCATGCATTTAAGGTGGGGCGCTACGTAGGCTGGTATTATGGAAGAGACCATAAAGCTAAGATTGTTATTGGAAAAGATACAAGAAGAAGCAGTTATATGTTTGAATATGCACTTGTTGCAGGTCTGACAGCGTCCGGTGCAGATGTATATCTTCTTCATGTAACGACGACCCCAAGTGTTTCCTATGCAGTACGTACAGAGGATTTTGACTGTGGTATTATGATCTCCGCAAGCCATAATCCATTCTATGATAATGGTATCAAACTTCTCAATGGAAACGGACAGAAGATTGAAGCAGAAGTAGAAGCAAGGATTGAAGCATATCTGGATGGCCTGATCGAGGATCTTCCTCTGGCAACTAAAGAAGATATTGGACGCACTGTGGATTTTGCTTCAGGAAGGAATCGTTATATCGGACATCTGATCTCTATTCCAAGCAGGGATTTCAAAGGCATTAAAGTAGGGCTTGACTGTGCAAACGGAAGTTCTTCAGCTATTGCAAAGAGTGTATTTGAGGCACTTCAGGCAAAGACTTATGTGATCAATAACCAGCCGGATGGTACAAATATGAATACAAACTGTGGCTCTACCCATATTGAAGTCCTGCAGAAATATGTTGTGGACAATGGACTGGATATCGGTTTTGCTTATGATGGTGATGCAGATCGCTGTATTGCTGTTGACCATAAGGGAAATGTGGTCGACGGTGATAAGATTATGTATGTATGTGGAAAATATCTCAAGGAGCAGGGCAGATTAAAAGATGATACAGTAGTAACCACTGTTATGTCAAACCTCGGTCTGTACAAATCTCTGGAGAGAGAGGGTATGAAATATGAGCAGACTGCAGTAGGAGATAAATATGTGGCAGAGAATATGATGGAGAATGGATACAGTCTTGGCGGTGAGCAGTCCGGACATATTATTTTCAGCCGTTACGCTGCAACAGGTGATGGAATCCTTACTTCTCTCATGGTAATGGAAGCGTGTGTAGAGAAGAAAGCAACTCTGTGTGATCTGGCAAGGGAAATGAAGGTTTATCCACAGCTTCTCAGAAATGTCCGGGTGGCAGACAAGAAGACTGCGAGAGAGAATCCGAAGGTAGTTGCTGCTGTAGACACGGTAATAGCCGTCGTTTTCGTGGCTCATAAGCCAATTGACCAGGCTGGACCTATTGACCCCCAAAACAGAACCAGACGTATTCAACCATGCACCGCTTGCATTGAAGTAGTAGTCGACGCCATCGATTTTCAGCCACCCGTTAGCAAACATAGCGCCCGAAGGCTGAAGCCAGTACCACGTGCCGCGGTCATTGAGCCATCCGGTCTTCATCTTGTACGTGGAAGAATCCATCCAATACCACGCACCGTTAACATATTGCCAACCAGACTTAAGGACACCATTGGAAGATGCGTAATACCAAGTATTGCCGCTTTCGTCAGAAGCGTCTTTCGACATAAACCAACCAGATGCTACATTGACGGCGCCGTTTGCATCCGCATAGAAAACCGCGTCTCCAATATGAATCACACCTGGCAATGAAAACGAGTCGGTACGATCAGCGACTACGGGAGATCCATCAGATGAAGTAGGCAACGGCTCGCTCAGTGCTCCAGACGAGTTCGCCCATGCCATACCGTTGCTCAAATTAATCCAGCACGAAGATGCCATCGCACCGGAATCATAAGAAAAATAGCGCGTGCTTCCTACCGCGAATTCACCAGTACGCATTGCGCCGGATACATCATCAAGGTAATACCAGGCGCTTCCGGACTTTATCCATCGTCCTCGTTGAATAGCTCCGCTTGATGCGGCGTAATACCAAGTGCCATCAGCAAGTGCCCAGCCCGTTGCCATGGCACCTGAACTCGTAAGGAAATAGGTAGACGAGCCCACTTGCACAAAGCCCGTGAGCATAATATGGCTTCCCGGATCAAGGTAATACCAAGAATTCCCTAGAAGTAACCAGCCTCCATGCAGTAAGCCGTTGGAGTCAGCGTAATACCAGTTGTTGTCAATAAGTGCCCACTGGGAGGATAGCATGGCCCCTGAACTGTTAAAGATATAAGAGGTGCCATTGCATTCTTTCATCCCGGTAGCCATAGAACCGTCTGCAGGATCAAGCCAGTACCAACGGCCCCCATCCGAGAGCCAGCCCTTTACCAGAGCGGCAGAGCCGGAGAAATAATGCCAAACGGAAGCATCAAGATGCCATCCGATAAGCATTGCACCAGAAGAAGAGAATCCATACGTGGCTCCCCCGATCTGCAGCATCGAGTCGTGGACCATCTTGCCCTCATCATCTAGCCAATACCAGTTGCTGCTGTCTAAAAGCCAGCCTTTTACCATGGCACCAGAACCGGAGAAATAACGCCAAGCAGAAGTGGAGCCAGTAGAATCTAGGTACCAGCCGACACGCATTGCACCCGAAGAGGAGAATCCATAAGTCGCACCCCCGACTTGGACCAATCCATCCTGAGCCATTCGACCTTCGTCGTCGAACCAGTACCAGCTACCGTTTATATGTCTCCAAGAAGAAACAGCGATTGTTCCGTCGGACAAGCCCCAACGCCAAAAACCAGCCCCTTCTTCGGGTGATATCCACCCCTGATGCCAAACAATTTGATTCGAAACCTCAGAAGGGGTCTCATTATCCACCTGAGAGTTCTGCTCGACAGCGAAGGTCGATTCGCGCTGAGCATCAACGTCTGACTCGACAGAAGCAATAGCACCGTAAGACGCAGGGCCCTCATCATGGTTTGTCAAATCAAGAGCGCATGACATCGAGGGAGAACCCAATAGGAGCCCAATAGAAATGAGGCCCGAAAAAGCCAGCACCCCGAATGAGCATTTCTTCATAGCAGCACGGTATCCAATCACGCAGCGACCCCGTCACCTCAGGGCAACGGGGTCTCAATCAAAACTAACTCAGTAATGTGCTAGC
Source organism: uncultured Collinsella sp. (assembly GCA_958351385.1). GTDB lineage: Bacteria > Actinomycetota > Coriobacteriia > Coriobacteriales > Coriobacteriaceae > Collinsella. The sequence continues at coordinate 19,351 of CATWKM010000032.1, read as the reverse complement.
CAATTTGCTGGCAGTTTTTGCACTCTCGTGAAGCACCACGCCTCTGGGCCTCCTGAATAGAGATCTGCGAATAGCCCTTTGCGTCCTTGCCAACGGTACGGCACTTATGCGTATGGTAAACATCGCTACCGTTCTTATACCAAACTTGACCGTAGCCCGGAATCCACTTGCCGTCCTTACCGACATAATAGGAGCCGACCCAGGCGTTCGTAGCCATGGCGCCGGAAGACTGAAGATAGTAGTCGCCGACCCAGGCGTCGTGGGTCATAGCGCCGGAACCGTTAAAGTAGTACCAGGCCCCGTCAATCTGACGCCAGCCGGTGGCCATGGCACCGGCGTTGTCGAACCAGTACCAGACTCCGCCAATGTTGACCCAAGAGTTAGAGGCCATAGCGCCCGAACCTCCGAGCCAATACCACGTGCCGCCATTGCTGAGCCAGCCGGTTACCATGGTGCCCGAACCACTCGCATAGTACCAAGAGCCACCTGCCAAGAACCAGCCGGTAGCCATCGCGCCGGAATCGCCGAACCAGTACCAGGAGCCACCCAGGCTGCGCCAGCCGTTAGCAACCATGGCGCCCGAGCCATCGAGGTAGAACCACGTACCGCCGATATTGAGCCAGCCAGTGACCATCGCACCGGAAGCGTTGGCGTAGTACCACGTCCCCGAAACGTTGATCCAGCCGGTCAGCATGACACCATACGCGTCAAAATAATACCAAGTTCCACAGATATTATGCCAACCGGTCAGCAGTTCGCCCCTGGAGGTCGCATAGAACCACTTTCCATAGATGGAGTCATAGAGCCAGCCGCTATGCTGCATGCGGCCATCGGCGTTGGCACCAGGGGTGTTCAGGAAGTAGTTCTTGCCGTCAATCTGAACTCGACCGTATGCCATATCATGGCTTTCGGGGTAGAAGTAATACTTGTCCCCACCGATAGACTGCCAGCCCGACACCGCGATCCCGTCAGCACCAAAATAGTACCAGACAGCTTCGTATTCGTTATGCCACTGGTTCGTGACCATGGCACCAGTTTCGGGATCGAAATAGCGAAGGTTGCCGTCCTCGCACCGAACGAGTCCAGTCTTCGGACGACCGTCGGAACACCATTCCGTAATCGGTCCACCGCCTCCGCCACCGCCAGCAATATCAGCAAATGAGGGCGCCGGGGCAACCGTCATGCAGGCAGCGGCAAATGCAACAACTCCCAGCACTGTTAGTCCGCGCCATCTTTCTCGAAGGTTTTTCATACGACATCCTTTCTCCGAGATTTAAGGCTCTCTTAAGTTATTTTTAAACTATCAATTCAGTATTTCAACGGGAAATCGATAAAAGGTGTCTTTGTGACTGCAATTTAAATATGAGTCGCCACACCTCAACCGTTACGCCAAATAGCTTCTGAGTCAAACCGAGCACATAAGCGAACCAATTTAATACAACCACTTGTAAAAATCCTGAGGCACGTTTTCGATATGACAAGAGGCGCTTAAACGAGGAGTACTTGAACCCCACCGCTCTTGCAGCTCTTGAGGGCACTTTGCCGGATCTTGAAATAACTTCGCGCTAAAGCGAGGAGTGCTCACTGTCGGAGGATAAGTTCGGTCCGAGCTAGGAATCACCATCCAAGAAGAACTCCGGGCAGCGCTGCATGAACAGCGCCTGTTCGCGTTTCCAGCGGCGCAGTTTATCCTCGTTGGCCTCTTCCCTGCCGCGCGAGGTGAACTCGTAGTGGCACAGCTCGGCATAGGGCATTTGCCCTCCTCCAACAAAACACTGTCACTAACTTAGCCCACCAACCTCGCCATTTGTTAAGCAACAAGTGCGAGCGGTAGGTATTGATCTACAACCGTTGGGGATTGAAAAAAGCAGTAGCCGAAAACGTAATATCTTCCGATTTGCGCGGCATAAAAAAAATAGAGGGCGTCCCATAAAGAGAAGCCCCCTTGCAAAACGGCCGAACCGCTTTTCGAAGTGGGAAATATTTTGCACCAGATGCCTAGGAATCGCAAGAAGGCATATCTTCAGCGCCACACAAATACCATGCGCCGATCACTTTCGACAAAAACGAGAAGGAGGAAGTTATGACCTCCGCACCTTTATAGTAGTTGATGTTGCGATTTGCCCTAGAAATAAACTTGGAAAGCGATTGTGCTTTGTGCTTAATAACGCCTTTAGACGACACCTCTTTGTGCAGATATAGCGTTGTGACAATCTGGCGTATTCTCTCATTGCTCATCCTTGCCTTACGCTGATAAGAGCCAACCCCATCTATTTTGCTCAATGCCTTCATAACACCGTTATTTGCCCTTCGGGCATTCTCACCCGAAGCAAGACCATTAAGAATGCAACTATTGTGAGCACACGCGTTGCGGAGATCTTTTGCCGCGCGAAGCAAATAAAACCTATCGCGAAGCTCATCATCGTCAAACCGTTTGGCGCAAAACAAAATGAATGAATTAAAGGCGCCAAAGGTAATAACTTCCAGAAAGGCCCAGACAGGCATATTAAAACCACTGTATTTTGCAAGAATGCCTGCAGAATAGGCACTCGACTCACAACGTGAAATCTCTTTTTTGACCCAGTTAGTCACATTCCCCTTGCTATCAAATGTATCCTGCTCGCTTAAATAGTCTTGAACGATTTCGTAACCGTCCTCGGCATGCTGCTCTATCCTGCCCAGCAAGTCAACTTTGCAGAAGTGCTCAATATCAAGAGTGAGCGAAATCATCTCGTTTCGAAGCAACATATCAATAATCGAAAGGTCAACAAGCATCTTGAAATCTAAGTTGACATATTCACCCTTGCGTTTTCCATCAGAAACCTTTGGAAATCCGGTGCGGTACGAGCGCAAGCGAAAGTAATTGTTGTTCTTCGTCAGATACTCGACCGCCTCTGCCTCGCTCATATAGCGGAAACGGACACCCTTGCTCTTAAGATGGGAGACTTGTTCCCAAGGAGTAAGCCAAGGCTTTTGATCGCACATATCTTGTTGACGAATAGGACTATTCATTGCGCTCTCCAGCGTATTTGATGAAATAACAGATCTAATTTTATCCTAACTGTAAATACCTATTAAGCAGCCGGACGCTCATGCAAATACGTCATGGCACGCCGCCGTCTATCTCGCCTTGAGCTCGTGACAGCGATAGCCCTCGCGCTTTGCGAATGGTATCTTTGTTGCTGCAAATTAAAACACGCAATACTTTAGATAGACGAAATCTGATTGGCGGGCAACGATGAATGCCGCATCTTATTATCACGGGGATTGTCGCCCCAGAAAAACCCGATATGACAATCGACGTTAGGAACAGTCTTAAAGAATATGACGTCGCCCTCTCTCGATTTAGAACCGTTCGAGAATCTCCTCGGCATTCTCTCACAGATAGATATCTAGGTCCGGCACGGCAAACTGCACATAGCCCCTCTGTGGCGCCTGAATAACCTCTCTTTGTAGCAATTTTGCCCTAATGGAGCTGATCTCATTGGTCTTTTTACCCATGCGCCTAGCAATCTCGGATGATTTGGACTGTTGTTTGTCCTCGCACATCGCCAAAAGGTATTTGATATCGTTAGGCCCCAGTCCGGAAATCGCTGGCTCGTGAACAACATCGTGAAAACGAGCCTCTGCCAGCGCAATGCCTTCGGTGACGTCGCGCTCGCTCACAATGGCACTTTTGGCACGATGCAAGTTGGAGTGCTGCCAAATGGAATAACCGACCAGTTGCACCAGATAGGCATAGCCCTTAGTGGCCTTAGCGGCTCTCGACAGAAGATTGTCCTCTATGGTCACAGTCGCGACAAAACTATCGCCCATAGAGAGCGCTACCTCCACTTGTTTGCCTTTCTAGGGAATCGATTAACAGCCAATCATCGTTTAAATAATTATCGCAGACTATATCGGATAATATCGTGTTGTATAAGTCTGTATAAACGTATCGCGGAAGTATCGAGCTATCGTGATGCATTGCAGCAAATCGCCTAGACGTTGCTATCTTCTCAGCTCATATCGAAAGTAAGTTGAGGGCTTCCTAATATCCATTTTTTAAAGCGAGAAATACTCACTCGCAGCGGATATGTTCGGCCCCAACCACGGATCGCCCGTCAAGAAGAACTCAGGCCAGCGCTGCATGAACAGTGCCTGTTCGCGCTTCCAGCGGCGCAGCTTTTCCTCGTTGGCTTCTTCCCTGCCGCGCGAGGTGAACTCGTAGTGGTACAGCTCGGCATAGGGCGTAAAGATGGTGCGGTAACCTGCCCCCCATACGCGCAGGCAAAAGTCTGCGTCGTTAAAACCGACGGCGAATTCCTCGCTGTAGCCGCCAACCTGCTCAAACACGTCGCGACGAACCATCTGGCAGGCGCCCGTTACGGCACTGAAGTTACCGGGGCGCACAGCGTGGGCAAGATAGCCCTCGCGTTTTGCCGAGAAGTCCTGGTTGGCATGGGCAAGTGCGCCACGCACGCCAACCACAATGCCGGCATGCTGCACCAGATGATCGGCAAAGTAGAGCTTGGCGCCCACCACGCCCGCATCGGGACGTTGCAGATACCCCATCATCTCTTCGATAAAGTCGGGGCTTATGACCCCGGTATCGTTGTTGAGCAGCAGCAGGTAATCACCCTTGGCATGCTCAACACCAAAGTTGATGATCTGGGAGTAATTGAACTCGCCCGGCCAGTACACAACGCGCGCGATGCCCTTGCCTTCGGATGCTGCAGCCACGCGCTCTGGCAGGGTTTCGTAATACGCAAACGTCTCCGGGGCTTCGCTGTTGTTCTCCACCAAGACGATCTCGTAGTTGGCATACGTGGCTTTCTGGGCGATCGACATTACACAGGCATCGAGCGTCTCAACGTGATCCTTGGTGGGAATCACTATGCTCACCAGCGGCGCAGACTCCGGCAGCGCATAGCGCATGCGATAGATAAACGGCGTCTCGGTCTCCTCGACCGTTCCGCAAATGCCCAGCGCGTTAAAGTGGCGCTGAAGCGCAAGGCGCCCGGCTTCAATAGCATACGGCTTGCTATCGGCAGAGCCATTGGCGGTCGATCCAGGATGCACGCGCCAGTGATACAGCACATGCGCAACGTGCTCAAAGCGCGCGCCGACTGCAAGGCAGCGGAGCGTCAGGTCGTAATCCTGGGCGCCCGCGACGTCTTCCGGCGACATGCCAATGCAATCGATGAGCGCCTTCTCCACCATCAGGAAATGCGTCACGCAGTTATGGCTATAGAGCAGGTCGACGTTGAGTCGCGTCTTAAAGACCGGCTGGCCCCACTCCCCCGTTTTCTGGAACATGTCCTCGTCGCAGAACAGGACCTGGGGACGCTCTCCCTCGGCAGCCTTGTTCAGCGCAGAAACATAGTGGAATAATGCGTCCGGTTCCAGGATGTCATCGTGGTCCAAGAACGCGATGTAGTCGCCTGTCGCTTGCTCGATACCTGCGTTGGTGTTGAGCACAATGCCGCCGTTGCCGGAAAGCTCGATGCGGCGAACGCGCTCGTCGTTGGCGTCTGCCGCAAGAGTGGCCACCGCGTCCCATTCGGGCGAGGCATCCATGAGCAGCAATTCCCAGTTGTCATAGCTCTGGGCTAGCACCGAGTCCAGCAGCTCGCGCAGGTAGACCCGATCAGTCTTGTAGCACGGCACCACAATGCTCACGAGCGGCCTATAGGCAAAGGCCGCCGAAGCGACACGCTGGCACGCCAAATCGCCCGGCTTTGCGCGATGCTGCTCAAACCAACGTCGATAAGCTGCGCCGTCTGCACGCGCGTCCTTCATACGGTTCCAGCTGTCGTCGACCATGCCGTTGTACAGGCGACCATCCATGGCGCAAAAACCGCTCTGGATTAGGCCCGTGGGATCGCTCACAATCGCGACAAAATCTCGTATATCCCGAGGCATCTCTACGCTCAGATACGTTTTATTGACACGGCAACCGTTGCGCTGCGGCACATCGAACTGCGATTCAAACACATGCACGGTGGCATCGATGGCGTTCATATGCGTATCGAAGATCAGGAGCTCAGGTGCGCACTGGGGGTCTCCCGCCCAGGTAACCTCATAGCGCCACACCGCGCCGGCGTCTGCCGGCAAATAGCGAATGGCATCGATCTCGTAGAGGCCGCAGTGTTCGCCACGCTGCGCATCGCGGATAAGCGCGCACAGCGCAGGCTTTGCTTTGTAGTTAATCTTGGATTCCAGCTTGGCCACGCGGCTATCGAGGCGAATGGAGCCCAACCTTTGGTCACCGGATGCAAATGTGACGTCAATCGTAGAGCCGTCCAGAAAGGGAAGCACCAAGACGGCGAGCTCGCGCTCGTAATCGAAAACGGAAGGGCAAAGCGCCAGCACACGGCCATGATCGACCGGGAACGCCAGCGACGGCACAGAAGAACCGCTCGTCGTCGCATGGGCAAACGCTTGAGAACCCTCCCGCTCAATAAGCGCGGCGACATCCTGACCGGCAAAACGAAGCAGCACAAACAGACGGCCCTGACTGCGGCAAAGTGCCAAACGCTTGATACTCATCTACACTTCTCGCTTTCCTAGGGCGTTCGCTGCCATGCGCTTGCAGGCACCCAGACGCCCAAACCTCAAGACGTCGTAATCGAACATGAGCTTTTTGCACTCACGGGCATTGGGGGCCTTGCTGGTAAGCGCCGCACGCACCATAGCGGCAACAGAAGGAGCGCATTGTGCGAGCGCAGCATCGCTGCCCACAGCAGAACCGGCAAGCGCCGTGGCAACGGCAGCAAGCACCTTGCCGCAGTCCGAACCCAGCAACCTGAGCGCATCGTACAGCACCAGATCGCATAGGAAGTACGCCAGGTCATCGGCGTGCTGTACATCGAGATCGTCGCGCTGCCAGTCAGCCATCACCGCGGAGTAAATCTTCACGTGCTCCAGCAGTCGCGTCTCGTCGTCGTAGCGCATGGTGTCCATGAGCGAACCCTTGCGAGCCACGCGATAGTCGTACAACTTGTTCGAGATAAGCGCGGTCTTGCGCGAACGACCGTACACGGCAAAATCGAAGACCTGGTCCTCGCCATACTTAACGGTTTCGTCGAACAGAATCCCGTTGTCCAGCAAAAAATCGCGCTTGCAGGCAGTGCGCCATGCAAAGGGGCGAGACGCTTCCTTAAACAGCAGGTCGGAGCTATAGCCTTCAAACGACACATCGCGCGGGCTCAGCACATAGTTAAGCCACGGATACCCCGCCTCCAGCGGATACGGATTCGCGCCAAAGGTCAACACGTCGCAATCCTCGCGTTCAAAGGCATCGACGATCACGCGGCATGCATCGGGCGTAAAGCGGTCGTCGGAATCCAAAAAAGCAACAATAGGCGCCGTGGACGCAGCGATACCCGCATTGCGGGCGCTCGACAGGCCGCCGTTGGGCTTATCGACCAGCGTAAAGCGCGCGTCCTTTTCGCAATAGGCAGCCGCAATATCGCGCGAACCGTCCGGCGAGCCATCGATGACCAGCACGCCTTCCCAATCGGGCATGTCCTGCGCAAGCAGGGAGTCCAGGCACCAGGCCAGGCACTCCTCCACGTTATAGATGGGAACGACAACGGAAATCTTGGGGGTAGCCATAGTCAAGTGCTCCTACTGTGCGGCCGGAACGTCATCGGGGTGCGGATTATCACCGTAGGTGCGCTGATACGTCAGCACGCGCCAGACCAGCGGCAGACCGCCGATCTTAAAGTAGTGCTTAAACGTATTGAGCTTGCCCGGCTTCTTAAAGCCAAAGCGCGAATCGATATAGGCGCGGGGCGACTTGATCATCAGGCGCAAGTCGGTCTCGCCACGCGGATCGAACAGCGACAGGTCAAAGCGACCGGCATCCCAATCGGACTTGAGCTCGGGAGAGGCCTTCTCCCAAAACTGCTCGCGCAACTCATCGACCAGGCGCTCATCATTCCAACGGTACGTATCGACCTTCATGCGCATTAAAATACCCTGAAGCTGAGCCTTAAGCTCGGGGCGTTCATCCAAAAAGCGCTGCATCTCGGCATATTCGTCGCACACGCAAAACACCTTGTTAGGAGAATTAACGGAGCTCTTCTCGTTATCTTGGCGATAGCACAAAATGGGGTCCGCGATAAACGCGGCACGCTCGGCGCATGCCCAGACCTTAAAGTTAAAACCCGCATCCTGATACGAGGCACCCGGCGTGGGAAGGAACCGAATCTGATTGTCGTTGAGGAACTCGCGCCGATAGATAGCCGACCAAATGGAAGGTTTGCGGTAGAAGATGCCCGGGCGATCGACGGGGCGATACGCGGCACCCGTCATATGCTCGTCGACAATCCCAAACAGCTCACGGCGCTCGCTGGGCGTGGACCAATACAGGTAAAAGTCGCCCTTTACCACATCGGCATGTTCAGCATCGGCCTTGGCGACCAGCTTTTGGAGCGAATCCTCAAACATAAAGTCATCGGACTCAAGGATGCCCACGTACTCGCCGCGCGCCATCTCCAGGCCGCGGTTCATCGAGTCGCCATAGCCGCTGTTGGCCTTATCGATCATCTTTACACGGGGGTCGCGCTCCATGTACTCGCGGATGATATCCGGCGAGCTATCGGTGGAGCCGTCGTTGATACAGATGATCTCGATGTCCCTGAGCGTCTGCGCCACGGCAGAATCGAGGCACTCGCACAGATAGCGCTCGACATTGCAAATGGGGACGAGCAACGAAACTTTAGGGGTATCAGAGTTCTGCAAGAGAACCTCCTGTTGAATAGCGTGTAACAGGGTTATTTTAGCAGCCGAGTTGCGGCGGGCGGCAGCGCTTGGAATTAGAGAAAGCGCTCCAGGCAGGCTTTGAGACCGCGAGTCGAAAGATAGAACAGCGTGGCGTCTACCATCGAAACGCCCGAGGTCGCCGCAACGAGCTTGTGGGCAACACGGCGAACGGCGCCCTTAGCAGGCATATCCGCCCACTCCGTTCCCAAAAACGTCGTAAGGTCCATGTTGACGCGAGCCGCCACGCGATGGAAGTCATCGGAATCCAAGCGCGCCAGGTCGAACACAATGAGGTCCAAAAACCAAGTTATCAGCTCGCCGGGACACAGGTCCAAAAGACCGTAGGCTGCCCAGTCCTCCAAGACCTCCTCGAGCATCCTCATGTGGGCGTCAAGCTTTTTGGCGCGAGCCTCGGCACTGTTGAACTCGTGCGTCGCCGATTCGCTCTCCATCACGTAGTGGTAGAACTTGTCCGGCATGACGACGGTCTTGCGGGCAAGCGCATAAGCCGCGAATTGGAAGACGACGTCCTCGCCCAAAGACAAACCGGGGGCGAAGCGAATGCCTTCGCGATTGAGCAGCTCGCGCGAAAAAGCCGCACGGCAGGCATAGGGCTGCGCATTCGAATGGAACAGCAGTTGGGGATCACGGGCGCCGAAGGCACCAGCTTTGGGGCTCATGAGTTGCTGGACGCGTTTGGGGGCAGCATCGGCAGGTTCACAGACGCCGCCAAAGACGGCGACCTCGGCATCTGCAGACTCCATGGAATGCAGCACGCGCTCGACCGTCTGGGCATCGATGTAATCGTCGGCGTCCACAAAAAAGACGGTCTCGCCCTCGACGGCATCGATACCGGCATTTCGAGCACACGAGACACCCGCGTTTTCCTGGTCAATCACCAGTACGCGATCGTCGGCCTGCGCGATCTGGTGCAACACGTTCAACGAATCATCGGTCGAACCGTCGTTGACGCAGACAACCTGAATCGAGCGCTCGGACTGGGCCAACAGCGAATCGAGGCATCGCTGAATGGAACGCACTGAGTTATAAACGGGGACGACAATGGTAGCTTTAGGACACGAGACCTCTCCCATGCCGACCTACCCCCTCAGCGATTCGATGAGGAAGGCGGCGACCACGCCAGGGCCTCCAACCGAGGCGTAATACTTAGCGCGCCCCAAGGCACCATCCGTCGCAAAACTCGGGTGCTCGTCAACCCAGCCCTCAGGATCTTTGAGAATGGCAGCGAGATTCGCGCGCTTCCACGGCTTGAGGTCGTCAAGCGAAAACTCCCCCGCGTCCAAGGCCGCCTGAAATTCCTTAGCCATCTGCACCAGGAACTCCTTATAGAACTTAGGCGCTAGGCGCACATAGTTCCACATGTACGAATCGTACTTAATGAGTTGATTGAACTTGAGCATGCGCGCGACGTCATCACTTGCGTGGTCGCGGGCATAATCCTCTCGAATCCAACGCTCAATCTCGGCATACTCGGAATTGACGCAAAAAACCTTAGCCGAAGAATTGACCGAGGAATTCTCGTTGTCCTGGCGATACGACAACACGGCATCATGCAGGTAAACAGCCTTATCGGCACACGCGATAACCTTAAAGGCGAATGACGTGTCCTGAAAGGATGCCCCTGGAGTCGGCAAGAACTTGATGCCGTTGCGCTCAAGAAAATCGCGACGGTACACGGCCGACCAAATCGACGGCTTTTGCTTAAAGAACTGCGTCGTGTCGCTCGGGTGCACCGGCTTGTCGCAGTCCTTGGCCTTAAACATCTCGTGCAGCGAACGGCGCTCCTCGGGCTTAGACCAGTAGAAATCAAAGTTAGCCTTCGCAAAGTCGGCATTATTGCTATCGGCGGCCGAGACAAGCTTTTCGAGTGCGTCGGGCGCCATAAAGTCATCGGACTCCAAGATGCCAACGTACTTGCCACGCGCCCTCTCCAGACCGTGGTTCATCGAGTCGCCGTAGCCGCTGTTGACCTTGTCGATCATCTTGACGCGCCCATCGCGCTCCATATACTCGCGGATAATCGCCGGCGAGTTGTCGGTCGACCCGTCGTTAATGCAGATGATCTCAATATCTTTGAGCGTCTGCGTCAGGGCGGAATCGAGACACTCGCGCAGGTAGCGCTGAACATTGTAAATGGGGATAAGCAGCGACAGAACAGGGCTGCCAGAGGCGTTAGTAGACAAATGTGCTCCTTAGGAAATACCTGTCGTTTCATGGTATCAAAGGGTCAGCGCGCCAGCGGGCGTTTATATAATCTATGGAGCTCGCAGAGGAAAAACCGATAAGAAAGGACGTCATGCAGCCCAAAGCCGCACGCAGCATGCCCATCGAAGCCTTGCGCTTAATCGCGGTCGCTGAAACGCTCGTGCTCTCAAGCAGTAATCAGCACATCAATGTTACGTATAGCAGTCACGTATAGCAGTCACCTCGCCCATGGCAGGTTCCTGCGTTTTATTCAAAGCTTGTCGCCAAGGTGCGCCGAGCCTTTACAATAAGACAGTCCCAAGGACGTATTCGATAGCTTCCGTGCAGCGCATGCGCGCCGCGCGTGAAAGGATATATTGCCCCATGCCTTCAACCCTTCCCGCCCCCATCGATAAGCTCGCCATCGTTGTCGTTACGTACAAGCGCCAGGAGCTCTTGGCCAACTTGTTCGACTCTATGACCGATCTCACGGCAACGCCCTGGCGCATCGTGATTGTCGATAACGAGAATTCGCGCGAGACCGAGGCCATGTGCGCCGCATTTAACGAGCGCCTGGCCAACCTGTGGGGTATCGACACCGAGCAGCCCGACGCGCAGGGCGGCACCGACCGCGTCATCTACGCCCCGCAGCTCGAAAACGGCGGCGGTGCGGGCGGCTTCTCCGCCGGTACTAAATGCGCCTACGACTTGGGGGCCCAGTGGTTCTGGGTCATGGACGACGATGTGCTCGTCATCCCCGAAGGCATCGAGCGCTTGGCCAAGTGGACCGACCGCTACGACGTCATCCAGGGTTCGCGTCTGGACTTTGACGGCGGCGCCTTCTTTTGGCAGTACCAGCTCATCCTTTCGCTCGGCATCCCTAACCCCATCGCCAAGTGGGACTTGGGGCCCGAGGGCTACCGCAACATGAACCAACTGTGCTTTGAGGGCGGCATGTTCTCGCGCCGCGTGGTCGACAAGATTGGCCTGCCCGACGCGCGCTTCTTTATCTACGGCGACGATGCCTGCTACGGCTACGTGGCCAGCCAGCACTTCCCCGCCGCCGTGGTTGCCGACGTGGTGCTCAAGCGCGCCCGCGCCGTCTCCAACTGGGATATCGCCGGCAAACGACAGCTCAACTCCACGAGCGACACCAACCGCTACTACATCATGCGCAACCGAGGCTTCCTCGCTCGCTATATGCAGATCTACGGTGACTACCACCCCATGCTGTTCCGTCTGGGCAATGCCGCGACCTTCTGCAAGGAGTTCATTCGTCTGGCAGCAGTCGACAAATGCTTTAAGACCGGCATTCCGGCGCTGCGCCGCGGCATGAAGGACGCCCGCAAGATCGTTAAGGATCCCAACTGGAAGCCCATGCCGCCCCTGAAGGACGCCGAGTAGTAAAGGGCTTTCGCCCGCCGCTACAGTCGTTGACACACCACGGACACACGCTGACCGTCAAAGCCAAAGCCCCAACGCATGCGCCCGACGGCGGGGCGCGGCACGCGGATATCATCGATGCCGTCGCGCTCTATGTCGAGCAGCGCCTGAACCGCCAACAGTTCCAGGCCCAGGGCATCGACGCCAGGGTCGTACAACATGTTGACCGTAATGAGCGGTCGCTCATCGAGCATGCCGAGCGTGTCGGCCACGTCAAACACCCGACCGGTGGGAATCACCTGGATATCCCAGCGATCCGAGACGCCACTTCGCTTGGAGCTGGGATTGCAATAGCCGGGCAGACCAAAGCAGAGCCCCTGAAGCGCCAGATGATAGGCTGTCGGCATATCTGATTGGCCCACATCGATGCCCAGATCGCCGATAGCACAGCTCAAAGCTTGCTTTACGGTGTCCTCGTCTCCTCGACACAGCCCGTCATGGAACGAGTCGATAACTCCAACGTCCTCAACGGCGCACTCAAACCATTCCAGAATTACAAGACGGAGCGCCTGACGCACTTCGTTATTAGGCAGACGCAGGGAACGAAGGCACGCGCCGTCCTCCGAATGCCCCGTCATATCCGTCGTAAGGAATCCAGACAGATACAGCGCAGTCCAGATATCTTCGGGCTTGGCGGCATCGACCTCCTCGGCATGCATATGTACTGGCGCCTCAATAAACCCATGCGGCTCAACCAAATCGAACAATGTGGACAGGCGCATGAGATTCCAGTCGCCGACGCATGCGCCCAGACGGTCGGCGTAACCATACAGATCCGCCCGAACGGGCGCGACGCAATCGCGATGTGCGTAGTCCACCACGCGCTCCGGGCTCGAGCAATAAAAACCACCGAACAGATAGCCCTCGAGCCACTCACGCGCGTCATCCAGACAGCCGTTGCGACCGATGCAATCCAACAGCACTTGGACTTCGTCGTCCGAAAAACCGAACCATCGATCACACCAACCCGACAACGCTGTCGCCGACCGATAGGAAACCCCACGTTGGGACAACGCAAACTCGGCATGACCGGGGCGTTCGCACATCAGACACGTCAATCGCAACGAGTCGCCGGCATCGGCAATGGTGTCGAACAACATTCGGCTGAGCGACTCTAGGGAATCCACGCTACCGTCGTCCTTAGCGTCCAAACGCTTTGGACATACCGCGTCGTAGTCGTCTATCAGAAGAACAACCTGCTCATCGAAAGCTGCCTGGAGCAGCTTGATAAGCACGCCAAGCGCCGCATCGATCTCCTTATCGCTGGCCACCCCACGCGCCGCCCTCTCGATAAGACGGACCTCACGTCTTGACAGATCAGGTGCGGCAAGCAGCGGCAGCAATCGGGCGCACTCGTTCGCGACAGCGCTGCGAATAGCCGCCGCAGCATCGGCGTCGCGCCTCGCAGCGGCAGCTGTAAAGTCGAGCATGATGACCGGATAACTCGCGTACTCATCACGATAGCGACCGCCGCCCGCCTGCCAAATCTGGGTACCAGCGAACAGGCTTCGATCCGGCAGCCGGTGATCAGGTCGTTCCAAATAGCACTTGAGCATCGATAAATTCATGCTCTTGCCAAAACCCTTGGGCCGACAGCAAAACGCAACAGGTGCTTCACTGTCCAATATATCGGCAATAAACATAGTCTTATCGACGAGTAAACACCGATTGATTGCATCGGAAAAGTCGTGTGCATCAACCGGTAGAGCTGCGCTATCCGCATGATTGAGCAACCGTGCACCAAACGCATGAGTAAAACCACAATTCACCTGTTCAGACACCGTAAACTCTCCTTCTAACGCAGCACGATGCCCATTGTAGCGAGCGGGTAGAGCACAATAATATCGACATGCAAACGTTTCGGGCAACGGTAGCAACAGACCCCCGAGGGGGCATAACAAATCGTTGCACAACAAAAAAGGGGCCCGATGCCGCCGCACCGGACCCCGTCCCAAACTTTTATAGAAAACGATCTAGAAGATTACTCCTCCGAGCCGTCCTCCCCAGAAGCCTTCTTCTGCTGATCGAGCTTATGCTTACCACTTACGATAGACGTAGCGCCCAGTGTGGCCAAGCTTGCACTAGCAAGGCTCGCCATCACGATCAAGTCGCCCGTCTTGGGCATGTTGCCGCCCGAAGACTTGGTAGTTGTAGTCGTCGTGGTCGTGGTGGTCACCGTTTTGGAGTCATTTTGCTCTTGGACCTGGTTGTCAGCACCGCTCTTGTCGTCGTCTTCGGACTGTTTCTTTTCGCCCTCGGCCTTGCTCTTGTCCTTCTCCTCAGATTCAGACTTCTTATCCTCGTCCTTCTTCTGTTCGGACTTGTCGCTCTTCTCCTCAGAGCTAGAACCCTTATCGGATTCGGTCTTCTCGGAAACCTTGTCCTTGGAGTCGCCCTTTGCGGCTTCGATCTTTTCCGTGGAAACCTGATCAGAGTTGCCCTTGTTCTGGGTCGAGCCGTTATTGACGCCAGCCATCAGCGAAGAGCCCAGCGTAGAACCAAGCTGCTCGGAGAAAGAAGGCTTCTTGTCCGGCGAAGCAACGGGAACGTCCGGCGCCTTATTCGAGTCATCCTTGGAAGCATCGGAACCAGGGGTTGCGTCAGAGCCGGAGCCGTTGTTAGAGCCGGTGCCAACGGACGAATCGCTCGAGCCGGTGGATGAGTTAGAGGTGCCAGCGCCGGTCGAACCAGAAGCGTCGCTGTCCGTATTGCCGGCAGAGCTTGAAGACGAATCGCCCGCAGCAGAGCCGTTTGAATCGGAGCCGTTCGAGGTAGAGCCGTTGTTGGTAGTGCCACCAGCAGAGCCATCACCGTCAGCACCGGTCGAGGGCGCATCCATCCTGTCATCGTTGGCATCGTCGCTCGAGTCGTCATTCGAATCAGGTGTCGGCGTGGGCTCGGGCTGCACGGGCGTCGCAGCGGCAGCGGCCTCGTCCTCGGCGATATAAACCAAGCAGTCCTTCAGCTCGTTGCGGTAGCGATTCTTCCAGCCCTCATGATACTGGGGCTGGCTCGAATACTTGGTCGCCACGTTATTGACCACACTGTTGGAAAGCGCCGTCACAAACTCGCGATCGGTCATACTGTTAGAAAGGTTTGCCCAACGGAAGAAGTCCCTGCAACCACCGGTGCCGCACATGTTGGTGATGCTCCACACCATACCCTTAACGCAATCGGCACGGCCCGAAATATCAATACCCAGGCCACTCTTGAGCCACGCCTCGGTCACCGCATAGTACGAGTTGTACGCATACGCATCCTGCAGAGCCGAGAACTCAACAGGGTCGGTGTTATAAGCACCTTGGAAGGCCTCCTGCGCAATACGGCCCAGCTCAGTGAGCTGGGCGTTCTCGTACATGGCATTGCTCGTGTTAGAAATCTCGCTGCCGCGATCGATCGCATCCTTGAGCATGCTGTATTTCTCGGGATTGTAGTTGTAGACCTGCTTCATAAACGGAATGAGCGACCAACGACGGTCGAACTGGTAATAACCCAGCGCGTTATAGCCGTCGCCATACGAAAAGCCCTGGTTATAGTTGCCATGGCTCTCGTACTTGGTAAAGTACTTCATCTCGGGGGTCACGTTAACAAACGAAACGCCCTGGACCGACCTCAGCACGCCCGAGAAGGACTGCTGGGTGTAGAGACCCTTATCGATATCGGTGGCATCCGAGGCAACGCCCGGCGTGGGCTCCTCGGCAGCGGCGGGTGCCGGCACGGAAACGGCGCCAAACGAAAGCACCAGCGTCAGGCCCGCGACAATAGCAGAATGCTTGCGCTGCATAAGATCCTCCCTGCATTGGTGTAGTTAAAGTGCAGTTTGCAAAGATAAGAGTAAGTATTGCAGCTCGCCCGTTGTTGCACAACAACCCCTCGGTAAACGGCAACAACCCTCCGCGAAATCTTAAGGAATTGCGCTCAACCTACAGCCTGATGTCAAAGTTAATCTCGGGGACGGCAGCAAGGTCGGCTAACGTCACGCCGTCGACGTACTTTTCGATCACGTCGTCCAGACCACGCCAGAATTTGACGGTCGAGCAGAGATCGCTGCGGGCGCAACTGTTGTCGATACCATCGCACGCCACCGGAGCCGTGCTGCCCTCGACAGCGCGCAGGATGTCGCCAGCACGCACCTCGGAGGGATCCTTGGCCATCATGTAGCCGCCGCCCTTGCCGCGCACGCTCTTAAGCAGGCCCGCCTTCATAAGCGGACGAACCAGCTGTTCCAGATACTTCTGCGAAATGCGCTCGCGGTCGGCAACCTCGCGCAGAGCAATCTTGCCCTCGGCGTCACCGAGCGCCGCGATATAGATCATCAGTCGGAGGGCATAGCGGCCCTTAGAAGAAATGAGCATACCTACCCTCCCATCGTTACTGGGACAAAACCAGGCTTGTTTGTCCCTCCGCCTATGCAAGCGGAACAAACAAACCTGATTATTATGTCCCTCATCTAAAAAGTCGAGTGGATTAGTCGGGTTTTCCCTTGACTAACGCCGAACCCATAGTAACTTTATTCCGAGAAGATTCCTAGGGTTTAGCACACCTATGAGTACACCATATACAGAGAGGGACAGCATGAGCGCAAATCCGCTGCTTTCCATCGAAGGTCTGACCGCCTCCGTGGACGAGAAGACCATCCTCCACAACGTCAACCTCAACGTCGCCGCCGGCGAGACCCACGTGCTGATGGGCCCCAACGGCGCCGGCAAGTCCACCCTCGGCCACCTGGTCATGGGCGATCCCGTTTACACGGTCAACGACGGCCGCATCGTCTTTGACGGCCAGGACATCACCGAGCTCACCACCGACAAGCGCTCGCGCGCCGGCCTGTTCCTGAGCTTCCAGGCCCCGGTCGAGATCCCCGGCGTGCCGCTGTCGAGCTTTTTGCGCGCCAGTATCGCCGGCCGCCCCGGCCTGGAGATGAAGGGCAAGGAATTCCGTCGTCGCGTCAAGGAGCTCGCGGCCGAGCTTAACATGGATACCGCCTACCTCAACCGCGAGCTAGGCGTGGGCTTCTCGGGCGGCGAGAAGAAGAAGGTCGAGATGCTCCAGCTCCTGTTGCTGCAGCCCAAGCTCGCCATCCTCGACGAGACCGACTCGGGCCTGGACGTCGACGCGCTTTCCACCGTCAGCCACGGCATGGACGCCTACCGCAAGAGCTGCGACGGCTCCATGCTCATCATCACGCACAACACGCGCATCCTGGAGCACTTGGATGTCGACCGCGTCCACGTTATGGTCAAGGGTCACATCGTGCGCGAGGACGACGCCTCGCTCATCCCCTGGATCGACAAGAACGGCTTTGAGACCTTCGAGCGCGAGGCAGCCGAGCAGCGCGCCCAGGCCGAGACCGCCACTGCCAAGCAGCAGGCGTAAAGGGGCGACGCAATGACCAAGAACCGCACCGAGGTCGCGGACATCGACCGCAGCCTCTACGACTTCACCTATGGCGAGGAGGGATTCGAGCGCCTCGACGCCGGCATCACGCCCGACATCGTGCGCGAGATCAGCGCCAAGAAGGACGAGCCGCAGTGGATGCTCGATCTGCGCTTAAAGTCCCTCGAGATCTTCAACCGCTTCCCGGATCCGACGTGGGGCCCCTCCATCGAGGGCCTGGACATGGACAACATCGTCACCTACGTAAAGCCCAACACCGACCAAAAGCACGACTGGGAGTCGGTGCCCGACGACATCAAGAACACCTTTGAGCGCCTGGGTATCCCCGAGGCCGAGCGCAGCTACCTGGCGGGCGTCGGTGCGCAGTACGACTCCGAGCTGGTCTACCACAACATGCAGGACACGGCGTCCAAGATGGGCATCGTCTACTCCGGCATCGAGGAGGCCCTGCACGACCCGCAGTGGGAGCCGCTCATCCACGAGAAGTTTATGACGCTCATCCCGCCCACCGACCACAAGTTTGCGGCCCTGCACGGTGCCGTGTGGTCGGGCGGCTCGTTTGTCTACGTGCCCAAGGGCACCAAGCTCGATTTTCCGCTGCAGAGCTACTTCCGCCTTAACGCCAAGGGTGCCGGCCAGTTTGAGCACACGCTCATCATCGTCGAGGACGACGCCGACCTGCACTTTATCGAGGGTTGCTCCGCGCCCAAGTACAACGTTGCCAACCTCCACGCCGGCGCCGTCGAGCTCTTTGTGGGCAAGCGTGCACATCTGCGCTACTCGACCATCGAGAACTGGTCCAAGAATATGTACAACCTCAACACCAAGCGTGCGCGCGTGGACGAGGACGGCGATATCGAGTGGATCAGCGGTTCCTTCGGCAGCCACGTGGGCTACCTCTACCCCATGAGCGTGCTCAACGGCCGCCGCGCCCGCTCGAGCTTTACCGGCATCACCTTTGCCGGCGCCGGCCAGAACCTGGATACCGGCTGCAAGGTCGTGCTCAACGCGCCCGATACCTCGGCAACCGTCGAGACCAAAGGTATCTCCAAGAGCGGCGGCATTCAGACCTTCCGCAGCTCTATCGTGGCCACGCCCAAGGCAGAGGGTTCCAAGGCAACCGTGAGCTGCCAGTCGCTCATGCTCGATGACCAGAGCCGCTCCGACACCATCCCCGCCATGGACATCCGCGCCAAGAACGTCGACATCGGCCACGAGGCCACCATCGGCCGCATCGGCGACGACAAGGTGTTCTACCTGATGAGCCGCGGCATCTCGGAGGAAGAGGCCCGCACCATGATCGTCAACGGCTTTGCTAACCCGGTCTCCAAGGAGCTGCCGCTGGAGTACGCCGTCGAGATGAACAACCTGATCAAGCTCGAGATGGAAGGAGCGATCGGATAATGAAACAGGAAACCAACGCCGCTGCTACCACGCTCGAGCAGGTCAACGCGATGCCCGCAGCAACCTGGGGCTGGTTGAAAATGAATCAGACCAAGCTCGAGCTCTCTGACGAGCTTGCCGCCGCTCCCGCGGAGGCCGTTGAGGTCGAAGG
>CATWKM010000031.1:0-22331 GCA_958351385.1 uncultured Collinsella sp. | reverse complement strand
AAGCCCGTCGAGTACTACCACAACAACATCGAGAACACCCTGGTGCTCATCGACGTCATGCGCAACCATGGCTGCAAGTCCATCATCTTCTCGAGCTCCTCGACCGTCTACGGCGACCCGGACAACCCGCCCGTCACCGAGGAAGACCCCAAGAAGCCCGCAACCAACCCCTATGGCTGGACCAAGTGGATGATCGAGCAGATCCTTATGGACGTCCACACCGCCGACCCCGAGTGGGACGTCGTGCTGCTCCGTTACTTCAACCCCATCGGCGCTCATCCGTCGGGCCTGATCGGCGAGGACCCCAAGGGCATCCCCAACAACCTGGTGCCCTATGTCGCCCAGGTCGCCGTGGGCAAGCTCGAGGCCGTTCAGGTCTTTGGCAACGACTACCCCACCCCCGACGGCACCGGCGTGCGCGACTACATCCACGTGTGCGATCTGGCCTCTGGTCACGTTGCCGCCCTTAACTGGATGAACGGCAAGACCGGCGTCGAGATCTTTAACCTGGGCACCGGCACCGGCACCTCGGTACTCGAGGTCGTCGCCGCCTTCTCCAAGGCTTGTGGCAAGGAGCTGCCCTACGTGATCCGCGAGCGCCGCGCCGGCGACATCGCTGCCAACTGGTGCGATGCCTCCAAGGCCGAGCGCATGATGGGCTGGAAGGCCCAGTACGACATCGCGGACATGTGCCGCGATAGCTGGAACTGGCAGAGCCACAACCCCAACGGCTTCGCCGACGCCGAGTAGCAAAAACCTACATACCGTTCTTGCCCCGATCTCACGTTGTGAGGTCGGGGCTTTTTCATGGCATGTAGCCATTCGCCGAAAATCGACCAACTTTTTTATCTTGCCTGTACATGTTTAAACAACATGTTTTACAATAGGCGTATCGAATCAGAACATCGGAGGCGGACTGCACACCCATCGGCAGGCCGACCCCACAACAAGAAGGTTGGTGAGCGCATTCATGGAGCGTGCAAGCGGCGTCCTCATGCCCGTCTCATCTCTGCCCGGACCATACGGAATCGGCGGCTTTGGCTGGAATGCCTACGACTTCGTCGATTTTCTCGCCTCGTGCAAACAACATTACTGGCAGATTCTGCCCCTTACGACGACCAGCTATGGCGATTCGCCTTATCAGTCGTTCTCGGCCCGCGCAGGCAACCCCAACTTTATCGACTTTGCCGAGCTTATCGAGGCAGGGTATCTGGAGCAGCGCGATATCGATGGCGTGTATCTGGGATCCGACCCCAGCAATGTCGACTACGGTGCTATCTTTGGCGGCCGCCGTCAGATTCTCGACCGCGCCGCCGAGCGCTTTGCTGCCGACAAGCCGGCCGATTTCGATGACTTTATCCAGGCCAACGAGGACTGGCTCATCCCCTACTGTGAGTTCATGACCGTCAAAGAGGAGTGCGGTCTCAAGGCGTTTTGGGAGTGGCCCGCGGAGCTCCGCACCCGCGGCGAGGCTTCCGCCAAGGTCTGCGCCGACCATCCGGCGCGTATGCTCTACCACCAGATGACGCAGTACTTCTTCGATCGCCAGTGGAGCCGCCTCAAGGCCTATGCCAACGAGCGCGACATTCTCATCATCGGCGACCTGCCCATCTATGTCTCGCGTGACTCCGTCGAGATGTGGGCGACACCTGAGCTCTTTAAGATCGACGCCGCCGGCAATCCCGTGAGCGTCGCCGGCACGCCGCCCGACCAGTTCTCGGCCACCGGCCAGTACTGGGGCAACCCCATCTACGACTGGGACGCCATGGAGGCGTGCGGCTTCTCCTGGTGGGAGGGCCGCATTCGCTCCGCCCTCGACATGTACGACGTCATCCGCCTGGATCACTTCCGCGGCTTCGAGGCTTATTGGGAGGTGCCGTTCTCCTCGCCCGATTCGTCCTACGGTTCGTGGACGCAGGGGCCCGGCCTCAAGTTCTTCAAGACACTCGAGGAAAAGCTCGGCACGCTGCCCATCATCGCCGAGGACCTGGGCTTCCTCACCCCCGGCGTCATCGACATGCGCGACAACTCGGGCTTCCCCGGCATGAAGATCCTGCAGTTTGCCTTTGAGGGCACCAACTCGTACTACCTGCCGCACAACTACATTGCCAACACCGTCGCCTACGTGGGCACCCACGACAACGAGACGGCACGCGGCTGGTTTGAGGGAACGGCTACCCCGCGTCAGCGCGAGCAGGCAGCCCTGTACACCCATCAGCAGGCCGGCGAGCCCATCACCGACGCGCTCAACCGAACCATCGCCGCCAGCGTGAGCGACACGTGCATCTACACCATGCAGGACCTGCTTAACCTGGGCAACGAGGCGCGCATCAACACCCCTGCCACGCTGGGCGGCAACTGGACCTGGCGCATGCTCGACGGCGCCATCACCCGCGAGCTCGAGCACAAACTCACCGACTGGACCGAGACCTACTTCCGCATCCCGTCGGAAGCCGAAATCGAGCTTCCTCAATAGGAGCTACCGCGCCCGACCCCTCCCCACCGTGCGGACGCGCTTGCTTACCCGCGCGAGGCCACCCCAATCCCCTCGCGCGGGATTCTTATGAATTGCAGACATGAAACAACCCATCACAGGAGAAAACATGCCCCAAATTAACCTCATGGAACTCGCCGAGCAGTCTTTTGGCACCTCGCTCGAGCAGCTCGACGACCGTCGCATTTACAAGCTGCTGGTCAAACTCATGCAGGAGCGCTCCGCCACCTGCCCGCTCAACAACGGCAAGAAAAAGCTCTATTACATTTCCGCCGAATTTTTGATCGGCAAGCTGCTCATCAACAACATGATCGACCTCGGCATCTACGACGAGGTTAAGGACCAGCTCACCGCCGCAGGCCACGACCTCAACAAGATCGAGGAATTCGAGGTCGAGCCGTCGCTCGGCAACGGCGGCCTGGGCCGCCTGGCCGCGTGCTTCCTGGATTCCATCGCCACGCTGGGCTTGACCGGCGATGGCGTGGGCCTCAACTATCACTACGGTCTGTTCCGTCAGCGCTTTGTCGACAACCAGCAGAAGGCCGTCCCCGACGAGTGGCTCGGTGAGCAGGACATCCTAGTCGACGATGACCGCTCCTACACCGTCGAGTTCGGCGATTTTGCCGTTACCTCCAAGCTCGTCAACATCGATGTGCCCGGTTACGACCAGCCCACCAAGAACCGCCTGCGCCTGTTCGACCTGGCGAGCGTCGACGACGGCCTGGTCCCCGGCAGCTCCATCGACTTCGACAAGACCGAGATCGCCAAGAACCTTACCTTGTTCCTCTACCCCGACGATTCCGACGAGCAGGGCCGCCTACTTCGCATCTATCAGGAGTACTTCATGGTGAGCAACGCCGCCCAGCTCCTGATCGACGAGGCCGTCGAGCGCGGCAGCAACCTGCACGATCTGGCCGACTACGCCGTGGTCCAAATTAACGACACGCACCCCACCATGGTCATTCCCGAGCTCATCCGCCTGCTCACCACCGAGCACGACATCGAGTTTGACGAGGCCGTTACCATCGTGCGCTCCATGGTCGCCTACACCAACCACACGATCCTTGCCGAGGCGCTCGAGAAGTGGCCGCTCGCCAGCCTGCAGAAGGTCTCCCCTGCCATCGCCGACATTATCGTCAAGCTCGATGAGGTCGCGAAGGCCGAGCACGATGACCCGCGCGTCGCCATCATCGACGAATACGACACCGTCCACATGGCCCACATGGACATCCACTTTGGCTTCTCCATCAACGGCGTAGCCGCCCTCCACACCAAGATCCTGGAGGACACCGAGCTTCATCCGTTCTACGAAATCTATCCCGAGAAGTTCTCCAACAAGACCAACGGCATCACCTTCCGCCGCTGGATCCATGGGGCCAACCCCGCGCTCGCCAGCCTGCTCGACGATGTGATCGGCACCGATTGGCGCAGCACCGGCGATCTGAGCAAACTCGCCAAGTTCGCTGACGACAAGGACGTTCTTGAGCGCCTGGCCGCCACCAAGGTCGAGGCCAAGGCCATCATGCGCCAGTTCATGGCGCTCGAGCAGGGCGTGACCATTCCCTCCAACGCCATCATCGACGTCCAGGTCAAGCGCATCCACGAGTACAAGCGCCAGCAGATGCTCGCGCTCTACATCATCTGGAAGTACCTCGATATCAAGAACGGCAACAGACCTAAGCACCCCGTCACCATCATCTTTGGCGGCAAGGCGGCGCCTGCCTACACTATCGCGCAGGACATCATCCATCTGATCTTGACGCTGTCTCAGTGGATTGCAAACGACCCCGACGTGGCTCCCTACCTGCAGGTTGTCATGATCGAGAACTACAACGTCACCGCCGCCGAGCGCGTGATCCCCGCCGCTGACATCTCCGAGCAGATCAGCCTGGCCTCCAAGGAGGCGAGCGGCACCTCCAACATGAAGTTCATGCTCAACGGCGCCCTAACCCTGTGCACGCTCGACGGCGCCAACGTTGAGATTGCCGAGCTCGTGGGCGACGAGAACATCTATACCTTTGGTGCCTCGTCCAAACAGGTCGAGCAGCTCTACGCCGACGGCACCTACAACGCCGGTGCGCTCTACCGCAAGCCCGGCATTAAACTGCTGGTGGACTTCATCACCAACCCGGCCTTTATGGCAACCGGCAACGCCGAGCGCCTGCAGCGCCTGCACGACGACATTAAGGGCAAGGACTGGTTTATGGCCCTGCTCGACATTGAGGAGTACATCCAAACCAAGGAGCGCGTGCTGGCCGACTACGAGGACCAGGACGCCTGGATGCGCAAGGCGCTCATCAATATCGCCAACGCCGGCACCTTCTCGTCCGACCGTACGATCTCCCAGTACAACGACGAGATCTGGCACCTGAGCTAATTCGGTTTCATCGCCCATCCTCTTGAAAACGGAGCCACGGCAACGCGGCTCCGTTTTTTGTGCCCGCACGTTACCCTGTGATCCGACTCGGCCAAACAATCTCGATCCATAACAACTACTCAACCAAAACGGTCCCAGCTGTTACAGATTGAGACATACCGGCCCCTCCCCTTGGGTTTATCTCAATCTGTAACATCTAGCAGGTGAAATTCGCCTTCGGTGTTACAGATTTAGATGAAATGGTTAGCTCAGCGGAACCGTCTCGATCTGTAACATCTAACGTCCGAAATCAGCCCTACCTGTTACAGATCAAGACAAACTGACAGACGGAAAGCCCCAACACAAAGAAAGGCTCCCCTCTCGCCCAGTGGACGGGAGGGGAGCCTTATATGTGACCGCGGCAAAAGGATGGCAATACCGCAGTCGCCCAAAGGGAGGGCCTGGATGAACCGGGCCTAGATAAGGTTCTTGCCAGACACCTTATCGAAGAGATGGGTCGCGTTCTTCTCGAACTTAAACCAGATGGAGTCGCCCGCCTTGAGCGCACCCTTAGCCTCAAGGTCGACAACGGGAATGATCAGGACGAACTGGCCATCGGGAGCGGTCACGTGGACATGCTCGGTCGAACCCATGAGCTCGGTCACCTCGACGGTGCCCTGGAGCGCACCCTCCTCGCCCTTGTCGGCAAGCAGGATCTGCTCGGGACGCACACCGGCCGTAATCTCCTTCACGTCGCCGCCGTCCCAGTTGAGAGCAAGCTGAGCGCAGGTCTCGGGGGCGAGCGCCACGTTCATATCCTCGGTCTTGACGGTAAAGCCGTTGCCCGAGCGCACCAGCTGGGCATCGAAGAAGTTCATCTGCGGCACGCCGATGAAGCCGGCGACGAAGATGTTCGCGGGATGGTTGAAGACCTCCTGCGGGGTGGCGATCTGCTGGACGACGCCGTCCTTCATGACCACGATGCGATCGCCGAGGGTCATAGCCTCGGTCTGGTCGTGGGTAACGTAGATGAAGGTGCCCTTGATCTCGTGACGCAGCTTAATGAGCTCGGCGCGCATCTGGTTACGCAGCTTGGCATCCAGGTTGGACAAGGGCTCGTCCATCAGGAAGACCTTGGGGTCACGCACGATGGCGCGGCCGATGGCGACACGCTGGCGCTGGCCACCCGAAAGCGCCTTAGGCTTACGGTCGAGATACTCGGTAATGCCCAGGATCTCGGCAGCAGAGCGAACCTTGCGGTCGATCTCGTCCTTGGGGACCTTCTTGAGCTCGAGCGTAAATGCCATGTTCTCGTACACCGTCATATTGGGGTACAGAGCGTAGCTCTGGAACACCATGGCGATGTCGCGGTCCTTGGGCGCCACGTCGTTGACGCGCTTGCCGTCGATGAGCACGTCGCCCGAGGTAATGTCCTCCAGGCCGGCGACCATGCGCATCGTCGTGGACTTACCGCAGCCAGAGGGGCCAACGAGGACGATGAACTCCTGGTCGTGAACGGTGAGGTTGAAGTCCTCTACAGCGAGCACACCGTCCTCGGTAACCTTGAGGTTGTGCTTCTTCTCCTCGGTCTTCTTCTTTTTGCCAAAGAAGCCCTTCTTTTTTGACTCGTTGTTGGGATACACCTTCTGAACATGTTTGAGAACGATCTCGGCCATGTCTCTACCTTTCGATACGCGGCGCCGCGCTGAGGGGCGCCGCCAAAACTTGCAAAACAGTTACGGCATCAGCCCTTGACGGCACCTGCCACCACACCGTCGATGATGTACTTCTGGCAGAAGATGTACATGATGACGATGGGGACAACGACCATCATGATGCAGGCCATCATGGGGCCGAGCTCGACGTGGCCATAGCCGCCGCGGAAGTACTGGATCAAAATAGGAATGGTCTTGTACTTAGTGGAGTCGAGCGTAAGGTAGGGCAGCAGGTAGTCGTTCCAGACCCACATGGTCTCGAGGATGCCGACCGAAAGATAGGTGGGCTTCATAATGGGAAGGACGATCTTAAAGAACACCTGAACCGGGTTGCAGCCGTCAATCATGGCCGCCTCCTCGATCTCGAGCGGGATGTTCTTTACAAAGCCGGCGAACATAAAGACCGCCAGGCCCGCGCCAAAGCCCAGATAGATAAAGCAGATGTTGAACGGCGTATTAAAGCCGATGCGGTCCGCCAAATTGGACAGCGTGAACATGAGCATCTGGAACGGTACGACCATCGAGAACACGAACAGGTAATAGAAGAAGTTCGAGATCTTGTTGTTGACACGAACCACGTACCAAGCGCACATGGAGCAGCACACCAGAATCAGCACGACCGACGTGACTGTGATGATGAGCGAGTACATAAACGCCGAGGCAAAGCCCTGCTCGTTAAGAGCGTGCACGTAGTTTGCGAGGCCGTTGAACGTCTCGGGCGTGAGCAGATCGAACGCCGTGGTGGTGCTGATTGCGGTCCCCTTCTTAAAGGAATTGAGCGCAATCATGAACACGGGGTAGATCCATGCGAGCGACAGAATCGTAAAGAAGATCGAGAGCGCGCGGTTGATAGCCTTATCGCGTTTCATTACTGCTGCACCTCCTTGGACCTCGTGGCCTTAAGCTGGATCATAGAAATAGCGACAACCAGGATGCAGAAGATAACTGCCTTGGCCTGACCGATGCCCTGCCATGCGATGCCAGCACGCGAATAGAACGTGTTGTAGATGTTCAGGGCGAGCATCTCGGTGGAGTGCGCCGGGGCGCCACCGGTAAGGGCGAGGTTCTGGTCGAACAGCTTAAAGCCGTTGGTGATGGACAGGAACAGGCAGATGGTGATGGTCGGCATCAGGTTGGGGATCTTAACCTTCCAAAACGTCTGCCATGCCGTAGCGCCATCGACCTTGGCGGCCTCGATGTAGTCGGACGGAATGGACTGCAGACCGGCGATGTAGATGATCATCATGTAGCCGACCTGTTGCCACAGGGTCAGGATGATAAGGCCCCAGAAGCCAGCGGCGGAGTTGAGGGCGATAAGCTGGGCACCCACGTTGGAGAGCAGGCAGTTGATCAGAATCTGCCAAATGTAACCCAGTACAATGCCGCCAATCAGGTTAGGCATAAAGAAAATCGTACGGAAGATGTTGGTGCCCTTGAGCGCCTTGCGAGTGAGCGCCTGCGCAATGGCCAGCGCGATCACGTTGATGAGCACCGTCGACAGGAAGGCAAACGCCACGGTAAAGAAGAACGACGTGGAGAACTGCGGATCGGACAGCGCGCGCACGTAGTTCTCGATACCGACAAAGTGCGCGTTATTGATGGTAATAAACTGGCAGAACGAGAGATAGAAACCCTGGATAAAGGGAATCACGAACCCGATCATAAACGCCAGGCACGTGGGCAGCATAAAGAGCGGCCACCAGCGCTTGAGTGCTTTGCCCATAGAAGGGTCCTTTCAATATGCAGGGGGCGGGCAAACCTACGTCTGCCCGCCCCCTGTCGCTAATCAGATAGCTTGGGCAGCAACTGCTTACTCGGAAGCAGCCTTCTCGGTCTTCCAGCCATCGACGAAGGCGTTCTTGACGCCGTCCCACTTGGTGTTGTCGGCAGCATAAGCGATGAGAGCCTGCTTGAGGTTCTTCTTCCACTCCTCGGAGGGGATGTAAACGAAGTCCCAAGCGACGGTCTTCTTGCCGTCCTTGGCCATAGCAACGGCCTGCTGAGAGAAGACGTTGGTGGTCTCCTTAGCGCTCTTGAACGGGGCGGTCAGACCCATCTTGTCAGCGATGATGCTGGTGGCGGTGTCAGAAGTGACGCACCAATACATGAAGTCCTCGGTGGCCTTCTGGGCATCCTCGGAAGCCTGGGAGCTGACGCACCAGTAGTTCTCGCCGCCGGAGCACAGGCCCTGGTTCTCCTCGCCGTCGACGCCGATGTAGATCGGCAGCATGCCGAGCTGGTCGTCGGTCATACCGGCCTTGGTGAGGTCGGCGTAGGCCCAAGAGCCGTTCTGATAGAAGACGGCCTTGCCGGTTGCGAACTCGTTGGTGGCGTCGTCACCGGTCTTGGAGGCGAGCTGCGAAGGATCGCAGGTGGAGTCGGTGATGTACAGGTCGAAGATCTGCTTAAAGTTGTCGAGATACTCGCCCTTGATCTCGTCGTCCTCCTGATTGTGCTCCTTCTCGAACTCGTAGTAGAGCGGGAGGTTGGCGAGGTGCGTGGTGTAGCGCCAGCTGGAGGAGTCATCCATACCGGCGGAAGTGAAGGCACCGTCAACGCCGAGCTCGTCCTTGCGGGCCTGGATGTCATCGGCGCAAGCCTTCAGCTTGTCGAAGGAGTTGATGTCCTCGGCCTTGTAGCCGGCCTTCTCGAGGAGCTCCTTGTTGTAGATGATGCCGTAGCTCTCCTGAACCCAGTCGATACCCAGATCCTTGCCGTCGGACTGCAGCGCCAGGGAGTCGTCGATGAGCTCGCCGCGGAGCTTGGTGTCGGAAAGATCGGCGCAGTAGTCCTTCCAGTTCTTAAGGCCGGTGGGGCCGTTGACCTGGAACAGCGTCGGAGCGGAGCTCTTGGACATCTCGGACTTGAGCTTCTCCTCGTAGGTGTTGGAGGCGGCGGTCACGATCTTGACCTCGACGCCCTTCTCCTTCTTGTACGCCTTGGCGATCTCCTTCCACTCCTTGTCGACCTCGGGCTTGAACTGGAGGAAGTAGACCTCGGCAGCGTCACCAGAAGCAGAGGAGCCAGAGCCGGCAGAACCACCGCAGCCCACGAGGCCCAGACCAAGAACCGCAGCCGCGGAACCAGCAAAGCCCAGGAACTGCCTTCTGCTCATTTCGTTCTTCATTACAATCCACCCTTTCACACCGTGGCGGCACCCTTTGCCGCCGCCTTCGGAGATTGGCTCGGGGACTTTGCCCCTTTTGCTGACTTGTACAATACGCTATTTGGCTAGTTGTTTGAACAAGTATTACTAGAGCGGTAGAAAAACTTCGGTGAACGGTAATTTCGACTTGATACTTGACAAGTTTTGTATAAACAATTATTTGTTATCGAATGCAGAGAAAACGCCCGATCAAGCCGATGCATCGTCGGTTTGACCGGGCGTTTTCGCTTTGAGGGCATGAGTCTCGTCAGGCTGCGAGCTAGCCGGCTATCGCTTGGAGTTAACGCGGTAGTGGAAGATCTCGGGGTGTGTGCGAGCGTGCGTCACCTCAAATAAGATGCCGTCCGAGGTGTACGACTGGCTCTCCATAACGGCGACGCAGTTGTACTTGCCAAGGTCCAAGTAGCTGCAGTCCTCATCATTGGCAAGCTCGACGCTCACCGTACGACGGCTCGCCATCACTTTGACGCCGCGCTTGTGCTCCAGATAGCCGTAGATAGAATCCGCCGCGATCTCGGGGGTCAGGCCCTTGGCGATCGACGCCAAAAAGTAGCCATGGTCCACTTGGCGCGCGCTGCCGTTGAGGCTTCGGACACGCACTACGCGAATCAGCTCCTCGCCCACCTTAAAGCCCAGGCGACGTGAGAGTTGCTCAGTGCAAATCAAATGTTCAAATGACTTGACCTCGGTCGATGCGACGGCATTGTTGCGTTTTGCGAACTCGCCAAACGACTCAACCTCTTCGAGTGCGCCCAGCATGTCGGTTTCGCCCTTAAGCCAAATAACGCGCACGCCCTTACCGTGTATAGGCTGCACAAACATCTGGTCGGCCAGCATGCTCAAGGCGCGTCGAACGGTATTGCGCGTGCAGCCAAACTCCGCGGTCAGCTCGGCTTCGGTTGGCAGCATCTCCTGAAACGCATAGGTCCCGTTGATGATGCGCGAACGGATCTCGCGGTAGATTCCTTCGTAAATCGCTTTTGGCATGATTTCACCTCTAATGAATATGTATGGCTAGGCACGATAGCATTTCTTAAAGTTGTTTAAACCGATTATCGGTAAAGCACGGATTATTTACCGTCGACGGTTCCCCCGAAACCCAAATCGGACCGAATCAAAACCGTCAATGCGGCAAGCAGCCAGTCCTCTACAATGAGTTCATTGTTTAAACGTTCTTGCTCGCACAGCATGTTGCATCCGAAAGGCATATTATGCTGCAGAAAATCCAACGTTTTGGCGGAGCCATGTTCGCGCCCGCCATGCTGTTTTCTATATCAGGCCTCATGGTCGGCATCTCCGCCCTCGCCACGACCGTAGACATCGTCGGTGACCTCGCCGTATACGGAACCCCTTGGTACGTTTTCTGGACCATCATCCAGCGCGGCTCGTGGACGGTCTTTAAACGTCTCCCGCTCCTTTTTGCCGTAGCGCTGCCTATCGGTCTTGCCCAAAAGCAACCGGCGCGCTGCTGCCTCGAGGCACTCGTGGCCTATTTTGCCTATTGCTTCTTTTTGAGCGAGATCATTAAGCTGAGCGGAGACAACCTTGGGCTTAAGTACCCATCATCTTTGACCCCCGCCAGCGGTATCACCGTCATCGACGGCATCAAGACGCTCGATACCGGCATTATCGGCCCGCTGGCGGTATCGGCAACCGTCGTCGCCATCCATGACCGTTTCTACGATGCCAAGGTTCCCGATTGGCTCGGCACCTTCTCGGGTTCCTCGCTGGTCTACCTCATCAGCTTTTTTGCCGTGTTTGCCCTTGCCGCCATCTCGGCCGCCATCGTGCCCTTCGCATACGCTGTGACCGAAACGCTGCGCCACGCACTTGCGGGCGTCGGCCCCTTCGGCGTGGGCATCTTTGTGTTTTTGGAGCGAGCGCTCGAGCCCATGGGGCTGCACCATCTGCTCTATATGCCCATCTATTACGACAATCTGGTCATTCACGACGGTATTTACGCCACGTGGACCAACCTGCTCCCCATTCTCTCCCATAGCACGCGCCCTTTAAATGAACTTGCGCCCTGGGCAGGTTTTACCGCCACCGGCTGGGGCAAGCTCTTTGGCCTTCCCGCCATCGCGGCAGCATTCTATTTCACCGCCAAACCCGAACGCCGCGCCGGCCTTAAAGTCATCCTTTTGCCCGCCATCGTCGCCTCGGTGGTCTGCGGCGTCACCGAGCCGCTCGAGTTTCTCTTTATGTTCACCTATCCCGGACTCTTTTTGCTCTACGCCGTCCTATCCTCCTGCCTTGCCATGACCATGAACTTCTTTGGCATCGTCGGCATCTTCTCGGGCGGTCTCATGGAAATGACGGCCTTCAACTTCATCCCACTCATGCGAATGCATGCCGGCTCCTACCTTTTGGCGCTCGGTATCGGTCTTGCCTTTAGCCTCATCTTTTTTGTTAGTTTTCGAGCACTCATCTTGGTTTATGACCTTAAGACGCCGGGCCGCGAGGATCATGTCTCCAATCGCGCGGCAATCGATCGTTTAACGGGAAGCGGCTTTGCCAAAGAGCAATCTCCCAATGGCGAGGTCAGTATTCAATCCGATCAAGATCACGTCCTCGCTGAGCGGGTAATTCAGCTTTTAGGTGGCGTTGGCAATATCGTGGGCGCAACCAACTGCGCCACGCGCCTGCGCGTCGAGGTCGCAGACCCTTCCATCGTTGCAGATAACGCGTCGTTTGTCGCGGTGGGCGCCAAGGGCCTCATCATTACGGGCAAGACCGCCCAGGTGATTATCGGCATCTCCGTTCCCCGCGTTAAAGAGCATTTTGACCAGATCATGGGCCTCGAGCCGGGATTTGTGCCCACCACCTCGGCCTCCCCTGCCGCCAGCGCAGCCCATAAGCGCGGCGATATCTGCTTCTTCGATATCGACGGAACACTCGCCTGGCAAGACCCTCGAGTGGCACAAGAGCTTCCCGAGAGCGAGCGAGACCGCTCCCCCTATCCCAATGAAGCGGCCTCGCACGCCATCCGTACTTTTGTCGCCAAGGGCAATATGGCGTTTATCTGCACAGGGCGCACGCTGAGCTGCATCCATCCAAAGCTGCTCGATCTGCCCTGGACCGGCATCGTCTGCCTCGCGGGTGGCTATGTCGAACTTGAGGGACACGTGATCCGCGATTTGGCGATGACGCCCGGTATGCTGCAGCGTCTTGCTCCCATTCTTGAGCAATCGGACGAAGTGATTCGTTTTGAGGGACTCAATGGCGTCGTTCGCATGGGTGCCGATGCGCCCGACGCCCCCGGATATGCCCGCACCGTGGGCGATGCAATTACGCAGCTGCAACATTACAGCGCCTACAAGATCTTAATGTCCACGTCGCTTGCCAACCGCATCGCTCAGGATCAAACGTTTGAGCCGCTGCTCTGCTTTAACGAGCTCGAGCTCGAAGTGACCGAGATTTCGCCTCGCGAATGTACCAAGCGCGAGGGTATCCAGTCCGTACTCGACGCTCTCGACCCCAACCATGGAACGGTGTATGGCATCGGTGATGCCAGCAATGACATCTCGCTGATGAACGCCGTCGACGTCGGCATCGCCATGGGCAATGCACCGGACTTCCTCAAGGAAAAGGCCGACTATGTCACCGACAGCATCGACCACGACGGCGTCGTCACCGCGCTCGAACACTTTGGGCTTATCTAGCCAAGCCCCTACTGCACTTGCGGCCGCATGGACCAATCGTCTTCAACCGCCGCGCTCGACGCCCTAATGTGGCAATATGTTGTCTGCATAATGCAACGATGCAACCTATCAAAGAATGCGAGAACCCGTGTCCAGTCCGTTTACCAGCTTTTTAGCCCAGCACTTTGACCAGATTAACGACTATCTGGCCACGTTCTTTGACGGACAGGCGACTTCCGCCGATATCGAGCGCTACCTGTACGCACCACTTTCGGCCTTTACGGCCAACGCCGGCAAACGCCACCGCCCGCTCATCTGCATGCTCGCCGCCACCGCGGTGGGCGGAAGCTTCGAAAGCGCCCGCAGCGCCGCGGCGGCCATCGAGCACTTTCAGTCGGGCGCACTCATCCACGACGACATCGCCGACAACGGGCAGATTCGTCGCGGCAAGCCCTGCATGCACCTTACCGAGGGTACCGGTCTTGCCATCAACTGCGGTGACCTGGCGCTCACCATGGTCACCAAGACGGTTCTCGACGACCCCACACTCAACGCAGACGTGAAGCTTCGCGTGCTCCACGAGCTTACCGAGATGATCGTCCGTACCATCGAGGGCCAGGCGCTCGACCTGGGCTGGGTCCGCGACGGGCGCTTTGACATTTCGGTCGACGATTATCTGGACATGGCGACGCACAAGACCGCGTACTACAGCGGAGCGACGCCGCTTGCCGCCGGAGCCATTATCGGCGGCGGCAGCGAAGAGCAGATTGAGGCACTGCGCGCCTTTGGGCTGCACACGGGCCTTGCCTTCCAGATTCAAGACGACCTGCTCAACTTGATCGGCACCAAAGAGGCCGCCAACAAGGACTTCCGCACCGACATCACCGAGGGTAAACGCACGCTCGTTGCCGTGCACGCCCTGTCTGATGAGCGCCATCACGACGAGGTCGAGGCAATCCTTTCCTCGGGCACCGAGGACCCCGCGCAGCTCGCGCGCGCCGTGGAGATCTTCCAGCAGACCGGCTCCATCGAATATGCTCACGCCTACGCGCTGGACCTGACCGCAAAAGCCAAGGCTGCCATCGAGAACGTTGAGCTTGACCCGCACGCACGCGAACTGTTCCTCTCCATGGCAGATTTCTTTGTGGAGCGCCTCAACTAGCGGGGGTCACAAAACCTGTGGGCAGCGCGTTTGGGTACAAGTTGCTACACTGTTGAGTGCATGTTTATGCATTGTCTCGCGTTGTCTATCCGACACGCGCTCAAAATAGTACGAATCGTACGCCGAAAGGGGTTCGTTCATGGAACCTATTACCACGGGCATGCAGGGAGCAGCCGTCGAGGATGTTCAGTCCCGCCTTCTGCAGCTCGGTTACACCATCGATGCCGACGAGGTCGCCGACAAGCGCTTTGGCACCACCACCAAGCAGGCCGTTGGCACGTTTAGGCTCGATAGCGGCCTTGCGGCCGGTTATGCTGTCGATATCCCCTGCTGGAGCGCCCTGGTCGACGCCTCGTATAAGCTGGGCGACCGCACCCTGTATCTTCGCATGCCCAATTTTCACGGCGCCGACGTCAAGGCCCTGCAGCGCGCTCTCAACGTTTTGGGCTTTGCCTGTGGCGAAGACGACGGCTACTTTGGTCCGCATACCGAGGCCGCCCTGCAGCAGTTCCAGGAAAATGTCGGCCTGTTTGCCGACGGCATGGCCTTCCAGGACACCTACGCCTACATCAACCGCCTGCACCATGTGTGGGAGGGCAAGCCCTCGGTCACCGAAGCCGAGTCCCGCATCGGTTTTGCTCGCGCCGCCAACGTGCTCGAGCGCTTCCAGATCGCCGTTATCGGTGAGGACCCCATCGCACGCAGCGTTGCTTCGCGCATGTGGAACATCGCCACGGCAACGACCGACAACAGCGGCATGATGCTCTGCGACTCCGAGGTCCCAACCGACGTTGACCTGGTGCTCGAGATCGCAAGCGACGAGCTGCCCGCCGACGCCGCGCCACGCGCCACGATTGCCCTCGCCGAGTGCCACAACCTGGCCCAGCGCATCCGCACCGCCAATGTCGCCGTGCAGCAGAAGCCGGCTCGCATTCGCATTGAGCTCACGGGCATGACGCGCTACAACGGCACCTTCACGGCCAGCGACGCGCAGACGCTCGCCGTACGCCTACTCGATGGCGTTTGCGATGCCCTCGCAGATTAGGTAAACTAGACGAGTTGCTTTTGGGCAACACCACACATTGGGACGTAGTTCAACGGTAGAACTCCGGTTTTTGGTGCCGGCTGTTGGGGGTTCGAATCCCTCCGTCCCAGCCATTAAAACTGAGCGCCCTAAGCCCATAACGGCCCAGGGCGCTTTCTTGTGGGCAAGCGGAGGAATTCGAGCCCGCAAGGGTGCGGAGCTGAGGAAACGCGAAGCGTTTTCCAGCGCAGCACGCAAGGAGCGAAGCGACGCAGCGGGGCGCGGCCGCCGACCAGGCGGACGCGGAATCCCTCCGTCCCACACCAGCCAAGAGCCCCTCACGTCAAGCAAATCGAGCCAACGCCGCCAAGCGGAGGGATTCGAACCCGCAAGGGAGCGAAGCGACGCAGCGGGGCGCGGCCGCCGCAGGCAGACGCGGTGCCGGCACTTGGGGGCGCTCCTAAGTGCCGGCATTATAGGAACGTCCCCAAGTGCCGGCTCGGGACTATTTTCGAGGACCCTCCGAAGGACTGTGGCCAAAAAACGGCAAATATGAGTACTGTTACCGTTGTAGCTACATTATTTTCGTTAATAAAAGAAGATCTTAATGAGATTTATTCGCATCAAGGTCTTCCTTTAATGAACACTTGAGGAGATACGGCAGCTTATCTGCTCGATCGACACGTCAAATCACCTTAAATTTGGTCAAAATTACTGCTACTAAAAGAGTATCAGTACTCATATTTGCCGTTTTTTGGCCACGGCTCTTTATAGACACCCTGTACAGCGACGGTGGTAGATTTCGGAACGTGTCCGTCAGCCCCGTTCCGAAAAGCGAGCCGCATGCAACGGCCAAGCCACGACAGGCCCCGGGAGAGCGGGGACACCGGCTTAGGTTTATCGCGAGTTCCGCACGAACAGGAGGCCACTTAATGTGGCCTCCGTCGTGAGCAGGACTGTAGATCAGGAAACCTAAGCCGGTGTCCCCGCTCTCCCGGGGCCGGCGGAATTTAGTTGTTCAGCATGCGGTCGAAGCTTCCCGAGTCGCCATCCCGATAGTCGGCGGTCATCAGAATCTCCTGCGGAATGCGCCCGCCTTCACGTAGCACATTGCGGAACTGCACGCGCGTGACCATGGGCAGATCCTTGATCGTCGCCGCCAAGTTCTGCGGCACGCCCTGGTTGGCAGCCGCGCGCTCGCACTCGCCACCGGCCTTCACGCGACGCTTATGCTCGGCGAGCATGGCGCGGTACATACCGGCATGCAGGCGAATCTCAACCACATTGGCATTGCGAGCCTGCTCGACGATGCGCGCGCCCTCGCGGTCGATATCGCCCACGTAGTAGACGTAGTTAAAGCGATAGCCGATCTCGGCCAGATAATCGTCCAGGGCATGCGAGACGCTCGCCTTGCATCCGCCGCCAAAAATCACGCCGCCCACCTTGATGCCAAAGAGCTTGGCGTGCTTGCGGCCACGCAGCAGCCTGACGATCTCGTCGTAGGTGTCCAGGTTCTCGACCATAATGAACGGCTTATCGGCGCCCAGCGTAAAGAAACCCGTAAAGTGCACGGGGCGGTTGGGGGCGACCTTGATCGCCTGCATGCTGATGCCCT
The DNA here is from genome assembly GCA_958351385.1 of uncultured Collinsella sp. Lineage (GTDB taxonomy): Bacteria > Actinomycetota > Coriobacteriia > Coriobacteriales > Coriobacteriaceae > Collinsella. Next base: position 5,158 of record CATWKM010000031.1, on the reverse strand, counting down.
TTTCGGTCATGCGCCTTATCAGGCGCTCACCGTGCTTGCCGTCAAAAGCCTTCTCGTCGTTAAAAATCTGGTAGGCACGCTGGCGGCGCGAGGCAACCGGCGTATCGGCACCTCGGTTTTGCTCGATCCAAGCCTGGATGATTGCGATTTCCTCGGCAATCTTGCGGTTGGACATCTCGTTGTGCTGAGTGCGCTGCGGCGCCTTTTTGCCGTCCTTGCCCTCGACCTTAACAATTTGAGTCTGCTGTTCCTTGATCTTAGAGAGCGCCGTAGGCGTAGGGACAACTTTGAGCAGCTGCCTGCCCAAAACGCGGGCAAGGGCAAACGCCGATACCTCGCCGTGGACGGCCGACTCGGGCTGCTGGGTAGCACTATCAGCCGCGGCAGGCTCAGCCTGTGCATGAGGCTTACGCTTGGAATCTGCCCGGGTATTACGTTCCTGCTTGGGCGCAGACGAGCGCTTTTGCGGACGATCGGACTTGGCCTCCTTCGCCGGCTGGCGCTTGACCTGATCCACCGGAGTCTCGGCCTTCTCATCTCCGTTTTGTGTCGCTGTCTTCTCGGCCGCGGCCTCGGCATTTGAGCCACGACCGCCGCGGTGACGACGACGGCGGGGCTTGCCTGAGGCGCTCTCCCCCGCCTGCTTATCAGCGGTCTGTTGAGCTTTGACCTCAGTGTCAGCCGCAGGCTGCGACTCGGAAGGTTGCTGCTCGCGAGCCGCCGGCTCAACGGTTTTCTCGGTTTGTTCGGCCTTCTCGGCCTGAGCGGTCGGAGCCGGCTCGCCCTTCTCCTGACGCCTTACGGGATACGCGCGCCTCGCAAAACCACGTCCGGGACGACATGAGCCCGGGGCCTTCTTGGCAGACTCCTCAACATCGTCTGCGGCCTCGGAAAGCTCTTCAACCTCATGCGCGACATCCTGCTGCGCAGCCTTAAAGTGGGCACCACGGCGACGCTGGGGCTCCTGGGCCTCCACGGGCTTTTGCTCCTTCGCGGGCCTCTGCGACTCGGCAGCAACCTCGTTCTCAACAGCCTCGGCATCCGTCTCACCCTTTCGAGCAACGGCGCGACGGAAGCGCTCCTGCTGGGCGCGACGCTGCGCATCGCGCTTGCCACCCCCGCCAAAACCGCCGCGCCCTGCCTTGGCCGTAAAGGCACGCACGACGTTCTCATCGAGCAACTCATCGGTATCGACATGCTCACGCGGAGCAACTTCTTCCACAGCAGGCACGTCAGCGGAATCCTCGACGACAAAATCTTCGACGGACTCGGCAGGCTGCTCCTGGGCATCGCGGATCTCGACATTGATGGTATAGAACGCCGGGCGCCCGTTAATGCCACTGCCCTCGATCTTTGTCACAATCTTTGCCGCGATAAGCTCATCGCGCATCGCCTTGGTGTCGCACTCCTTATCGACGGAGCGGAAAATCTGTGCCAGCGCGCTCGACTTAATCTTGAGTGCTTTGCGACAGAGCAGGTCGTAAGCAACGAGCTTCGCCCGATCGGCAGAAAGCGATGTTTGGCTGCTCAGGCGCTCGGCCAATGCATCGACATTTTGTTGGTTATCGGAATATACCGTCTTGGCCACGGGGCCCCTTTCATATGCACACATATACGTCTATATGGTACAACGCGCGAGCCTATCCACGCAAAACATCTGCGAGGACGCCCTTGCATCACCCGTTCTCGCAAGAAAAAGACCGAGTCCGCATCGTTGCGGACCCGGTCTTTCCGAGTCATATGGATGGAACGGTCACTCCATCAAGTCGACTAGGCCTTGACAGCCTCGGCGTCGGCAGGAGCCTCAGCGGCAGCGGCGCGACCGTACTCGGCCTTGCCCATCTCGGACCACTCGGGCTCCTCGTCGGGCATGGAGCCGGCCTCCTTGCCGAAGAACTCCTTGAGACAGTTGACGGCAACGATGAGGCCCAGGACCATCAGCAGGACGGCGAAAACGAGCTGCAGGCCCTTGGTGGCGGCGACGGAGACGGCGGCCGTGGTGGCGGTAGCCGGGATGGTGCCGAAGAAGCCGTAAGCCTGGACAGCGGTCATGCAGCCCATGGCGCTCTGGACCAGCGAGGTGAAGGTGCAGCAGAGCAGGAAGGCGACGGGCACGTAGAGCATCCAGCCCTTGCGGCCGGTGCACTTGCAGAACACGGCGAGGGTGATCATGGTCATGCCGCCGAGCAGCTGGTTGGAAGCACCAAAGAGCGGCCAGATGTTGGCATAGCCGCCAAAGGCGAGGGCGAGACCGGGAAGCAGGGTGACGACCGTGGCGAACCAGGGGTTGCCGAGAACCTTCATGTAGCCGGCCTTGGACTCGATGGCCAGGGCGTCGTTGGTCTGGGCAAAGAACTCGGAAAACGAGGTGCGGGCGATGCGGGCGACGGCGTCGAGCGAGGTCAGGGCCAGAGCGGAAACGTTCATGGTCATGAAGACGGTAGCGAACGTACCGTCAACACCGAAGGCCTGCATACCGCGGGAGATACCAGCGGCGAAGATCTGGAACGGGGTGGAAGCGACGCCGGCGTTGAGGGCGCCGGTACCGGCGGTGTTCATGTCGGAGAACATGATGCCGGCGACGATGATGGCAAGGATGCCGACGAAGGACTCGACGATCATGGCGCCATAACCGACCTTGACGGCGTCCTGCTCCTTCTCGACCTGCTTGGAGGAGGTACCAGAAGAAACGAGGCTGTGGAAGCCGGAGAGGGCACCGCAGGCAACGGAAACAAACAGGACCGGGAACATCATGCCAGAAGCGCTGGAGAAGCCGGTAAAGGCCGGAGCGGTGATGGTGGCCTGGCCGTTAACACCCAGGACGACGATACCGAGGACAGCGCAAACGATCATGACGATCATCATGATGGAAGTGAGGTAGTCACGCGGGGTCTTGAGCATCTGGATGGGCATAGCGCCAGCGAAGACCAGGTAGACCATGACGACGGCGAACCACTGGAACTTATCCAGGTAGACCGGGAACTGCATACCGACGGCAAACATGAGAACCATGAGGACCACGCCGGTGACGAACTCGGCGGCACCGGTGAGGTTGAACTTCTTCTGGGCCCAACCAAAGGCGATAGCGACGAAGGTGAACAGGATGGAGATGGTGCCAGCGCAGCCGGCGGCATAGGACTTGGTGAAGTCGATGGCACCGGTAGCGGCGCCAGAAGCGTCAACGGCCGGGGTGAACATGAACGTCTTGCAGACCATGTCGGTGAAGGCGGCGATGACGATGATGCAGAACAGCCAGCAGAACAGCAGGAACAGGCGACGGCCGGTCTTGCCGATGTACTTCTCGATGAGCTGAGCGAGCGACTTGCCGTTGTTCTTCATCGAAGCGTACAGAGCACCAAAGTCGTGGACGGCGCCAAAGAAGATGCCGCCGACGAGGACCCAGAGCACGACGGGCAGCCAGCCAAAGGCCATGGCGACGATCGTACCCGTGACAGGGCCAGCACCGCAGATCGAGCTGAACTGGTGCGAGAACGCGGTAAAGGCGGAGACGGGCGAGAAGCTCTTGCCGTCCTTCATGCGCTTGGCCGGCGTGAGGGCCTCTTTGTCAACGCCCCACTTGTTGGCCAGCCAGCGGCCGTAGCTCAGATAGCCGCAGGCGAGCACCGCCGCGGCCACAACCATGAGCAAAACTCCGTTCATTACATTTCCTCCTCTAAAAAGAACTTCCTAGACATAAAAAATGAGGGCCGTCGGTTGCGCTCGACGGCCCTCATCTTCATCAGCCGCCCGTTATCGTACGGGCTAGCTGTATGTGCTAACCCGCATCAGATAATTACTACGCTGATAATGTTTAGCTGATGCGTGAACATGTCTAAGAAATCCTCTTCAATCATGATGTGAACGATCCGTGCGTGTTCACATCCCCCAGTGGTTGAAAAGGAGTATGAAACTTTAGTTACCTAAAGTCAACGCAAATTTGTAATGAATTTTCAACTTTTTTTGAAATTCTCGGTATAAAACGCCACTGACCTCGGACTTTACCCAACAAAAGTTTTTGCATGAGAGATGCCCCTCGGGAGCCGCGGGAGCTCCCATCCCAAATGCGGAGCAAAGCTCCGCACACCATCTTTTTCTTTCAGCTAAAGCACGCCGGAAATTCGACGCAGCTGGCTAACCTTGCCGGACGTTGTCGACGCCAAACCAGCTCAGAAGCTATATCGATACAGAAAGGTCCCCGGACGGAGGGGCCGGATATAAGGTTTATCGCGAGTTCCGCACGCAAAGAAGGCCACTTAATGTGGCCTTCGTCTTGCGCAGGACTGTAGAGCAGGAAACCTTATATCCGGCCCCTCCGTCCGGGGACCGCGCCGTACCAGCTACAGCGTCATGTTTGGATCGGCGTCGACGTCGAACGGCGAGATTTCTCCTCGGTCGAATTTACGGCGGGCAACCTCTGCGATCATGGCGGCGTTGTCGGTGCACGCCGAAAGCGGTGGCACCGTTACGCGGATCCCCTGACGCCCAAGCTTCTTGATCATCATCTCGCGCAGATGCGGATTAGCCGAGACGCCGCCGCCGATGCAGTATTCCTTGCATCCGGTGGCATGCAGGGCGTTTTTGGCCTTCTTGTACTGAACGTCAAAGACGGCTGCCTCAAACGAAGCCGCCAGATCGGGCAGGTGAATCGTGCGCCCGGCCTTGGTCTCCTGCTCGATGTAGAGCGTCACGGCCGTTTTAAGACCCGAAAGCGAGAAACGATAGTCTCCCCTGCTGTTAAGCGCGCGAGGAAAATCGATCGCGCGGGGGTTGCCCGTCTCGGCCAGCTTGGAGATGATGGGGCCACCGGGATAGCCCAGACCCAACGCCTTGGCTACCTTGTCGAAGGCCTCGCCCACAGCATCGTCGAGTGTCTCACCAAGTACCTCGTAGTCGCCCCATGCCTTCACGTGCACGAGCATGGTATGACCGCCCGAGACGAGCGTGAAGATAAACGGCGGCCTGAGATCGGGCTGCGCCAGCAGGTTGGCGAACAGATGGCCCTCCAGATGGTTGACGCACACGAGCGGCTTGCCGGCGGCATAGGCAAAGCCCTTGGCGAAGGCGACGCCCACTACCAGAGCACCCACCAGGCCCGGACCCTGCGTAAGTTGGCTGCCGACATTGTGACCAAGGAGTCCAAGCTCATCCAGCTGCTGGA
>CATWKM010000030.1:0-23626 GCA_958351385.1 uncultured Collinsella sp. | reverse complement strand
ACTACGGCAAGGGCGCGCTTAGGCTGGGCAGCATCCTGGCCGGTATCTGCGCGGGCTTTGTTTTGGCTGCAGTGTTGGGCATGGTCGATTTCTCGGCCATCGCGACCGCCAGCTGGTTTGCTCCGCCTGCCCTGGGCGCCCATCGCCTGGTGTTCGACCCGGCCGCGTGCGCCGTCGTGGGCGTTGTCGCCATTGTCAACGCCGTGCAGGTCATGGGCGAGTTTGCCGCTGTCTCGTCCGCTGCGCTCGATACCCCTGCGACCGATAGCCAGATTTCGGGCGGTCTGATCGCCAACGGCCTGGTCGGTATGCTGTCGGGCTTTTTGGGCGGCGTCCCCACGGCAACCTTTGGCCAGAATGTGGGCATTATCGCCGAGAACAAGGTCGTCAACCGTATGGTCTTTACGCTTGCCGCCGCCATCTTGCTCATCGCGGGCCTGCTGCCCAAGTGCGCGGCAGTGCTCACGTCCATTCCGCAGCCGGTAATCGGCGGCGCCACGATCGGCGTGTTCGCGACCATCGGCATGAACGGCGTTGTCATGTTTGCCCGCCACGGCCTGTCTCAGCGCGATACCACGCTCATGGGTCTCTCTATCGCCTTTGGCACGGGTATTGAGCGCACGGCCGGCGCGCTTGCCGGCGCTGGATTCCCCGCATGGGTCGGCACCGTCTTTGGCGGATCCTCCATTGCCGTCGCCGCACTCGTTGCTGTGATCCTCAACCTGGTCCTCCCACGCCAAAAATAACGCCCCATATATGAGTTGCGGTGAAATACGGATTGTTTAAGCCTGTTAGGCCGCCCAACAGTCCTTATTTCACCGCAACTGCTTGTTGGGACCCATTTGTGCGGGGGAGTTGTGGAGTTGTGCAGGCAGACGAGGTTTTTCTGGAAATACGCTCCCGATGCGCGTATAGTACCGATTGTTTTGTCGGCTCCTGCTGCGTCGAGTCCAAACCGCAAAATGCCATGAGCGGCGCGGATGCAGCCAGGAGGCACGAGGACAACCCATCGTGGCCACGCCCCGTGCTTAAAACCCCAAGAAGGAGTGAACAATGGCAGAAGAGAAGTATGTGCCGCGTCTGAAGACCAAGTACAACAACGAGGTCAAGCAGCAGCTTCAGGACAAGTTCCAGTACGAGAACGTCATGATGATCCCCAAGTTTGAGAAGATCGTTGTGAACATGGGTGTCGGCGAGGCCGCTACCGATTCCAAGGCCATCGACGGTGCCGTGCGCGACCTGCGCGCCATCACCGGCCAGCAGCCGATGATCACCCGTGCCCGCAAGTCCATCGCTACCTTCCGCCTGCGCGCTGGTATGCCGATCGGCTGCAAGGTTACCCTGCGTGGCGACCGTATGTGGGAGTTCTTCGATCGTCTGACCTCCGTCGCGATTCCCCGTATCCGCGACTTCCGCGGCATCTCCGCCAAGAGCTTCGACGGCCGTGGTAACTTCTCCATGGGCGTTACCGAGCAGCTCATCTTCCCCGAGATCGACTTCGACTCCGTCGATCACCAGCGTGGTATGGACATCACTTTCGTGACCACCGCCAACACCGATGAGGAGGCCAAGGCCCTTCTGGACGCCTTCGGTTTCCCGTTCAAGAAATAGGTTCACCTGCCCTATAAGCGCCGTTCCCACAAGGGGGCGGCGCTTGGGGCGAACAATACTCTATGTGAGGAGGATATAAGTGGCTAAGACATCGATGATCGTCAAGTGCAATCGCAAGCAGAAGTTCTCTACTCGTGAGTACACGCGCTGCCAGCGCTGCGGCCGTCCGCACTCTGTGTACCGCAAGTTCGGCCTGTGCCGTGTCTGCTTCCGCGAGCTTGCACTCAAGGGCGAGCTTCCCGGCGTTAAGAAGGCCAGCTGGTAAGTCACTACCAGCGTTTCAAGCATCAGTTTGGAACAGGGAAAACGCGCTAAAAAGGCTTTGCCGTTAAGGGCGGCGAAGAACCAAGAGCACGTGTTCATCAAGAACGAAGGAGAATCTGTATGAACCTTACAGACCCGATCGCAGATATGCTTACGCGCATCCGTAACGCTAACTCTGTGAACAAGGCCACGGTCTCCATGCCGAGCAGCAAGAAGCTCGTCGAGATCGCTCGTGTTCTGCACGAGGAGGGCTACATCGAGGGCTACGATGTCGAGGACACCGTTCCCCAGAAGACTCTGCACATCACGCTTAAGTATGGTCCCAAGAAGGCTAAGGTCATCAACGGCATCCGCCGCATTTCCAAGCCGGGCCTGCGTAAGTACACCGGCGTTGCCGACATGCCCCGCGTCCGCGGTGGCCTTGGTACCGCCATTATTTCCACCAGCCATGGCGTCATGACCGACCGCGATGCTCGCAAGCACAACGTCGGCGGCGAGATCATCGCTTACGTCTGGTAATTCGCTCGGTAGGTAGAAGGAAAGGAGATCACCGTGTCTCGTATCGGTAATAAGCCTGTCCAGATTCCCGCCGGAGTCGAAGTGGCAGTCAACGGCAACAACGTTGTCGTCAAGGGCCCCAAGGGCCAGCTCGAGCTCGATGTCTATGAGAAGCTCGCTATCAACGTCGAGGACAACGTCCTCACCGTTTCCCGTCCCGACGACGAGCGTGAGACCCGTGCCCGCCACGGCCTCACCCGCGCCCTCATCCACAATATGGTTGTTGGCGTTTCCGAGGGCTTCGAGAAGAAGCTCGAGCTCGCCGGCGTCGGTTACCGCGTGCAGCAGAAGGGCAAGAACCTCGAGTTCTCCCTGGGCTTCTCGCACCCCGTGATCGTCGAGGCTCCCGAGGGCATCACCTTCGAGGTTCCCGACAACACCCACGTGAACGTCAAGGGTATCAACAAGCAGCAGGTCGGTCAGATCGCCGCTGAGATCCGCGGCCATCGTCCTCCCGAGCCTTACAAGGGCAAGGGTATCCACTACGTTGGCGAGCACATCCGCCGCAAGCTGGGTAAGGCCGCCAAGTAGTCGTAACCGACTCACTCGCATAAGACCAGCACCCCGTCAGGTGCTGGCAAGATCAACCTTTTTAGGAGTTTACGTATGAACAAGCATAAGGCGAAGCTGGAAGGCCTCAAGCGTCGTCAGCGTCGTGTTCGCGGCAAGATCTCGGGTACCGCCGAGCGTCCGCGTCTTCGCGTGACCCGTACTAACGCCAACATCTATGCCCAGATCATCGACGACAGCAAGGGCTCCAGCCTGACGCTCGTCTCCGCCTCGACCCTCGAGGCCGAGTTCAAGGGCACCCACACCTCGAACAAGGAGGCTGCGGAGAAGGTCGGTCAGCTCGTTGGCAAGCGCGCCATCGAGGCCGGCATCACCAAGGTCGCCTTCGATCGCGGTGGCCGTATCTACCATGGCCGCGTAAAGGCCCTCGCCGACGGTGCTCGTGCCGCCGGTCTCGAGTTCTAGGAGGTATGTAGCACATGGCTCGTAATCAGAAGCAGCAGCGCGAGGCCTCCGAGTTCGAGGAGCGCGTCGTTTACATCAACCGCGTGTCGAAGACCGTCAAGGGTGGTCGTCGCATGAGCCTCGTCGCTCTCGTCGTCGTTGGCGACGGCAAGGGCAACGTTGGCGTTGGCATGGGCAAGTCCGCTGAGGTGCCCCTGGCCATCTCCAAGGCGTCTCTCGATGCCAAGAAGAACATGTTTCACGTGCCGGTGACCGAGCAGGGCACCATCCCGCACGAGGTTCTCGGCCACTTTGGTGCCGGCCGCATCATCATCAAGCCCGCTGTCGAGGGTACCGGCGTTATCGCCGGCGGCGCCGTGCGTCCCCTCTTCGAGCTTGCTGGCATCAAGAACGTCCTGTCCAAGTCCCTCGGTACCGACAACGGCCTCAACATCATCAAGGCTGCCGTCGAGGGCCTCAAGGAGCTCTCCAGCCCTGAGGACGTCGCGGCTCGCCGTGGCCTGACGGTCTCCGAGATGTTCGTCGGTAAGGAGAACTAAGCATGGCTGACACCATCAAGATCAAGCAGGTCCGCAGCACCAACGGTTGCAAGCAGGACCAGGTCCGTACTGTCCGTGCCCTCGGTCTCCACAGGATCCGCGAGGTTCGCGAGATTGCTGACAACGAGTCCGTCCGCGGCATGATCTTCAAGGTCAAGCACCTTGTCGAGATTGTAGAGGAGTAGCAAATGCAGCTTCACGATCTTACTCCCGCGCCCGGTTCCACCAAGAACCGCAAGCGCGTCGGCCGTGGCAATTCTTCTGGTCACGGCACCACTTCTGGCCGCGGCCAGAAGGGCCAGGGTTCCCGCTCTGGCGGCACCAAGGGTGCCGGCTTCGAGGGTGGCCAGACTCCGCTGGCTATGCGCCTGCCCAAGCTTCCGGGCTTCCGCAACCCCCGTCGTATCGAGTACACCGCTGTTAACGTTGAGCGTCTCGAGCGTAAGTTCGAGGACGGCGCTGTGATCGACGGTGCCGCTCTTAAGGCCGCTCGCATCACCAAGAGCGAGTTCGAGCCCGTCAAGGTGCTCGGCAATGGTGAGCTCACCAAGAAGTTCACGGTCAAGGTCGACAAGGTCAGCGCTTCTGCGCAGGCCAAGATCGAGGCCGCTGGCGGAAAGGTCGAGCTGCCGTGCTAAATGGTCTTAAGAATGCTTTCCGCATCAAAGAATTGCGCGAAAAGATTCTTTTTACCATAGCTATGCTCGTCGTGTACCGCATTGGTGCGCACGTTCCTGTGCCCGGCATTCCCTTCCAGGGGATGCTGGGCCTTTTCTCGACCGATAACAATTCGGTCGCCGCAGGTGCTATGGCCCTCCTGAATCTTTTCTCTGGCGGCGCGTTGAGCTATGTGTCGGTGTTTTCGCTGGGCATCATGCCTTACATCACCAGCTCAATCATCCTCCAGATGCTCCAGGCCGTTGTGCCTTCCCTGCATGAGCTTGCCCGCGAGGGCGAGGTCGGTCAGACCAAGATTACGCAGTATTCGCGTTACCTCACCCTGGCTCTGGCAATCCTCAACTCCGTGGGTTACCTCTTCCTCTTTAAGAGCTTCGGCATCAGCTTTAATGGCGCCGGCGCTCCCGAGATCATCTTCGACCTCATGATCGTCGGCACGCTCACTGCGGGTGCCATGCTGATCATGTGGATTGGTGAGCTCATCACCCAGCGCGGTATCGGCAATGGCATGTCGCTTATCATCTTCGCGAACATCATGGCCGGTCTTCCGCAGGCGATCTTCTCCAGCACCGAGGGTAACGCCGGTGGCATCATCACCATGGTGATCATCTGCGCCATCATCCTGCTGGTTATCCCGCTGATTGTTTTCCTTGAGCGCGGCCAGCGCCGCATTCCGGTCTCCTACGCTAAGCGCGTCGTGGGCCGTCGCATGATGGGTGGCCAGACCACCTACCTGCCCATCAAGGTTAACACCGCGGGTGTCGTGCCGATCATCTTCGCTTCGGCGCTGCTGTACTTCCCGGCTCAGATTGCTGTGTTCTTCCCCGGCATCGGCTGGATTCAGGCAGTTGCCTCTGCGCTTTCGACCGGTTGGCTCAACTGGGTGCTTAATGTTGTCCTCATCGTGTTCTTCGCGTACTTCTACACCTCCATGGTGTTCAACCCCGATGACACCGCCGACAACCTTAAGAAGCAGGGCGGCTTTATTCCGGGCGTTCGTCCGGGTAGGGCTACCGCGGCCTACATCAAGAACGCGCTCAACAAGATCACGCTTCCCAGCGCTGTCTTTTTGGCGCTCATCGCCATCGTGCCTTCGATCATCTTCTCCTTCACGGGTAACCATCTGATCCAGGCTTTTGGCGGAACGTCCATCCTCATCATGGTCGGCGTCGTGCTCGACACGGTCGATAAGCTCGAAGGCCAGATCAAGATGTATGATTACGATGGATTCTTTAAATAGGCTAGAGGAGGATTGCTCATGAACCTCGTATTGCTCGGAGCTCCGGGTGCCGGTAAGGGTACCGTCGCACAGGAGCTCGTCGCCGAGTTTGGCGTCGCCCACATTTCCACGGGCGACCTGCTGCGTGCTGCCGTCAAGGGCGGCACCGAGCTTGGTATTCAGGCTAAGAAGTACATGGACGCTGGCGAGCTCGTTCCCGACCAGCTCGTGATCGACCTTGTCAAGGAGCGCCTTGCCGCCGATGACGCCCAGCAGGGCTTCATTCTCGACGGCTTCCCGCGCAACACCGCCCAGGCTGTGACGCTCGATTCCGAGCTCTCCGCCATGGGTCGCGAGATCGATTGCGCCCTTCTGGTCGATGTGGCCCCTGAGGTCATTATCGATCGTCTGTCTTCGCGTCGCACCTGCCGCGCCTGCGGTTACACCGGCACTGCTGCCGATGCCACCTGCCCCAAGTGCGGTGGCGAGATGTATCAGCGCGACGACGACAAGCCCGAGACCATCAAGAACCGTCTCGACGTCTACGAGAAGTCCACGAGCCCGCTCGTCGACTACTATCGTGGCCAGGGTCTGCTCAAGTCGGTCAACGGTGACCAGGCTCGCGAGACCGTGTACGGGGATGTCAAAGAGGCTCTCGGTCTATGATCAAGATTAAGTCTGCAACGCAAATCGAGCAGATGAAGAAGGCAGGAGCGCTATCTAAGATGGCGCTCCGCCACGTTGGAGCCATGGTGCGCCCCGGCGTTTCGACTTTTGAGCTCGATCAGCTCGCGGAGCAGATTATCCGCATGCATGGCGGCACCCCTGCCTTTAAGGGTTACGGCGGGTTCCCGGGGACCATTTGCGCATCGATCAACGATGCCGTGGTCCACGGTATTCCCAACCCCGACATGATTCTGCGCGATGGCGATATCATCTCCATCGATACGGGAGCCGTTGTCGACGGTTGGGTCGGCGATAACGCATGGACGTTTTTCGTCGGCACCCCCACGCCCGAAGCCAAGGCTTTGTGCGAGGTCACGCGCGATTGCCTTAAGGCTGCCATCGAGCAGGCTGTTCCCGGTAACCATATCGGGGACGTCGGTTATGCCGTTCAGTCCCTTGCCGAGTCTCACGGTTACGGCGTGCTTCGTGATTATGTGGGTCATGGCATTGGCCGCGTGATGCACGAGGACCCCAACGTTCCTAACTATGGAAAGAAGGGGAGGGGCGTTCGCCTCCAGGCCGGCATGGTCATTGCCATCGAGCCGATGGTTACGATGGGTTCCAACCATGTGAGCACGGGCTCCGACGGTTGGATTGTTACGACCAACGACCACCTGCCCGCCGCGCACTACGAGAACACCGTCGCCATTACCAATGACGGTCCGGTGATTCTCACCACGGATGCCCAGGGTGCTTGGTGTTCGCTCCAAGGCGGAGAAATGTAACAAGTTCCACTTAGTTGTGGAGCCATTACGAAGTTATTACGATGCGTGCATACGTGTTGTAGAATACTCAATCGCTGTCGTTTTCTAGAGAAAGATGATTGCTTGTGAAGAAGGAAGACGCAATTGAGCTCGAGGGTACGGTAAAGGAACCGTTGCCCAATGCCATGTTTAAGGTCGAGCTCGAGAACGGTCATTCGGTTCTGTGCAACATTTCTGGCAAGATCCGAATGAATTACATCCGTATTCTCCCCGGTGACAGGGTTGTCGTGGAGCTTTCCCCGTACGACCTGACCCGCGGCCGCATCACCTATCGCTACAAATAGCGGCACGCATACACGCACTCCATTTCCGACTGCAGGCTTAGCTCAACCTACGGTCGGATTGTGTGTGAAGACCAGCCATAGTTTTAAACGCCTGCGGCTGGGCGAGTAGATAGTAGGGAAGTAGTTTGAGCGCTACCGAAAGGAAGAACGATGAAGGTACGTCCTTCGGTCAAGAAGATGTGCGATAAGTGCAAAATCATTAGGCGCCATGGCAAGGTCCTCGTCATTTGCGAGAACCCCCGTCATAAGCAGCGTCAGGGTTAAGAGAGGAGACTACGTTGGCCCGTATTAATGGTGTCGACCTCCCGCGTGAGAAGCGCGTTGAGATCGGTCTGACCTACATTTACGGCATCGGCCGCACCACTGCGACGAAGATCTGCGTCGAGTGCAACGTTAACGTGGATACGCGCGTTAAGGACCTCACCGAGGATGAGGTTAACGCCATCCGCGATTATATCGATAAGAACCAGATCATGGTTGAGGGCGACCTCCGCCGTGAGCGCAACCAGAACGTCAAGCGCCTTATGGACATCGGCTGCAACCGCGGCCTTCGTCACCGCAAGGGCCTCCCGGTCCGCGGCCAGCGCACCCACACTAACGCTCGTACCCGCAAGGGCCCGAAGCGTCAGATCGGTGCTAAGAAGAAGAAATAAGGAGCGCTAGATAGATGGCTACTGCTAAGAAGAACGTTCGCGCTGCCCGTCTGAAGCGCGCGGACCGTAAGAACATTTCCGTGGGCCAGGCTCACATTCGTTCTACGTTCAACAACACGATCGTTTCGATCACCGATCCCCAGGGCAACGTCATTTCCTGGAAGTCGGCTGGCCAGGTGGGCTTCAAGGGCTCCCGTAAGTCCACGCCGTTCGCTGCCCAGATGGCTGCCGAGGCTGCTGCCAAGCAGGCCATGGAGCACGGTATGAAGAAGGTTTCCGTCTTCGTCAAGGGCCCCGGCTCCGGTCGTGAGACCGCCATCCGCTCCCTCCAGGCTGCTGGCCTCGAGGTCTCGAGCATCCAGGACAAGACCCCCATCCCGCACAACGGCTGCCGCCCCAAGAAGCGTCGCCGCGTGTAACTGAAAGGATCGTATCAATATGGCAATCGACAGGACTCCTGTTCTTAAGCGCTGCCGTCAGCTCGGGATCGATCCCGCTGAGCTCGGTTACAGCAGCAAGAAGGAATCTATCCGTCAGCCCAAGCGCCGTCGCAAGGAATCTGAGTACGGCATGCAGCTGCGCGAGAAGCAGAAGGTCAAGTTCATCTATGGCGTTCTGGAGAAGCAGTTCCACGGCTACTTCAACAAGGCCCGCAAGATGAACGGCGTCACCGGTGAGAACCTCATGATCATCCTTGAGTCTCGCCTTGACAACGTCGTCTTCCGTCTTGGCTTTGCCCGCACCCGCAAAGAGGCTCGTCAGTCCGTCCGTCACGGTCACTTCACCGTGAACGGCAAGCGCGTGGACATCCCGTCCTACCGCGTCAAGGCCGGCGACGTCGTCGCTGTCGGCGAGAAGTTCCGTGACCTCCTCCCCATCAAGGAGGCCCTGATTTCCTCCGAGCGCTTTGAGGTCCCTGGCTGGCTCGAGGTCGATATCGAGAAGCTGTCTGGTAACGTGCTCGCTCTGCCGACGCGTGAGCAGATCAGCGGTGATATCAACGAGCAGCTCATCGTCGAGCTCTACTCTAAGTAGTCCATCCGGGCTGCTGAGGCTGGAGGTAATACATGTCAGAATTCATTAGGCCTCAGGTTCAGGTCGAAGAGATCAACGAGACGTCTGCTCGTGTCTCCGTCGAGCCGCTCGAGCGTGGCTACGGCGATACGCTGGGTAACTCCCTTCGCCGCGTACTTCTGTCCTCGCTCGAGGGTGCCGCCGTCGAGGCTATTCAGATCGATGGTGCACAGCACGAGTTCATGACCATCCCTAACATGGTCGAGGATGTCACCGACATCGTCCTGAATGTCAAGGGTCTTGTCTTCAGGGCTCTCGGCACGACCGACGAGGCGACCGCCACCATTTCTGTTGACGGCCCCTGCGAGGTCACCGGTGCGGACTTCTTTATTCCGTCCGAGTTTGAGCTGGTCAACCCCGAGCAGCACATCGCTACGCTTACCGAGGGTGGCCATCTCACCATGAGCATGCGCATCGGCTATGGCCGCGGCTATGTCTCTGGCGAGGCTAACAAGCGCGACAACGATCCCATCGGTGTGATCCACGTCGACTCGCTGTACTCGCCGGTGTCCCGTTGCGCCAAGCTCGTTGAGGCTTGCCGTGTCGGTCAGCACACCGACTACGACCGCCTTGTCCTCGAGATCGAGACCAACGGCTCCATCGCTCCGCGCGACGCCGTGGTCCAGGCTGCCAATATCATCAACCAGCATATGGCTGCCTTTATGAACCTTGCCGAGACCCCCGAGGTCGAGGAGGAGGCTTCGATCTTCGCTCCCGAGGTCACCAACGACAACGCCGAGCTGGACAAGCAGATCGAGGATCTGGACCTTTCCGTCCGTTCCTACAACTGCCTTAAGCGCGCCAGCATTCACTCGGTCCGTCAACTCGTTGAGTTCTCGGAGAACGATCTGCTCAACATCCGTAACTTCGGTGTTAAGTCGATCGAGGAAGTGAAGGACAAGCTTGAGTCCATGGGCCTGAGCCTGAAGGCTTAATGCTTCGCATATTTGAGGAGAAACTAGACCATGCGTCACAACGTTAAGAAGGGCCTGAAGCTCGGCACCGATGCGAGCCACACCAAGGCCATGAAGAAGAGCCTTGCTAAGGCCCTCTTCGAGAACGACCGCATCAAGACCACCGAGACCCGCGCTAAGGCGCTGCGTTCGGTCGTCGATCCGATCATCACTTGGGCCAAGAAGGGCGACCTGCACTCTCGTCGTCTGGCTATCGCCAAGCTCGGCGATAAGCAGCTCGTTGCCGAGATCTTCGACAAGTCTGCTCAGGGCATGTGGCAGGACCGCAACGGCGGTTACACCCGCATCATGAAGCTCGGTAACCGCAAGGGCGACAACGCTCCCATCGTTATCATGGAGCTCGTCACCGAGCCTTGCACGCCTAAGGCCAAGAAGGCTGCTCCGGCCCCCAAGAAGGCCGCTGCTCCCAAGAAGGTCGAGGCTGTCGAGGAGACCGCTGCCGAGGAGGCTCCTGCTGAGGAGACCGCTGAGTAGACATTCCGTCTGCATAGGCTATATTCGAGGGGTACGTTCGCGTACCCCTCTTTTTTTGTCGCGATACCGTTGCTTGTTTGTTGGGAGCGCCCATGACTGCGCCGTCTGATTTCAATTCGATTTCCGAGCTTGACGCCACCCTTGTATTCCGCGTTGCCTATGACGGCTCGTCGTATAGCGGGTTTGCCGAGCAGCCGGGACAGACGACGGTTGCGGGTGAGCTGCGTCGAGCCATCGAGACGCTGCTTCGCCGCCCGATCGATCTGACGTGCGCGGGGCGTACCGATGCCGGCGTGCATGCCGTGGCTCAGTACATCAGCGTGCCCGTAACGGACGCTGAGCTCGCTTGTACGCGCCGTAGGTGGCTGCGGGCTATGGATGCCCTGCTGCCCAAAGATATCGCCATCAACGAGGTCTACAAGGCTCGTAAGGGCTTTTCTGCGCGCTTTGACGCGCGCTCTCGCACGTACACCTATCGCATTGCCGATCGTGATGCGCGGCCCGTGCTGTCACGCGGTGCTGTGTGGTGGCATCGCTATCCCCTCGACGTCGATGCGATGGCGGCCGCCTGCCCTGCGCTTTTGGGCGAGCAGGACTTTAAAAGCTTTTGCAAGGTTGCCTCTGCCGTTGGCAAGCCCACGCATCGCTGCGTGATGCGTGCCGAATTTGGCCATGAGGTTGCGTTTGGCGAGGACATCCTGACGTTTACCATCGAGGGCAATGCGTTTCTGCATTCGATGGTCCGTACGATCGTGGGCACGCTTGTCGAGATTGGCATGCATCGCCGTGAGCCCGAGTGGATGCGCGAGGTCATCGATGCTTGCGACCGTACCGCTGCGGGTCCCACGGCTCCTGCCTGCGGCCTTACGTTTATGGGCGTGGATTACGATCCCGCCGAGCTTGTCGTGCTCGACTAGGGGAGGGCTCGACGCGGCGTGCGTTGACACCTGTCATCTGTGGGCTGCACGTGTGCAACATCTGTTCTTGGCGTGCAATACAACCGGTGTCTCATTGCTTTTATTGCCGGGGTGTACCATGAACCACGATTTGATTCATTGCTGTCGAGAGGACGGATAACTTGGTTCGACGTGGCTCGCATCCGCGACTTTCGGTGATCCTTGTGGTAGAAGGTTCGCCCAGCTATGCGATGCGTGCGCTCGAGAGTATCCAGAACCAAGACCTCTACGATTTGCAGATTGTCGTTGTTTGCCGCGATGCTGCGCCCGGTGTGCGCCATTCGCTTCAAGTTGCTGCCGACAGGGACATCCATATTGATTTGATTGACGTCGAGGACGCGAAGCGTGGCGCTTGTCTTCGCGCCGGTTTTGATGCCTCGCGCGGCTCTCAAATCATCGCCATGAACGCCGATGAGTGGTTTGCTCCGCAGGCCCTTTCCAAGATGGTCGATATCGCGTGCGATACTGCGGCAGACATTGTGCTCCCCTCGGTGTCGCTCGATCGATACGATGCGCACCGCGAGCGTCATTCGCGCGTCTTGGATGCTGCCTCTATTGCCATAGAAGACGAGTCTTCTATGGTGGCCGGGCTGCCTCAGTTGATTTTAGGCGGCCTAGTCGTTCAGACCTCTGGCGTGATGTATAGTCGTCCGCTGTTTGAGGCATGCCTGTCGCACGGCAAGGCGTACCGTACGGTTGAGTTTATGGTGTGCGCGCTCTCGCAGGCGCAGCGCGTCTCCGGATGCGGCGACGCTTGTTTCCACACGGTAGCGCCTAAGCTTACAGACGCCTTTGATCCCACCATGTATGCCAAGGTATCCGATGACACCCGAGCGCTCGACGAGCTTGCGGACTCACTCTCGGAAGCAGATAGCGGTGGTCGGCTCAAGCTGGCAAGCCAAAAGTTCTACTTTGCCGGACTGGTCGCCTGCATCGAGAATTTGTGTCTGAGCCCGCATGGGGTGTCGTCAATCGAGCGTTCCGCCCGCATGCGTGATATGCTCGAGGCGCCTCGAACCCGTCAGATGGTCGCCGCGCTCAAGGACAACCATCGGGGACTCGGTCTGTTGTTTGGGCCGATCGCCAGCGCTAAGCCCGCGCGCTGCGTGATGTGTACGCATCTGGCAGCTTTTCTTAACCGGACGGGCGCAAAGCCCGCCTAAACGGCTCATTACGAAACAAACTTGCATAGAATTGTTTCGAAATGCGTTCTTATACACAAAAGCCTTCAAATAGCGTTAAACTATTCAATCACTGATTGATTGTCTCCGCCATCTTTTGGAGAGAGGGTTTGTATGGCTAAAAAACGCAATGGGCGCCAGGATGCCATTAGAGATATTGTGCGCAATAAGGATGTCCGCACGCAGCGCGTGCTGGTCGATGAGCTCCGTGCTATGGGCTTTGATTGCACGCAGGCGACTGTCTCTCGCGATATTGCCGATATGGGGCTGCGTAAGCTCCCTGAGGGCATCTATGTTCTGGCGGAGGACCTGCACCTGCAACGTATGGTTTCCGAGCTCGTAACGGGCGTTCTGCGTACTGATAATCTGGTTATGATCAAGGCTCAGCCTGGCACGGCTTCCGGCATCGCCGCCGCCGTTGATGCGGCAGAGTTGCCCGATGTGCTTGGCTCGCTTGCCGGCAACGATACGATTTTGGTTATTGCCCAGACGGCCGAGGACGGCGAGCGTCTCGAGGCGCTGATCAATAAGTTGAGCAATTCTCGCAAGTAGGCGTGCGGGTCGTGCGTTCGGCATTGTGTGCGCTGACATAGTGGCTTGTAAGGGGTATCGACGTTGGTCGGTACCCCCTTTTTGTTTGCCGGTATAAAGACCGCCCTCCAGGTCGTTTCAAACTAAAAGGCCCCGAGCAGTTCAATAAGCTGCTCGGGGCCTTGTTGGCTTTAGTCGCGTACTTCTTAGCCGACCGTATCGTCAGGCGTGGGCGAGGGGTCTGGAGTGGGCGTAGGCGTAGGCGTGCCGCCATCGCCGCCGGTCGAACCACCAGTGGAGCCGCCCGTCGAGCCACCGGTCGTACCGGTGCCGCCGGTGGTGTCGCCGCCCGTGGTCTCGGTGGTCGTGGTCGTCGTGGTAGTCGTTGTGGTGGTTTCCTCTTCCTCTTCCTCTTCGTCCTCGTCCTTGTCGTCGTTCTCCGACTTCTTGGTGTTGTTGGTGCCGTAGAACTTCCAGACGCTGTTGTTCTTGTAGGTGGGCGCCGTTCCGGTCGCAAACTCCTCGCGCTCGGTACCGGTCAGAACGGTGTTCATAAACCGCTTAAAGACAGGCAGGTTGGTGCTGTCGCCCAGCAGGTCCGTGCCGTACTTTTGGATGGGGATCTCGCCCGCGGAATAGCCGGTCCACAGGGCGCACGCCAGCTGCGGGGTATAGCCGCAGAACCACAGGTTGGTGGTGTTGTCGGTGGTGCCCGTCTTGCCGGCATAGGGCTGGTTGACGCTCAGGGCACCGGCAGCACCCGTACCGCCGCCCTGCATGACGCCGGACAGAACATCGGTGACCGCGGCGGCCTCGCCCTCGGTAAGCACCTGTGAGGGATTGTCGGTGTGCTGGTACAGCACCGAGCCGGTGCGAGAGTCAATCTCGGTGATGGCGATCGGCTGGCGATAGTAGCCGCCGTTGGCAAACGTCGCGTAGGCGGCGGCCATCTCGAGCGGCGAGATCGAGCCGGTGCCGAGCGTCATGACGGGAACGTCCTCGATGTTGTCCTTGGCGGGATCGATGCCGAGCTTTTTGACGAGCGAGATGATCTTGCTGTTGCCGACGGCTTCCGCCACCTGGATGTAGCCGGTGTTGGAGGAGTATGCCGTCGCCTGCTTAAGCGTGATGTTGCCATAGCTATGGTTGGCGTAGTTTTGGACCTCGGTCGTGGTGCCCTTGGCCTTGAGCGGCGAGTTGCAGTTGAGGGTGACGTTGGGGTTCATGCCGTTTTGGATGGCAGTTGCCAGCGTAAAGGCCTTAAAGGTGGAGCCGACGGGACGCTTGGCCGTGGCATGGTTTACGTGGTTCTCGTCGGCGTTGTAGTCGTAGCCGCCCACCATGCACTTGATGTAGCCGGTCTTGGGGTCGACGACGACCATGCCCATGTCCAGGCCGTCGAGCGAGAGCGTGTCGAGCTGCTCTCGGACGGCATTCTCTGCCACCTGCTGCATCGTGGGGTCGATGGTGGTCTTGACGGTCAGGCCGCCCTTAAAGAGCACGTCGGTCGAGAACTCCTGCTCCAGCAGCTGCTTGACATAGGCGACAAAGTAGGGCTGCGAGTATACGTCGACGCCGCTGCCCGAAATCTCGGTCACGTTGAGGGTGATGGGCTCGGCCTGTGCGGCATCGTGCTCCTCCTGCGTGATGTGGCCCAGGCGCAACATGTTGTCAAGGACCTTGTTGCGACGGGACAGCGCCAGGTCGGGGTTGACCGTGGGGTCGTACTGCGAGGGCGAGTTGGGAAGGCCGATGAGCAGTGCGGCCTCGCTCAGGGTGAGGTCGGCGGCGCTCTTGGACAGATAGGTTTCGGCTGCGGCCTCGATGCCGTAGGCGCCGTGACCGTAGTAGATGGTGTTGAGGTACATCATGAGGATCTCGTCTTTGGAGTACATGTCCTCCATCTTGACGGCGATGTAGGCCTCGCGCACCTTACGCTCGATGGTCGAGTCGAACTGCTCCTCCTGCAGGATGGTGTTGCGCACCAGCTGCTGGGTGATAGTCGAGGCGCCTTCGTGCCCGCCGCCGAGGGTTGCCACCGCAGCACGCGCGATACCCCACAGGTCGATACCGCCGTGCTCGTAGAAGCGCTCGTCCTCGACGTCAACGGTGCCCTGCAGCACGTAGGGGGAGACCTCGTCCTTGGTGATGGACTTGCGGTTTTGCGTGTAGAAGCTCGCAATCTTGTTGCCGTTGCAGTCGACGATCTCGGTGGGCTCGCTCACCAGATACGCGTTGGCGTCGGTGTAGTCGGGCAGATCGGACAGCCAGCGGTTGACGTTGCCGACCATGCCGATGCCAAACGCCACGCCCGCGATAAGCAAAAAGCCCAAAAACGAGAGCAGGATTATGGGCAGAGCATGCGTCTTTGAACGGCTGCGTCCCTGTCGTTGGCGAGGACCCATATATTGACCTCCAGGTATGTCGTGCCGGACGGTGGATGTGCCGTCGGGGCAGGATGGACATAAGTTATTACACGATAAACCAAACGGGGCGCGCGAGGCCTCGTGTATGCTGGAAGACGGCATTTTTCAGAGTGAATGCATACCTTGGTAAGGAGTTTGTCGATGGCGATTCGGACGATGGGGCCGAGCGGACAATACGAGACTGGATTGGATGCTGCCGGTGCGGCGCTGCCCGAGCTGCTGGCGCCGGCGGGCGGACTCGACCAGATGCTTGCGGCCATCGCCGCGGGTGCCGATGCCATCTATGCGGGGTTGGGCGGCTTTAACGCCCGTGTGAGCGCCCATGGCTTTACGGATGACGAGTTTGCGCGCGGCTGCGCCGTGGCGCATGCCCATGGCGTGCGTGTGTACGTAACGCTCAACGTGTTCGTGTTTGACGATGAGTTGTCCGACGCGGTGGCGTTGGGAGCTCATGCACTGGAGTTGGGCGCCGATGCTCTGATTGTCGCCGATGCCGGGTTGGCCTGCGCGCTGCGCGCGGCGATTCCCGGGGTCGAGATTCACCTGTCCACGCAAGCGGGCGCTCATAGCGAGAGCGCCGTGCGGCTTGCCGCCGATGAGCTTGGGGTCGAGCGCGTGACGACGGCACGCGAGCTGACGGTCGACGAGATTGCGGCGCTATGTGCCACGGGCGTGCCCATCGAGGTATTCTGCCACGGTGCGATTTGCATCGGCTATTCGGGGGCGTGCGAGTTCTCGGCCCTGCGGCGTGGGCGCTCGGCGATGCGCGGCGACTGCACGCAGCCGTGCCGTTTGGCGTACGACCTGGTGGACGAGGCTGGACAGAGCGTTGTCGCCGTCGAGGGAGATCGCCTGCTGTGCCCGCGTGACTATCTGGGTATTGCGCATCTGCCCGAGCTTGTAGATGCCGGCGTGGCGTCGCTCAAGATCGAGGGGCGCATGAAGAACCCTGATTACGTATTCAACGTGGTGCGGGTGTGGCGCCGGGCACTCGATATGCTGTGCGACGGCGCGTGGGACCCCGGTGCCGTGGGAGAGCTCGAGCGCGAGCTGGGAAGGTCGTTTAACCGTGGGTTTACCGATGCGTACCTGCGAGGACGTTCGGGTGCCGAGCTTATGAGCTTTGAGCGTGCGATCAACCAAGGTGTGCGCGTGGGACGCCTGGTGGCCGTTGGCCACGAAGAGGTAACCGTTGAGCTCGATGCCGCCGTGGCGGCGGGTGACACGCTCGAGATTCGGTTCTATCCGGGTGCCGACGCGCGTCCCGATGTGCCCAAGCGCTGGCCGCAGGTGCCCTGTCCGGTGGATGCCGCGGCGGGGGAGCGCGTCGTCGTGCATTGCAAGCGTAAGGTTGACACGGGCTGCGAGGTGTACCTGATTCGCAGCGCCGGCGTGTTGGATCAGACGGCGGCGGTGTTGGAGCGCATGCGGGCCGAGGCGGATGCGATTGCGCCCGTTGCGCGTGCCGTTGAGGTGCTGCCCTTTGAGGACGTTGCGGTGGATGGCGGTGCGTCGACGGAGTTGGCGGAGCGCGCGGTTCCCGCTCACATGGTTTTTGCTTGGCAGCTGATGGATGCCGATCCGCGCGGAGAACGCGATTTATCCGACGCCGTTGTGGTGCTGGACGAGGTGTGCCGCACGGGTGACGTTGATCGGACCTGCTCACTTATGCAGCGTGCCGGGCGCGTCGTCTGCCGCAACCTGGGACAGGTGGTGATCGCTCGCGAGCTGGGCATGACGTTTGACGTGGCGGCGCCGGTGTTCTGCGCGAATCGGGTCACGCTTACCTGGCTGCGCGGACTCGGGGCGGGGCGGGTGTACTTGTCGGCCGAGTTGCTCGGCAATGATGCGGAGCGTGTTGCCGAGCTTGCCGCTTGTCCCGGTGTCTTGGGGCCTGTCGATGCCGACCGTTCCGAGCTCATGGCGTGCGAGCACTGCTTGCTGACTGCCGAGGGCGCCTGCGCCACGGATGCAACGGGGCAGATCCGTTGCCGTGACTGCTCGCGCCGTCAGCGGGCGCGCTTTTTGGTCGAACGTGACGGCACGCGTTTGCCGGTCGTTATCGACGCGTGCGGCAGGACGAGGATTTTCCTGTCGTAGGTGTTCGGCCGCGCCGTTTTGGTTATCATAAGAGAGTTTATGAACTTCCAGCACCGCCGTATCCGGTGAGGGTGCTATAGCAAAAGGAGGATACCCAATGCTGTCTGTTGACGAGCAAATGCGTATCATCACCTCGGGCGCCGCGCAGATCGTCCCCGAGGCCGACCTTCGCAAGAAGCTTGAGAAGGGCGAGCCCCTCAACATCAAGCTCGGCGTCGATCCCACCAGCCCCGACCTGCACCTGGGCCATGCCGTGCCCCTGCGCAAGATGCGTCAGTTCCAGGACCTGGGCCACAACGTCACCCTCATCATCGGCAACGGCACCGCGCTGATCGGCGACCCCTCGGGCAAGAACTCCACGCGTCCGCAGCTTTCGCAGGAGCAGATCGAGGCCAACGCCGAGACCTACGTGAGCCAGGCCATGAAGATTCTGGACCCCGAGAAGACCACCATCGTGCACAACGGCGACTGGATCCTTTCGATGGACCTGGCCGGCCTGCTGCAGGTGTGCTCCAAGTTCACCGTCGCTCGCATCCTTGAGCGCGACGACTTTACCAAGCGCTACCAGTCCCAGACGCCGATCGCCCTGCACGAGTTCCTGTACCCCGTGATGCAGGCCTTCGACTCCGTTCAGATCAAGGCCGACGTCGAGATGGGCGGCACCGACCAGCTCTTCAACCTGCTCGCCGGCCGCGAGCTCATGGAGAAGATGGGCATGGAGCCGCAGATTGCGCTCACCATGCCGCTGCTCGAGGGCACCGACGGCGTGCGCAAGATGTCCAAGTCCTATGGCAACTACATCGGCCTGACCGATGCTCCCAAGGATATGTTCGGCAAGACCATGTCCATCCCCGACGAGATGATCGGCAAGTACTATCGTCTGGCCAGCTCGCTCGCCCCGGCCGAGGTCGACAAGATCGACGCCGCCCTGGCCGACGGTTCTGCCGACCCCTACGAGCTCAAGCGCGCTCTGGGTCGCGACCTGTGCGACACCTACCACGGCGCCGGCGCCGGCGACGAGGCCCAGGCCGAGTTCGACCGTGTGTTCAAGGAGGGCCAGCTTGCCGACTTCCCCGAGAAGCACGTTGAGCTGACCGTCAACGACGAGGGCCAGATTTACCTCGCCGGCCTGCTCAAGGACCTGGGCCTTTCGGCCAGCGCCGGTCAGGCCCGCCGCGACATCGACGGCGGCGGCGTCAAGATCAACGGCAAGGCTGTGGCTCCCAAGAGCTACAACATCGATCCGAGCGCCCTCAAACTGGGCGACACCCTCTCCGTGGGCAAGCGCAAGGGCTTTAAGTTGGTCTAACGAGCGAGTTGACCTCACAAGTGCAATAAGGCCGCAGCCGGGAATCCCGACTGCGGCCTTTTTGGTTACGACGATCCCTTGGGGACGGAGGGATCATTTGGCGGTGCCGTTAAGCGGAAGGGGTGTTAGCGGGACTTTCTTTTGGGCATACAATGGCTATTGGCTTGCTGCGGTGAAGGCTCGTCCGCTCCGCAGTTATTTCTACAGTTAAAGGAGTATGTATGTCCGTTGAGGTCATGAGGTCAGTGATCGATGCTGCCGAGGGCCGCGTGCCCGTCGACACGCTGTTTACCAATGCGCAGATTGTCGACGTATATGGCCAGCGCGTGGCGCCCGGTAGCGTTGCCGTCAAGGACGGTGTGATCGTCGGCGTGCTCTACGACGGTCGCGACGATGCCGCCGGTACGTATGAGGCTGCCGAGGTCATCGATTGCCAGGGCCGCTATCTTGCCCCCGGTTTTATTGACGGGCATCTGCACATTGAGTCCTCGAACATCCGCCCTGCCGAGTATGCACGCATGGCGGCGACGCGCGGTACCACCACCGCTATTGCCGACAGCCACGAGATTGCCAATGTTGCCGGTCTCGATGGCTTGCGCTTTATGATTGAGGACGGCCGCCGTACACCCATCTCCATCAAGTACATGATGCCTTCGTGCGTGCCCGCGCTGCCCGACGAGCAGGCCGGTGCCGTTATTTCGGCTGCCGATATGCAGGCGTTTTTTGCCGAGCATCCGGGCGATGTCTTTGGCCTGGGCGAGATGATGAACCTGCCGGGTGTCTTTATGGCCGACCCCGAGACCTGTGCTCGCATCGATGCTGCCAACCAGACGCCGTCCAAGCAGGTCGACGGCCATGCACCGCTCGTTGCCGGCAAGGACCTTAATGCCTATGCCGCGGCGGGCATTATCGCCGATCACGAGTCGACGATTCCCGAGGAGGCGCTCGATAAACTGTCTCGTGGCATGTACGTGATGCTGCGCGAGGGCACGTGCAGCCATGACCTGGCCAATCTGTCGCCGATGCTGCTGGAGAACCCCGCGCGCGCCCGCCGCTGCTGCTTTGCGACTGACGACCGCGCCCCTTCCGATGCGCTTGCGACTGGCATGATCGACAATGCCTGCCGCGTGGCGATTGAGGCCGGTATCGACCCCGTGGTCGCTATCTCTATGGCGTCCCTCTCCACGGCCGAGGCGTTTGGCCTGGATCACGGCTGCCGCGACCCGCACGAGCTGCGTGGTGCGATTGCCCCGGGCAAGCGTGCCGACCTGCTGGTGCTCAATGACCTGACGTTTGCTACGGCTCCGCATCGAGTATATGCCGCCGGTGCTCTGGTGGCGCAGGACGGCACCTTTGTGGGCGAGATCGCACCCGAGATGGCCGAGGTTGCGGCCCTTGCCGATGAGCTGCGCGCCTCCGTTAAGCTGCCGAAGCTTTCACTCGACGTGTTTGACTATGCCTTTAAGCCGGGCGAGGCCGTTATCGATGTCATCCCGGGTATGGCTATCACGGGTATGGCTCGCCCCGAGAGTGCCGAGGGCCTGCGCCGCATTATGCTGATCGAGCGCCACGGCCGCGGCGTGTCGCTGCAGGCCGAGGGCGCCGACGGTGACGGCCCCGCGGGTCTGGGCTTGGTTGGCAAGCATATCGGTCGCGGCTGGGTGCGCGGCTTTACCATCACGGGTGGCGCCATTGCCTCCACGATTGGCCACGACTCGCACAACGTGTGCGTGGTGGGCGACAATGCGGCGGATATGATGGCTGCCGTTGAGGCCGTGGGCCAGGGCGGCCACGTGCTGGTGCGCAACGGCGAGGTCGTGGCGCGCATTCCGCTGGCGCTCGGTGGCCTTATGAGCGAGGGCACGGCCGAGGATGTCGCCGCGCAGCACGACGACTTTATGGTTAAGGCACGCGCCATGGGTATCGAGCCGCCGCTCGACCCCATCATGGGCATCATCTTCCTGCCCCTGCCGGTCATCCCGACGCTCCGCATCCGCCCCGAGGGCATGTTCGACGTCACGACCTTCACCTACGCCGACTAGTCATCGGGGACGTTCTTAAACGACTATCCGTCGGGGTGGCGTGTCGCCTGACGCCGCGACCGTGAGACCTCTGGCATGTGTGAGCTATTTGCCAGGTCCTTGTAACGTTTACGCCCGCGGAGTCTTATTTGAGCTCCCTTTGGGTACGTTGGAATCGGATACACGTTCGATTCCAACAAGCCCGAAGGGAGCTTTTCTATGTTTAAACTGATTGCATCCGATATGGACGGCACATTGCTTGACGAAAACGGCCAGGTGCCTCCCGAGACCTACGAACTGATTCTGGCGCTACACGAGCATGGCGTGCATTTCGCCGCATCGTCAGGTCGTCGCTACGATCGCCTGTGCGAGTTCTTTGCGCCCGTTCGCGACAAGATGGACTTTGTCGCCGCTAACGGCGCCCAAGTCTACGCCGACGGTAAGATGGTAGACCGTGAGGTGTATTCCCACCTGGCGATTCGAAGGCTCGCCCAAGCCGTCAGGACGTTTCCCAATCTGCATCTTGCGCTCTTTGACCGAACCAAGTCCTTCCTGCTCGATGACGAGTGCAAGTTCGTGCGTGAGGTCGATAAGGACCTTCCCAATGCCGAGCGTATTTGGGAGCTGCCCGATCCCAGCGTAAATATCATCAAAGCGAGTATCTTTTGCGACGACAGTGCGGTTATGGACAGTGCGTACGTGCTACAGCGCGAACTTGGTCAGCTCTTTACTTTTGCGCCTTCGGGCAACGCGTGGATCGATGCCATGCAGCCTGGTGTGTCGAAGGCCTCGGGTATCGCGCAGCTCGCGGAGCATTACGGCATTGGTCGCGACGAGGTCATGGCGTTTGGCGACTCGATGAACGATTACGAGATCATTCGCTTTGTCGGCATGGGCTGCGCGATGGAAAACGCGCGTCCTGCGCTCAAGGCCGTTGCCGATCGTGTGGTGGGGCACAACCGCGACCACGCCGTCCAGCAGGAGCTCCGTCGCGTGCTGGAGGGCCTCGCCTAGACCGGCAGTTGGGTGTTCCCATTATGTCGACAGCCGGGGACGGTCCTTGCACGAACTGCGCGAAGACTGTCCCCAACGACTAGTCGTTTAAGAACGTCCCCAACGACTAGGCGAGGGCGGCCATGATGGTGCGGGCGACGCCGTCGTGGTCATTGTCGAACTCGGTGATGGCGCCGGCAGCCTCGCGGTCCTCGGGCTCGCCGTTGATCATGGCCGTGCCGTGGCCCGCTGCCACAAGCATCGGGATGTCGTTGATGTTGTCGCCGAAGGCCCAAGCATCGGCAAGGGGCTCGTCCAGATGCTCGCACAGCCAGGTCAAGGCAGTTCCCTTGGTGGCGCCCTCGCCCATGACCTCGATATTCATGGCGTACGAACGCGTGACCTCAATGCTTCCGAGCGTGTCGAGCTCAGCCGCGATGGCGTCGCGATCGGCCGGGTCGTGCCAGTACATGGCGATGCGTTCGAGCGTCTCGACCTCGTCGATCTTGCTGTCGATATTCATGTCGATCGGTGTTCGTGTGCGCTTGAGCGAAGCCGCGATGTGGGGGTCGCCGCCGCAGAATTCGTCCAGGCGCGTGTAGAGCGAGCGGGGGAGGAAGCACTGCCCGTCCGCGAAGATATCGAAGGTCACATCGTGGCCGGCGGCAATGCGATGGATGCGGTGGGCAATGCCACGGTCGAGCGGACGGCTCAAGATGCACGTGGCGCGCGAGGCGTCGGTGGGCGTATCCTCGTCGAGCTGCCAGACGCTGGCGCCGTTGGCACAGACCGCGTAGTGCACGGCGGGATGGGCGAGAATGGGCTCAAAGATGCCCGACAGTGGACGTCCCGTGCAGGGAACAAACTCGATGCCACGACGTGCGAGCTCGTCGAGCATCGCCCAGGTGGCATCGCTCATTTGCTTATCGCTCGTCAGCAGCGTCCCATCCATATCGGAAAACACAATCATTTGATGCAGCCCTTTCTACTGGCATAAAAAGCGTGGCCGAGGGCTTGGGTCCCTGGCCACGCTCGAGTTCTATAACGGTCCGCGTCCTAGCGGTCGGCGAGCGGCTTGTACTCCAGCGGCTCGATCACCGGACGATAGGCGGGGCGGATGATACGGTGCGCGCAGAAGAGCTCTTCCATGCGGTGTGCCGACCAGCCGGCCATGCGGGCGACGGCGAATAGCGGCGTAAAGAGCGTTTCGGGCACGCCGAGCATCTTGTAGATAAAGCCCGTGTACAGGTCGATGTTGGCGCAGATGGGCTTGGTCATGCCGTGGTCGCGCATGACCTGGGGTGCCAGGCGCTCGA
>CATWKM010000029.1:0-23947 GCA_958351385.1 uncultured Collinsella sp. | reverse complement strand
AGTTCGCGATCCCCGGCCTTGACGACGAGTTCCGCGTCATCGTGTCTCCGTGGATCCTTTCCTCGCTGATCACCGATCGCCTTGCCGCTTACTACGAGACGGTCACCAAGCACAACCTCAACTACCGTCGCTACTATCACCAGTTCGACTACTAATAGTTGACCACTCATTTAAGAAGCACCCTGCCCGGGCGCATGCGTCCGGGCATTTTTATGCCGAAATTCGCTAGGAAGGGGATCGAATGAGGCAGTTTATCGTGGCGTCCCATGCTCATTTCGCGTCTGGAATCGTCGAGAGCATCGGCCTGCTTTCCGGTGAGCGCGAAAACGTCCATGCGCTCTCTATGTATGTCGACGGAAACGAGGACCTGTCCAAGGAGGCTGCAGCGATTCTGGACGGCTTTGCCGCGGACGACGAAGTTGTCGTGTGCACTGACCTCTTTGGCGGCAGCGTCAACAACGAGTTCACCAAGATCGTCCAGACGCGTCCCAACACGCACCTCGTGACCAATATGAACTTGCCACTCCTTATTCAGCTGCTGTTCGTACCCGATTCCACTCCGATCGACGAGGCCATTCGCCAGATCGTCGAGGCGGACGACACTAAGGTCAAGTACGTCAACGACCTGCTGGGGCAGGCCGAACTCGATGAGTTTTAATCGTTAGGAGCACATCATGATTCAGATGATTCGTGTAGATTATCGACTGCTTCACGGCCAGGTTGCCGTTAGCTGGACCTCGGCTCTGGGTGCCGACTGCATCCTGTTAGTGAGCGACACGGTCCTCAACGACAAGCTTCGTCTGCAGGCCCTGTCCCTTGCAAAGCCCGAAGGATGCAAGGTCGTCGTCAAAAACACCGAGGATGCTGTCAAGGCGCTCCAGAGCGGTGTGACCGATAAGTACAAACTCTTCGTGGTTTGCGAGACGATTCAGCAGGCCGGTGCCGTCGCCAAGGCGATGGGAGTCAAGAAGATCAACCTCGGCAACGTTGCCTTTAGCGAGAATGCCCGCCAGGTCTCGACGAGCGTGTTCCTCACGCCCGAGAACGAGGCCTACGTGAAGGAGCTGCTCGGCGAGGGCTATGAACTGTTCATTCAGATGATTCCGGCAGATGCGAAGACTGACGCCGCGAAGGTCATCGGTTAGGGGCCGTCATGGTTATCAAGACAATCCTGATTTTCCTTATTGCCCTTTTGGGTTATTCCGAGTGGCTGACGGGCACGAGCTACCTCCAGCGCCCGATCGTGCTCGGACCTCTGGTTGGCCTTGTCATGGGCGACATGGTGACCGGCACGATCATGGGCGCCACGATGGAGCTTGCCATGGTCGGCGCCATCTCGGTCGGCGCCTATAACCCGCCCGATACGATTTCCGGCACTATCCTGGGCGTATCTCTTGCCATGCAGGCCGGCGCGGACGCTTCGGCGGCCCTGACCCTGGGTATTCCTATCGCCACGATCGTCCTGGCGCTCGACACGGCCCTGGGCCAACCGGTCATGCTGCTGCTGGTGCACCGTATCGACAAAAACGTCGAGGACGGAGACACCAAGGCCATCACGCGCAACATGCTCATCGCCGGTTACGCGCAGAGCTGGTGCGGCCTGCTGATTATTCCCCTGGCATTCTTCTTTGGCGCCGATGCTGTCGCCAGCCTGCTCAACATCATCCCCGATTTCGTTCAGACCGGCATGGATGTCGCCGCCGCCTTCTTGCCCGCACTCGGCTTTGCGATGCTGGCGCAGATGATTATGAACAAAACAGTGGCTCCGTTCTTCTTCGCTGGCTTCTTCCTCGTCGCCTACTTTGGCATTAGCACGACGGGCGTGGCGATCTTTGCCGCGATTATCGTCGTCGCGATGACGGTTTTGGGTGACAAGAAAAAGGCGGAGCAGCCCGCAGTGGCAACCGAGGATCCTGCGATTGGGAGTGGGTTCGATGAGTTTTAAGTTTGAGTCTTCTTACGACGGGCTGATTTCCCGCGCAGACCTTAAGAAGCTGTTCTGGCGCTCGATTCCCTATGAGCATTCCTGGAACTACGAGCGTATGGGCCATATCGGCTTTATGTGGGCCCTTATGCCGATCCTTCGCAAGCTGTATCCGCAGGATGCGGACTTTAAGGCCGCACTCAAGCGCCATATGGAGCTCTATAACGTCACGCCGTATATCTCGACGCTCCCCATGTCCATTGCTGCCGCAATGGAAGAAGTCAACGCCACCGAAGATAACTTTGACACGAGCGCGATCTCTAATGTCAAGCTTGCTTTGATGGGACCGCTGTCCGGCGTGGGCGATGCCTTCTACTGGGGTACGCTGCGAATTTTGGCAACGGGTGTCGGCACGTCGCTGGCGCTGCAGGGCTCTATTCTTGGCCCGATTTTGTTCCTGCTCGTGTTCAACGTCCCCCACTACATCATCCGTTACCTGCTGACGTTTGTGGGATATCGCTTTGGCTCGGACATGATCAGCAAGGTCCAGGAATCGGGCATTATGGACACGATCGTCAAGATGGCCTCTATCATGGGCGCCATGGTGATCGGCGCTATGACCATGGAGATGGTCACCGTGGACATTCCGCTCATGGTCGGCGCGGGCGATGGCGCTCAGACGCTCGCCGAGCTGCTCAACGGAATCTTCCCGGGCTTTGTCACGATGGGGCTGTTTGGAATTGTCTATCTCATGCTCAAGAAGAAGATGAATCCGCTGCTCATCATGCTCGTGATTCTACTCGTGAGTATCGCCGGCGCGTTCTTTGGAGTGCTTGGTGTTCAGTAGGGCATCCGTCATAATTAAAACAATGTAAGAGGGGGCGTCGCGCACATTGTGCTGCGGCGCCCTTTTGCCGAAAGGTGGACAAGATGGAGTATCCGCAGCTTGCCGTCATGAATATCAGCCATCGTTATTTTGACCTTGAGGAATTCTTTTCCTCGGCAGCGGCCTCGGGCTACACGTGTTGCGAGCTTTGGACCGGGGCGATGCATCTGTATGTCGATTGCCATGGATACGATTCGATCGAGCAGGTGCGGGAGCTGTCACAGCGGTATGGAGTTCGGATTGTGGGGCTTTGTCCCGAACAGAACAACCCCAAGCCGTGGAATATCGCAGCGCGCGGGAATGAAGCGCCTACCCGCACGCTCGCGTACTTTAAGAACGTTGTGGATATCGCGGCGGAACTTGGAGCCGAGCAGGTCATGGTCTCGAGCGGCTGGGCATTTTTGAACGAGCCGATCGAGGACGCGTGGGGTCGCAGTGCCTCGATGCTGCGTGCGATTGCCGAGCATGCGGGAGAACGCGGCGTGCGACTGGTGCTCGAGGCTCTACAACCGGTTGAGTCGATAATCGTGAACTCGGCGGCCGACACGAAGCGCATGATTGAGGCAGTTGACCATCCGGCACTTAAGGCGTGTCTGGATATGGGCGCCATGGCGGTGGCGGGGGATACCATCGACGATTATTTCGATCTGCTTGGCGATGATGTCGCCCACGTGCATTTTGTCGATGTTGCGGCAGATGGCACGACGCATCTTGCCTGGGGTGACGGCGACCGCGATATGCGCGCCGACCTGGATAGGCTGGTGGCGCGCGGCTATCGCGGAGTTGTTTCGGCCGAGACCTATGACGGGCGCTATTTTGCCGACCCCGCAGCTGCCGATGCGCAGGTAATGGCAGAGTATCGTCGTGCGATTGGCGCCTAGGTGGGGTCGGGCTGCGGCAACCTACCCTATGTTTCCAGATGAATACGGTGTGAGCGGCTGCGACGGATTTTCCCCGCAAGCACTCTAGTATGCTAAAGTACCCAGAAGACCGGCGGAGCTATGCCGGTCTTCTGCTCTATATGAAACACAGCATGAGGAGGCTCACCAGATGACGGCCACACCGTGGGGATTCCGGGACATATTGCCCGAGGAGGCTCAGGCGCGCGAGGAGATTGCGCTGACGGTGAAGGGCTGCTTCAGGGAGCATCATTACCTTCCGGTCGAGACGCCGCTACTCGAGGACAAGGGTTCGCTCGAGGAAGGCGGCCGCATCGCGGATACTCCGTTCAAGCTTTTTGACGACGACGGCCGCTTGTTGGTGGTCCGTCCCGACAACACGCTGCCGATCGTACGCCTGGTTTCGACCCGCATGCGCGCTGCCGACCTGCCCCTGCGCCTTCGCTACGAGGCGCCGGTGGTTCGTGAGTGTCAGCGAAATGCCGGTGGTTCGCGCCAGTTTACACAGTTGGGCTTTGAGCTTATCGGTGCGGGCGATACCGCGGGCGATGTCGAGATCGTCTCGCTGGTGGCCGAGGCCGTGCGCAAGCTGGCACTGCCCGATGCGCGCATTATCGCAGGTAGCGTACGCCCGTTTAAGGAGCTGCTCGCGGCGTGCGAGGATCGCGAGCTGGCCGCCGAGGCCCTGCGCTGTGTGCACGCCAACGACTTTGTGGGCCTCGATGCCCGCGTGGCGGCAAGCGCCGAGTCCGATGCCGTCAAGGCCGCCATTAGCGAGTTGCCGCGTCTGCACGGCGGTGCCGAGGTACTCGACCGCGTGGACGCGCTGCTGGAGGCCGCCGGTATCGTCGCGCCGCTGACGCGCGAGCTGCGTGCCCTGGTCGAGGGCCTGGCACCCGAGGACGCCCAGGTGCTGTCGTTCGACTTCTCTATCATGAACTCTTTCGATTACTACACGGGCCTGGTCTTTAAGGCCTATGCCGGCGGCTTGCCCGATCCGGTCGGTTCGGGCGGACGCTATGACTCCATCTTTACCGGCGCATTTGGCGCCGGTATCGAGGTGCCGGCGGCGGGCTTCGCCTTTTCGCTCGAGCGCCTGGAGGCCGCGCGCACCTCGGCCGAGGATGCCGCTTCCGATGGCGACCATGCTGCGGGCCGTGGCGCCGAGGGCCCGCTGCGTATCGCCGTGCCCAAGGGCTCGCTTAAGGCCGACACGCTCGACGTGCTCGAGGCCGCGGGCCTGGACGTCTCTGAGCTGCGTGACCCCGGCCGTCACCTGATTGTGCGCGGCCGCGACACGCGTGCCGGCGAGGGCACGGTCGGCGATATCGAGTTTGTCATCGTGCGACCCAGCGATGCACCCGCCTTTGTGGGCTGCGGCGGTGCCGATTGCGGCATCTGCGGTTGGGACTCGCTCATCGAGGCCGACCTCAACCTGCTGCAGCTGGTCGATCTGGGCTACGGCCTGTGCACCTTTATCGAGGCGGAGCCCGCGTGGCGCGCCGGTCAGGCCGAGCGCAACTATGCCCGCCGCGGGTCGCTTCGCGTGGCAACCAAGTACCCGCGTATCGCGAGTGCCTGGTATGCCGAGCGCGGCGTGAACGCCGACATCGTTTCGCTGCACGGCAATATCGAGCTGGGGCCCATCGTCGGCATGACCGATCGCATCGTGGACATTACCGCCACGGGCGCCACGCTGCGCGACAACGACTTGGTCATCACCGGCCGCATCATGGACTGCACGGCCCGCTTCTTTGTCAACCCGGGCGCCGCGCGCCTGGACCCGCGCGTTCGCAACCTGGCCGATCGCCTGGCCGCGGCTGTTAAGGACAAGCATTTTGAGCCCGTTGCGGGCTCGGCACAATAGCGCGAGCACGCACGGGCGCCCCAACGTCCGGGCGGCGGGCCGACTGGCGCCGCCGCCCGGTCTCTCGTTTTTCGAACACAACCTCGACCGATAGGGGATACCGAAATGAAGACCATCAAGCTTGCTCCCGGTGAGCGCCTCGTTACCAACCAGCTCAACCGTAAGGGCGTGCTGCCGCAAAACATCATCGACGCCGCCCGCGATATCGTGGCCAACGTGCGTGCCAACGGCGATGCCGCGGTGCGCGATTACTGCCAGCGTTTTGACGGTGTTGAGCTGCAGGGCTTCCGTCTTCCGCAGGAGCAGATCGATGCCGCGCTCGAAGGCCTCGATCCGGCCTTTGTCGCCGCGCTCGAAAAGGCTGCGCGCCAGATTCGCGAGTTCCACCAGCGCGAGGTCGAGCAGAGCTGGTTTACCACGCGCCCGGACGGCACGATGCTCGGCGTTAAGGTGACCCCGCTTGCTGCGGCCGGCATCTACGTGCCGGGCGGTCGCGCGCAGTACCCTTCCACCGTGCTTATGAACGCCATTCCCGCCAAGGTTGCCGGCGTTGAGCGCGTGGTCATGGTGACCCCGCCGCAAAAGGATGGACTGATTAGCCCGTATACGCTCGCGGCGGCCAAGCTCGGCGGCGTGGACGAAATCTATATGGTGGGCGGCGCCCAGGCCGTGGCCGCGCTGGCGTACGGTACCGAGACCATTCCGCGCGTCGACAAAATCACCGGCCCGGGCAACGCCTTTGTTGCCGCTGCCAAGCAGATTGTCTCGGGTGACGTGGGTATCGACATGGTCGCCGGTCCCTCCGAGGTCTGCGTGCTGGCCGATGCCACGGCCAAGCCTATGGTGGTCGCGGCCGACCTGATGGCTCAGGCCGAGCACGATCCGCTGGCGGCCTGCTATCTGGTGACCTGCGACGAGCAGTTTGCGCGTGAGGTCGAGGCGGGTATCGACATTCTGGTAGCGCAGTCGCCGCGCGCCGAGATTACGTGCGCTTCGCTCGATAACGAAGGCGCCATCGTGGTGGCCGCCGACATGGCGGCCGCCGTCGAGGCCGTGAACACCGTGGCGCCCGAGCACCTGGAGCTGCACTGCAAGGATGCGATGGGCCTGCTCGGCGGCATTCGCAACGCCGGCGCCATCTTTGTGGGCGCTTGGAGCTCCGAGCCGCTCGGCGATTACGTTGCCGGTCCCAACCACACGTTGCCGACCGGCGGCACGGCCATGTTCTCCAACCCGCTTTCGGTCGAAGAGTTCGTTAAGCGCTCGAGCGTTATATGCTATACGCCCGAGGGCCTGCTCTCCGACGCTCCCGCTACGCAGCGTTTGGCCGAGGCCGAGGGCCTGTGGGCGCACGCGCTTTCGGCCGCACTGCGTCGCCGCGTGTTGGAGCAGGGCGAGGATGCCGTGAGCGCCGAGTCGCTCGCCGCGGCCGACCTGACCAGGGTTGCCTGGCCGGGCGACGCCGTGGCGACGGTTGCCGAGGGCGTGGACCTGGCGGCTGCAGGCGCAGATGGCGCTGGCGTAACCGGCGGGGAGGCCTAATATGGCCGAACTCACGCCTCGCATGAAGGAGCTCGTCCAGCCTTACCTGGCCGGTATTGAGCCCTACGATCCCAACTTTACGCCCACGCGCATCAACCTTTCGGCCAACGAGAACACCTATCCCGTGCCGGCTGGCGTGCGCGAGGCGGTCGACGCCGCCCTGGCTGCCACGCCGCTCAACCGCTATCCCGATCCCATGTCCAACGATCTGCGCGACGAGCTTGCCGCTTGGCATGGTGTGGCGCGCGAGAATGTCTGCGTGGGCAACGGCGGCGACGAGCTGCTCTATAACTACCTGCTGGCGTTTGGCGGCGCGGGACGGACCCTGCTCAACTGCCCGCCGTGCTTTAGCGAGTATGCGTTCTTTGCGTCGCTCTGTCAGACCGAGGTGCGCGACGTGTGGCGCGACCCCGCGACCTTTGAGCTCGACCAGGCAGCCGTGCTTGCGGCGGCGTCCGAGTGCAACCTGGCAATCGTGACCTCGCCCAACAACCCCACGGGTGACGTGGCACCGCTCGACTTTGTCGCGGCGCTGTGCGATGCGTGCCCCGGCATGGTAATGGTTGACGAGGCCTACGTGGAGTTTGCCGACGATTCGTTTGGCGCGGTCACCACGGCGCAGGGGCTTATCGCCGAGCATCCCAACCTGGTGATTCTGCATACGTTGTCCAAGGCGTTTGGCGCTGCCGGTACGCGTCTGGGTTACGTGATCGCGGCGCCGGAAGTCATCGACGTGTTCGCGGCGATTCGCCAGATCTATTCAGTTAACGTGCTGAGCCAGGCGGCAGCACTTGCCTGCGTGCGTGCCCGTGATGTCTACACGCCCGTGGTGGCACAGATCGCATCCGAGCGCGAGCGCGAGCTGTGCGCCCTGCGCGCAATGGCTGCCGAGGGCATGCCCGTGGAGGCATGGCCGAGCGCGGCGAACTTTGTGCTCGTGCGCACGCCGCATGCCACGCGCGTGCGCGAGCGTCTGCGCGACGAGTATTCGATTTTGGTGCGCGACTTTAGCTACGCGCCGGGGCTCGCGGACTGCCTGCGCATTACCGTGGGCACCCCACAGGAAAACGATGAGGTGCTGGCTGCGTTTGCCGCGCTGGTGAAGGAGGAGATGTAGATGGACCGCTATGCCGAGGTAACCCGCAAGACGGGCGAGACCGACATTGTCGTAAAGCTCGACCTGGACGGATCTGGCGTGTGCGATATCTCGACCGGCGTGCCGTTTTTCGACCACATGCTCAACGCTTTTGGCCGCCATGGCCTGTTCGATCTGACGGTGCATGCGGTGGGCGACGTCGAGGTCGACGCGCACCACACCGTTGAGGACACGGGCATTGTGCTGGGCGAGGCGTTTTGCCAGGCGCTGGGCGACAAGGCGGGTATTACGCGCTTTGCCGACGCGGCGATCGCCATGGACGAGACACTCGTGATGGCCGCCGTGGATATCTCGGGTCGCGGGCAGGCCTATTGCGAGCTGCCCGTGCCGACTGAGCGCGTGGGCAGCTTTGATACCGAGCTGGCCGTCGAGTTCTTCTATGCCTTTGCGCGCGATGCCAAGCTCACGCTGCACGTGCGCGAGCTGGCGGGCGGCAATTCGCACCACATTATCGAGGCCGCCTTTAAGGCCGTGGGCCGCACGATGCGCCGCGCCTGCGAACTCGATCCCCGCGTGCAGGGTATCCCCAGCACCAAGGGCTCGCTGTAACCGTCACAAGGGTAAAACCACCACGAAGATGCCTGTCCTCTTTGTGGTGGTTTTGGATGATGAGAAGTGGAGGGGTCGCGTGGGCGAACCGAAGATCGTGGTGGTCGACTACCACAAGGGCAACTTGTCGAGCGTCGTGCGCGGGCTTGCGCGCGCCGGTGCTGCCGCCTGCACGTCGGACGATCCGGAGCAGATCCGCAACGCCGACGGCCTGGTCATCCCGGGCGTGGGTGCGTTCTATGACGCGATCGCCTTTATGCGTCAGAGCGGCGAGGAGGTGGCCGTGCTCGATGCCGTTGCCGCCGGAACTCCGCTGCTCGGCATCTGCCTGGGCCTTCAGCTGTTTTTTGAGCGCGGCAACGAGGGCGTGCCTGCGAACGAGGACGCGGACGCGGACGACGATGCCTCCGAGCAGGCCGGTGGTCCCTGGGTCGATGGCCTGGGCATCATGCGTGGCTCGTGCACGCACCTGGAGTCGAGCCGTCTGAAGGTCCCGCACGTGGGCTGGGACCAGGTGCGCATGACGCCCGCCGGTGCGGCCGATCCGTTGCTTGCCGGTTTTGCCGAGGGCGCCAACATGTATTTCACTCACAGCTACGCGGTGGCCGACGACGTCGATGCCGCCGATGTGTTGGCGCGCACGCACTATACACGGAGCTTCCCGTGCATCGTGCGCCACGGCAACGTGTGGGGCTGCCAGTTCCATCCCGAGAAATCCTCTGCGCTGGGTCAGCGCATCCTTAAGAACTTCGTGAGCATCGTCGAGGGGGCCGGCCGATGATTCTGTTTCCCGCAATCGATTTGATCGGCGGCAAGGTCGTGCGCCTGGAGCGCGGCGACCGGAGCCGCTGTAAGGTGTATTCTGACGACCCCGTGGCCGTTGCCCGCTCCTTTGCCGAGCAGGGCGCGAGCTGGGTGCACGTCGTCGACCTGTCCGCTGCCTTTGGCGAGGACGAGGACGCGTGCGCTGCCAACTTGGCAGCGATTAAGGCCATCTGCGGCGTCGACGGTCTGTCCGCGGACGTGGGCGGCGGCGTTCGTTCGCTCGCGCGCATCGACGAGCTGGCCGGCTACGGCGCGCGTCGCATCGCGCTAGGCACGGTGCTCGTGACCGAGCCGGGATTTGCCGAGGTGGCGGCGCAAGGCTTTGGCGAGTTACTGGTGGCAGACATTGCCGCCCGTGACGGCCAGGTCAAGGTGAATGGTTGGCGCGACGGCGCGGGTGTGGCGCTCGACGACGCCGTGGCGCAGCTCACCGAGCTGGGCTTTAAGCATCTGGTGTATACCGACATCGCGCGCGATGGCATGCAGACGGGCATCGACGTGGCGGCGTATCGCCATGTGGCCGAGGTCGCGGGCTTTCCCGTCGTGGCTTCGGGCGGCATCTCGACGCTCGACGATATCCGCGCACTGACCGCGGTGGGCGAGGGCGCTATTGAGGGCGCCATCACCGGTCGCGCGCTCTACGAGGGCAACTTTACGCTGGTACAGGCGTTGGCCGCCGCGCGAGGGGAGGAGTAGCCCATGCTTACCAAACGCGTCATTCCCTGCCTGGACGTTAAGGACGGCCGCGTGGTCAAGGGCGTCAACTTTGTGAGCCTGCGCGATGCGGGCGATCCGGTGGAGCTTGCCCGTGCCTACGATCGCGAGGGTGCGGACGAGGTCGTGTTCCTGGACATCACTGCCACGAGCGACAACCGTGCGACGACCATCGAGATGGCGGCGCATGCGGCCGAGGAGCTCGCCATTCCCTACGCCGTGGGCGGTGGCTTTCGCGACCTTGCGGGCATGCGAACGATGGTGGCGGCCGGTGCCGACAAGGTATCGCTCAACTCTGCCGCTGTGCGCGACCCATCGCTGATCAGCCAAGCTGCCGCGGCGTTTGGCAGCCAGGCCGTGGTCGTGGCGATCGATGCCAAGCGCGTCGGCCTGCCTGGGCAGCCGGATGCCGACAAGTGGGAGGTCTTTATCGCGGGAGGCCGCAATGCCACGGGTATCGACGCGGTGGCGTGGGCCGAGGAGGCGGCTCGCCGCGGCGCCGGCGAGATTCTGCTGACCAGCATGGACCGCGACGGCACCAAGGCCGGCTTTGACCTGGCGCTCACCCGCGCCGTGGCGCGCGCGGTGCCAATCCCCGTCATCGCGAGCGGCGGCGTGGGCACGCTCGAGCATTTCGCCGAGGGCGTGATCGAGGGCGAGGCCGATGCCGTGCTGGCGGCCAGCGTCTTTCACTTTGGAACTTTCAGCATTCGCCAGGTGAAGGAGTATATGGCCAGCCAAGGGATTCCTGTGAGATTGGACTTTTAAATGGAGCAAGTGACAACCGCGGCAGAGCTCAAATATGACGCCTACGGGCTGATTCCTTGTGTGGTTCAGCAGCATGACACCGGTGAGGTGCTTATGGTTGCTTGGATGAACGAGGAGTCGGTGGGACTGACGCTCAAGACCGGCACCACGTGGTTTTGGAGCCGCAGCCGCCAGGAGCTCTGGAACAAGGGCGCGACGAGTGGCAACATGCAGGAGGTCAAGGAGCTCTGGGCCGACTGCGATAGCGATACGCTGCTGGTCAAGGTTGACTCGCCGGGTCCTGCCTGCCATACCGGCAACCGTACCTGCTTCTTTAAGCACGTAAAGGGGGAAACACGATGAAGGTCGTGACGCCGTTCGAAGTCGCTGACTGCAACGCCGAGCTCCTCCGCGTGGGCGTGCCGTGCCGCGTGCACCTGACCGATGCCTGCGGGGCGCAGTCGCTTTGGCTCGAGGCCGAGAAGGAAAGGCTCGATGAGGCCCATGCCGTCATCGTTGAGTTCTTTGAGAAAAAGGGCGCAAAGCCTCGGTTCGATGAGACCGGTAATTACTTTACGCTGCAGTAACGAGAGGAAATAACCATGGGAGTCAGAACAGCTAACGTGCAGCCGGGAAACATCGGTGAGACGCTGACGGGACTGGCCGAGGTGATTCACGGTCGTCGCGACGCATCGCCGCAGGAGAGCTATACCGCGCGTCTGCTGACCGACGTCGAGGACGAGCTTCTCAAGAAGCTTGCCGAGGAGGCGAGCGAGGTGATCATGGCCTGCAAGGATAACGACCACGATCACATCCGCTACGAGGCCGGCGACCTGATCTACCACCTGCTCGTGACGCTCGAGCGCTACGGCATCACCCTCGACGAACTGGCCGGCGAACTCAACGCCCGCCGCCACTAGTCATTGGGGACGTTCTTAAACGACTAGTTAGGCGAGGGGCGTGGATTCCCATTCGCCGGTGGGGTGGGGGATATCGAAGGCCCGGTAGCCGCAGTCGTAGGCGTGGGCCTGGGTCTCGCGGATGTTCCAGCAGATGTCGCAGGCGCGGTGCGCGTCCGAGCCAAAGGTGATGGGCACCTCGGCATGGGCGAAGCGGCGCAACAGCCCGGTCGCGGGGTAGTAATCGTCGAGCCCCTTGCGCGGTGCGGCGGTCGAGACCTCAACGCGGCGACCCGTATCGTGGGCGCATTCGGCCATCTGCTCCCAAAACGGCGCGGGGTCAAAGTCGGGTGCAAAGCCGTCCTTCGAAAAGCGCATGACCAGGTCGGGATGGGCCATCGCGTCAAAGTTGAGTGAGCTTTCGCAAGCACGGCACCAGTCGTCGACGTAGCACTCCCACACGCCGCGC
Source organism: uncultured Collinsella sp. (assembly GCA_958351385.1). GTDB lineage: Bacteria > Actinomycetota > Coriobacteriia > Coriobacteriales > Coriobacteriaceae > Collinsella. The sequence goes on along the minus strand of CATWKM010000029.1, from coordinate 11,470 downwards.
ACGCCTAAGTTTTCCCAAACATGCAGGTTGGTATCGTCGTCGATCCAACCGCAAAGGGAATCGGGTGTATCGGGGCGCGCGACGTCCTCTGTCCCTGCCGTGCCCGCGGCGCCTGCCGCAATATCGCCCGGGTTGCCAATCCAGTGCACGCTGCCCAGACGTACGACGGCGCCCTGGGACCAGTGCTCTACCAAGGGCTCGCAGCCCTCGTACCAATCGCATTCAAAGCCATAGATAAGCTCGAGCTCCGGCGCGATTTGCGCGGCAAGCTTGCGGGCGTCCTCAAATGCCAGGCGATGCGCCGTCAGGTCGTCCTCGACAACCTGCACTTCGCAGTTGGCGTCCATGCTGGCGGGCAGGGTGAGGTGGTCAGTCGAGACCATGACGCGGCAGCCGGCCGCAGCAGCGGCGCGGACGTTGTCCTCAAACGAGGCATGGCCATCCGAAAACGAGGTGTGGGTATGGCAATCGACCAGCGGGCAGGCGGACATGGCGACTCCTTTGCATTTGGCGAATCCGTTCCATTGTAATGGCGCAGCCTCGGCGCGGCGGGAACGCTGCAAGTCGAAACCGACTGGAAAGGGCAGGCGGCGCGTGCCGGCGCCGGCGACTACTTGTTTCGTGTCGCCGCTCGTTTGGACTGCACGGTTATAATCGCGTGCCGCACGGCGGTGACGGGACGATAGCGGATCATACGCGGTCCTGACCAGCGCATGACCTCGCGGATCTTCTCGCGCATGGCAGGCCGGTAGCAATGCGAAGGACAGGCCGAGCAAAATGTCTTGGTGCCCATGTGCGGGCAGTGCTCAATGCGCGCGATGGCGTATTTCTGCAGCTCGGCGCATTCAGGGCAGAGCGTAATGGTCCGAAGGCCGAGCTTCACGCGCACGGACTCATCGTTGCCAGCCTGTTCGACCGCATGCCCGCCGCCATGATGCCCGCGGCACCACAGTGCAATCATCTGCGACACCATCTGGGCCTCGCGTGCACGTTTGCGCGCCAGCTCCGGCGTGTCGGCGGTGCGCGCCATTAGCTCAGCCTCCCGTGCTCGACCGAAAGCGAGAAATCGGCAAACGCGCAGGTGCTGGCACGGTGGCTTACGAGCACAATGGTCTTGCCGCGGCGCTTGAGCTCGTCAACGGCCTGCATTACGGCTGCCTCGTTGAGAGCGTCAAGTGCGCTGGTGGGCTCGTCGAGCAAGATGAAAGGCGCGTCGTTGAGGAAGATGCGCGCAAGGCCGATGCGCTGGCGCTCGCCGCCCGAAAGCGAGTCGCCCAGCTCGGCAACGGGCGTGTCGAGACCCTGCGGCAGGCGGTCGATGAGGGCGGTAAGCGAAGCGGAGCGGCAAGCGTCGAGCAGCTCGGCATCGGTGGCGCTGGCGTGCGCAACCAGCAGATTCTCGCGTACGGTGCCGCAGAACAGATGTGTGTCCTGGGTCATATAGGCCTCGTGGCTGCGCAGGCTCGCCGTGTTGATGTGGCGGGCATCGACGCCGCTCACCGTGATGGTGCCAGCTGCGGGGTCCCAAAAACGCATGAGCAGCTTAAGCAGCGTCGACTTGCCCGAGCCCGAGCGCCCCATGATGCAGGTCATGGTACCGGGCGCAAAGGTGCAGGTCACGTCGTCGAGGATGAGACTCGCAGCGGTGTCGTTCGCGACCTGCTCTGTGGCGCCCGCACCGCCCGCGTCCACGCCGCCCACATAGCTAAAGCTCACATGCTCGGCTGCGGCGCCGGCAAACTCAACGTTCTGTCCATCGGCGACCTCGGCGCACTGGGGCTGCTCGTCGAGCAAATCGAGCACGCGTGCGCCCGAGGCGAGCGTCTCCTGCAGTGAGGCGCCCAGGCGGCTCACGGCCATCACCGAGCCAAACGACGACACAAAGGTAAAGACGGCGACAAACGCTGCGGCAAAGTCAATCGTTCCCGCAGCCACCAGCTGCAGCGCACGCCCGAGCATCACCAGATTAGCCACAAGAATAAGCGCATCGGCTACGGCCTCGCTGACCGCCTGGCGGCGCTTGAGGCGCGCGTCCACGGCGCCGACTTGCTCGGTCAGCTTGCCCAGGGCACGGCTGCGATCGGTGCCACCGGCAAACTGGATGGTCTCGCCCGCGCCGCGCAGACTGTCGAGTACAAAGGCGCCCAGCTTACCGGCGCCCTCGCGGCTCTGGCGGCCGGTGGTGCCGCATGCCTTGGCCGAGGTCAGGGGCAGCAGCACGCCCAGGACCGCGTAGGCCACGAGCGCGATGCCCGCGAGCTCGGGGCTCACAGCCAGCAAAAAGCCCTCAAACACAACGGTGCAGACCAGAGCTATGGCAATGGGCGAGATGGTGTGCGCGTAGAAGACCTCGAGCAGCTCGATATCCGAGGTGACCAGGCTCACGAGCTCGCCCTTGCCGCGGCCCTCGAGCTTGGCGGGGGCGAGCTGGCGCAGGGCGCCAAACACCAGGTCGCGAATGTGTGCGAGCAGACGGAATGCGATGTAATGGTTGCAGAGCTGCTCGCCGTAGTGGAGCGGCCCGCGCGCGATGCCGCAGGCGGCGCAGGCCGCGCATGCTGCGATAAGACCAAGCCCCAAGGCGTTGCGGCCCAGCGCGGCCATAAGGCCAAGGGCGCCAAAGGCCGGCACGAACGCGGCGGTGAGCATGCCGATGCTGCCCAGCGCGACGGCTAGCACAAGCCAGCCGGCAAGCGGTCGGACGAGCCCCATCATGCGCCACATGATGGACGGCGCCGAGCGACGGGCGCGGCCGGAGTCAGGCGCCGCGGCAGCGGAAGACGAACTAGTACCGTTGAGGCCATCGGCACAGGCGGCGCTGCCGTCAACAGCCTCAACCGCGCCGGCATCCTCAGCATCACCCTCTGCATACGCATATGCCGAGAGCTGCTTCTGGCTGTTCCACATGCGCGCATAGGCGCCCGCGGCGGCCAAGAGCTCGCCGTGAGTCCCGTGCTCGGCAATGCGGCCGCGTTCCAGCACCAGGATCTGATCGGCGTCCACGATCGTCGACAGGCGGTGTGCCACCACAATTACAGTGTGCCCGCCGGCAAGCGACGCGATGACCTCGCCGATCGCGGCCTCGCTTGCGGCATCGACGTTGCTCGTAGCCTCGTCAAACACATAGATCGGCGAGTCGTGCAGCAGGGCGCGGGCCATGCACACGCGCTGGCGCTGACCGCCCGAAAGGTTGGTGCCGCCCTCGTTAATCACCATGTCGAGCCCGCCGTTGGCCTGCACAAAGGCCGCCACGCGCGTGCGGTCGAGTGCGCGCAAAAGCTCGGTATCGGTGGCGCTGGGCTGGGCGAGCAGCAGGTTGTCGCGCAGGGTGCCGGCAAACAGGTAACCGTTGATGGGCACCAGGGTGACGGCGCGCATGAGTGAGGCGGCCGTGGCGTCGCGCAGCTCGACGCCGCCGATGCGAACGCTGCCACGGTAGGCACCCTTGCGGCCCGCGATGATCCCCGCGAGCGTGGACTTGCCGCCGCCACTTTCGCCCACGAGTGCCACGAGCGAGCCGTGCGCAATGGTCGCGCTGGCGCTGTCCAGCACCGTGCGGTCGCCGTATGCATAACTCACGCCCGCGAGCTCGACATCGCCGCGACCGTCAAGCTCGACATCGCCGCGCTCGGGCTCGGGCGTATCCAAAATGCCAAACATGCGGCGCGAGGCGGCCATGCCGTTCATGGCCGTGTGGAACAGCGATCCCAGGCGGCGCATTGGCAAAAAGAACTCCTGCGACAGAAAGACGATGAGAAAGGCCGCCTCAAAGCCAATCTTGCCCGTGGCGAGCTGCAGCGCGGTTACGATAATGCCGAGCGCGGCGCCCATGTAGACGACCAGGTCCATAACGCAAATGGAACGCAGCTGCATCACCAGCAGGCGCATGGTCGCTGCGCGGAAACGCTCGGACTCGGCGTTGATACGCTCGTGCCAACTGCGATCGGCCTGGTAGACCTTAAGGGTAGTGAGACCCTGCACGGCTTCCAGGAACATGCCGCCAAGATCGACATAGCTGCCCCAGTACTCGGCACCGATCTTTTTGGCGTTGCGCATGACCATCATAATGGAGACGGGAATGACCGGAACGCAGGCGAGCAGCAGCGCGGCGGGAAAACCCGCCTGGCCCACGAGCAGCACAAACAGCGTGATGGGCGCCAAGCCGGCAAAGAAGAGCTGCGGCAGGTAGCCGCCAAAGTACACCTGGAGTTGCGTGGCGCCCTCGACGCTGGTCTGGACGGCCTCGGCGGTGGGGACGGTCTCGGTGTAGGAGGGGCCGAGTGCGGTGAGCTTGTCGTAGACGAGTGAGCGCACGCGGCGGACGGCCTCGAACGCGGCCTTGTCGCCGGCGCGTTGGGCCAGGTAGATGGAGGCGGCGCGCACGATGATGGCGGCGGCGAGCGGCAAGGCCGCCTGTGCGAGGGCATCGACGGCGAGTGCGGCGGAAAGGCCGTCCGTGACGATGCCGCCCAAGATGCGCGCAAGCACCCACATCACCGTGATGTTTGCCATGAGCGCGATCCACTTAAACAGGACGCTTGCCATAATGTAGGGCGTTGCCTGCGGAACCAGGGAGAAGAGCCGCTTCTCGAACATGAAACCTCCTATGCCGTAACGGTGCCGGGTGGGGTCCTCGGCAGCCGCTTAGTTAGCCAAATGCAACTAGAGTAACATCGTGCAGCGGGTAAGTATGCCGAGGGTAATTTTTGGTCGATGAACTGCGTAGAAAGTCCAAAATTGTTGAGTGCGGCGAACTTTGTGGTGGACGGAGTGCGGGCGCAATTCTGATCGTGTGCGGCCTCGCTCCAAAACGTGTACGTCAGCCTCCAAAACCGACAAAAAATGACATGTTTGGAGGCTGACGTACACGTTTAGATAGGGGCGAGGGCGGCGACGGACGAAAGTCACGCCTGCGCCACGTCCGATGTGCTAGCGTTTGGGTGAACAAAACGAGCCCGCGCGGAAAGGATCCGGACCGTATGCAATGCGATAGCACATCCCCGCTGTCTCGCGAGACCGATGCGCCCGAAACTATCGTCAAGCTGGAGTGCGACATCGATGACGCGTCGCCCGAGGTGCTCGCCTACGCCGCTGACCGCCTGCGCGAGGCCGGCGCCCGCGAGGTGCACTGGCTGTCCCTCTACTGCAAAAAGGGCCGCCCCGGATGGCAGTTGCAGGTGATCTGCTCGCACGAGGATATCGAGCGCCTACAGACGATTATCTTTTTGGAGACCACGACCAACGCCGTTCGTCGCCAGGTGATGGAACGCGTCTGCCTGCCGCGTCGTTTTGAGCAGGTAGCGACGCCTTGGGGCGAGGTGGCCGTCAAAGTAGCCACCCTGCCCGACGGCAGTGAGCGTGCGGCGCCCGAGTACGAGGACTGCGCCCGTCTTGCCCGCGAGCATAATGTGCCGCTCCAGCGCGTGATGCAGGCGGCACAAGCCCCAGCACTGCGATTTGAATAGCGCGGCCGGCGACATCCCGCGCCCAGCCCCATCAACCCCACACCGAAAGGACTCCCCATGAAATACCTCATCGCTTCCGACATTCACGGCTCGGCATACTGGACCGAGCGCCTGGTCGCCGCCATCGAATCCGAGCAGCCCGACCGCATCGTGCTGCTGGGCGACCTGCTCTACCACGGCCCGCGCAACGACCTGCCGCGCGACTACGCTCCCAAGCGCGTGATTCCGCTGCTCAACGCCCTGGCCGACCGCATCATCGCGGTGCGCGGCAACTGCGACGCCGAGGTCGACCAGATGGTCCTCGACTTCCCCGTCATGGCCGACTACGCCACGCTGTTCGACGAGACCGGCCGCGAGCTGTTCCTGACGCATGGCCACGTCTTTGGCGCTGGCATGCATAACAGCGTTGATCACGCGCCCGCGCTGCCCGAGGGCTCCGCGCTCGTCTACGGCCACACGCACATCAAGGTTAACGAGGCAAGCGAGGCGCACCCGGGCCTGTGGCTCTTCAACCCCGGCAGCGTGAGCATTCCCAAGGACGGTACGCACAGCTATGGCATCTACGAGGACGGCGCGTTCCGTCACGTGATCCTGGAGGAGGAATAACCATGGCAGAGCAGCTGGCTCAGCAAAATGCCGAGGGCTCGCGCGACCTGTCCACGCTGGTAGACGCGTCGGCCGAGCTGCAGCATCTGGTGCAGACCATCTGGCGCCTGCGTCAGCCCGACGGCTGCCCGTGGGACCGCGAGCAGACGCACCGCAGCATTGGCAAGAACATGATCGAGGAAGCCTACGAGGCGCTCGACTGCATCGAGGCCGACGACGCGGCACACCTGCGCGAGGAGTTGGGCGACGTGCTCATGCAGGTCGTACTGCATGCGCAGATTGCGGCGGATGCCGGCGAGTTTTCGCTGGCCGATGTGGCGCGCGATATCGACGCCAAGCTCATCCGTCGTCACCCGCACGTGTTTGGCGATGCGGATGCCGACAACTCCGACGAGGTGCTCAAGATTTGGGACGAGGTCAAGCTTGCCGAGAAGGCCGCCAAAGACCAGGCCGTGGCGGCAGTCGGGGCCGCACCCGAGGGTCTGCTCGACGGTGTGCCCACGCACCTGCCGGCGCTGATGCAGGCTCAGAAGGTGTCGCGCAAGGCGGCTGCCGTGGGCTTTGAGTGGGAGACGGTCCAGGACGTGTGGGACGAGGTTGCCGAGGAGCGTGCCGAGTTTGAGGCCGAGGCTCCCGGTTCTCCCGAGCGCGAGATGGAGTTTGGCGACCTGCTCTTTGCCCTGGTCAACGTTGCGCGCAAGGAGGGAATTGACGCCGAGAGCGCCCTGCGTGCCAGTACGGCAAAGTTCCGCCGCCGCTGGGCCGCGATGGAGCAGATGGCGGCCGACGCCCACGTGGATCTGGCCGAGCTTTCGACCCACGGCCTCAATGACCTCTGGGATGCCGCAAAGGCAGAGGAGTAAGACTGCGGGGGCGACGGGACGGACTTGTCCCATCGCCCCTATTATTTTTAAAAAGATTGTATCCCTTGTCTAACTTAGGGCATAATGCAAAAAGTGCGATAAGGCTAACTTATGAACCTGCGCGCCGCTGTAGCGTGCAAGCCGTGTCGCCAAGCATTCAACCCGTTTCCAAGTGAGAGGGAGACAACATGAGCGATATTTTGGACGTCTACGGTCGCGAGGTGCTCGACAGCCGCGGCAATCCCACCGTCGAGGTCGAGGTCGTGCTCGAGGACGGCAGCTTTGGCCGCGCAATGGTGCCTTCGGGTGCTTCGACCGGCGCCTTTGAGGCATGTGAGCTGCGCGACGGCGACAAGGGCCGCTATCTGGGCAAGGGCGTTTCGCAGGCCGTCGAGCACGTCAATAACGAGTGCGCTAACGCCGTCGTGGGCCTCGACGCCTTCGACCAGCGCGCCGTCGATGCCGCGCTGATTGCCGCGGACGGTACCCCCAACAAGACCAAGCTCGGTGCCAACGCCATCCTGGGCGTGTCGCTGGCCGTCGCCCGCGCCGCTGCCGAGTCGGCGGGCCTGTCGCTGTACCAGTACCTGGGCGGCGTCAACGCCCACCTGCTGCCCACGCCTATGATGAATATCCTCAACGGTGGCGTCCATGCCGACAATAACGTTGACTTCCAGGAGTTCATGATCATGCCGGTGGGCGCCCCGAGCTTTGCCGAGGGCCTGCGTTGGTGCGCCGAGGTCTACCACACCCTCAAGGGCGTGCTGCACGAGGCCGGCCTGGGCGGCGGCGTGGGCGACGAGGGCGGCTTTGCGCCCAACCTCAAGACCAATGCCGAGCCGTTCGAGTACATCACCAAGGCCGTGGAGAAGGCCGGCTTTAAGCCCGGCGTCGACTTCATGTACGCCATGGACCCGGCCTCGACCGAGTTCTACAACGCCGAGACCGGCATGTACGAGCTCAAGGGCGAGGGCGTGGAGTACACGAGCGCCCAGATGGTTGATTACTGGGAAAAGCTCGTCGACACCTATCCCATCATCTCCATCGAGGACGGCATGGCCGAGGAGGACTGGGACGGCTGGGTTGAGCTCACCCGTCGCATTGGCAACAAGGTGCAGCTGGTGGGCGACGACCTGTTCGTCACCAACACCGAGCGCCTTAAGAAGGGCATCGAGCTGGGTGCCGCCAACGCGATCCTGGTCAAGGTCAACCAGATCGGCACACTCACCGAGTCGCTCGAGGCCATCGAGACCGCCAAGGAGGCCGGCTATGCTTGCATCGTGAGCCACCGCTCCGGCGAGACTGAGGACTCCACGATTGCCGACCTGGTTGTGGGCGTCAACGCCGGCCAGATCAAGTCGGGCGCCCCGTGCCGCAGCGACCGTATCGCCAAGTACAACCAGCTCATCCGCATCGAGGACGAGCTCGAGGGCAGCGCGCGCTATGCCGGCAAGGCCGCGTTCTACAACATTCGCTAAACGGGCGAATTTGGCGAGGGGGAGGCTGACTCGGTTCCGTCCCGCCTTGACTGGATGCTGCAAAGCGCCATGGGCGCTGGGCCATACGGCTCAGCGCCTTTTTTATGTCGAGCAAAGGCTGGCGAAGGCGGTGCGGGCGCTCGTGCTATAACTAAAGGACTTAGCGCAAACAAACCTCAACCGCACAAGGCGCACATGGATCAGATTTACGACAACAGGTACTATTCCGCCGGTTCGCGCGAGCCGTCGCCTCGCCGTGCGCGCACGGTGCAGCTCGGTGGGTCCGCCTACGCCGGCGTCGACCGCCCCGCGCAGCGCCCGACAAGTACCTCGCGCCCCAATGCCCAATCAAATACTTTGGCAGATGGACCAGTGCGCCCGGCACGTTCGTCGCATGCATCGCGTCCCTCGACTCAGGCACACGACAAATCGAGCAGACCCTCGAGCCGTCTTTCGGGCTCGGACTTTATGCATTACGCCAACGACAACGCGGTGGTCAAGGCAATCTATGACTTTACGCATGGCTCTCTGCGTCCGCTGTTTATCGGTATCGTGGTGGCGCTGGCGCTCGTGAGCCTGTATTTCCCCGTGCGCGACCTGTACGTTGCAAAACGCTCGAACGACATCTTGGCCAAGCAGGTCGAGATTCGCGAGCAATACAGAGATGAGATGAAAAAAGACACTGACAAGTGGCTCTCGGAAGAGGGCATTAAGGATCGGGCACGGGAACTGGGCATGGTGATGCCCGGCGAAAAGAGGATTGAAGTACAGGGTCTGGACGAGGATTCGGATTCGTCGTCGAGCAAAAAGTCCTCAAACGCCAAGAAGGCCAGCGAAGTGGCCAAGGAGATTGAGGAAGTCGGCAAGGACGCGCCGTGGTACATTCAGACGCTCGACATGCTGTTTGGATTTAACGGCGTCGAGGGTCAGACGGTCGCGTCCAGCGGCGAGTAGGCGAGTAGCGCCCGGAGGGGAGCCCGCAATGACAAATTGCAAACGATATAAGGTGGCCGCGATCGACTTGGGAACGGTGTCGTCGCGACTAGTGCTAGCGCAGGTCGAGGGCGGGGCGATCGTGGAATCGTCCAAGCATACCGAGATCACCGACTTGGGCGAGGGCGTGGACGCGACGGGGCGCTTTTGCGAGGCAGCTGTCGAGCGTGTGCTCGCTGCGTGCCGCATGTTTGTGGACGAGGCCCGTGCCTTTGGGGCCGTGTGCGTCTGCACCACGTGCACGAGTGCCGCGCGCGATGCGTCCAATGCCGCGCTGCTGCTGGACGGCCTGCGCGAGTTGGGGCTCAAACCACAGGTGATTCCGGGCGAGGTCGAGGCGCGCCTGACATTTTTTGGCGTGGCGCACGACTTTGCCGGCGAGCGCATCATCGTCGCGGATTCGGGCGGCGGCTCCACGGAGCTCGCGACGGGCGTATACGCTCCGGAGCGCAGCGTCTTTGCGCTGGAGGGAACGCGCTCGCTGGACATCGGTTGCCGTCGCGTGACGGAGCGCTTTTTCTCCGCGTTGCCGCCCGCGGATGGCGAACTTGCTGCCGCTGCCGCGTGGGCAGGCGATCAGTTCGCCGCCTATTTTGAGGGCCTGCCTGTCGACTTTGAGCGCGCCGAACGCTTAGTCGCGGTGGGCGGCACGGTGACTACGCTGGTGGCTCTGGTCCACGAGCTGGAACCGTACGATTCGAGCTTTGTGCACCTACGCGAGCTGTCGCTGGAGCAGGTCTCGGCCGCTATCGAGCGTATGTCTGTGTTGGACGCGGAAGGCATCGCCGCGCTACCGGGTGTACAGCCCAAACGCGCGGGCGTGATCTTGGCTGGTGCCGTGGTGATTCGCGAGCTTATGCGAGCCGGCGGCTACGACACGCTCACCGTAAGCGAGAACAGCCTGCTTGCCGGCATGGCCGCCACCATTAACGAGGTTCTCGACGGCGAGCTACCCACCATCGGCTGGACCCCGAGCCTCAGCGTCCTCCAATAAGTTGCGGTGAAATATGGACTAAAATCGCCCTTTCGGGCCCCAAACAGTCCCTATTCCACCGCAACTCAACAGCCGGCACTTAGGGATGTTCCTTTTCTGCCGGCACCTGGGGACAGTCCTTGGGTTGATATGGGCAGTCAAAAAAGCCCCGTCCCAAATTATCTGCTCTGCAGTTGACGGCGTTCAAAAGAAATGAGCCCGCATCCCCGGGGGACACGGGCCCGTAAAAGCCAAATGGTAGGGGCGGTGGGACGTCTGCGCATTTGCTGCGCAAATACGCACCGGCTTCGGCCGCCTGTCGGCGCCCTCGCCGGCTCGCTACGGACGCTGCGCGTCCGCTTAACGCTCGCCCCCTCGCGGGTTCGAGTCCCGCCGGCATCTTAAAGAAACGAGCCCGCATCCCTGGGGGACACGGGCCCGTAAACAATACGTGGTAGGGGCGGTGGGACTCGAACCCACAATCCTTGCGGCGAGAGATTTTAAGTCTCCTGCGTATGCCAATTCCGCCACGCCCCCGTGAGACTAGAAGTCTAGCACAAGCCGCCCGTTACGCGTTGACGGCCATCGAGTGTTGGCCCGACTTCTCCAGGAACTCCTGGAACTTGGCTTCGTCGCCCTTGTTCTGGTACTGCAGGGCCAGCAGGTATTCCAGGCGGCAGCTCTTGACCTTGTCGTCACCGGCTTCCTTGAGCATGCGCTCCAGCTCGGGAATATCGTTGTGGCGCTTGAGGATCATCGTGTCATACATCAGCTGGCATTCGTGCGCGACTGCCTCGGCCTGGCCGCCCTCAAAGCCTTTGATCTCGCGCAGCAATTCCTTGGACTTTTTGCGGTCCTCCTGACCAACGTAGTAGTTAAAGGCCTTAATGACCAGGTCGACGCGCTGCATCTTGGGCAGATTGAGCCCCAGCAGCAAATCGAACATCTCATCGGCGCGCTTGTGGTCCTCGCGCAGCAGATAGGAGTTCAGGCGCAGGTAGTCGCGGTTGTAGCGCGGGTACAGCATGCTGGTGAGTTTGCCGTCGAGCAAACGATCGAACTCGTCCCACTGCTTAGCGGCCATAAGCTGCT
>CATWKM010000028.1:0-24369 GCA_958351385.1 uncultured Collinsella sp. | reverse complement strand
TCGGCTGGAACCACCCCATCGGGCCCTCCGACCCCGCCCGACGTATTTCGATTTGGCTCCTCCCTTGACTCCGTCAAAGGTCGCCAATCGAAATCGTCGGGCGGGGTCGGAGGGCCCTTCGTTTACATACTCGCCGAGGCTATTCGTCTTCTTGCTGCGGATGCCTGGTCTGGAGGATTTGGAATGATGGGGCTCTTAGCCGTTAGGTGCGCTGACATTTGTCATGAAATTGCTGGTCATGAGGGTTGCTACCGGTAGTTGCGGTAGGGTCGGAGCAGATTCTAACTAGAAATGGTGGTCGCTACCGGTTGTTCTCGGCATACTCGGCTCATTCGATTACGGTCACTACATGAAAGGAACTGCTATGGATCTTGCAATGGCACAGCGGCTCGTTGACCGCCGCAAGGCTGCCGGGCTTTCTCAGGAGGCGCTTGCTGCCCAGCTGGGCGTAAGCCGCCAGGCTGTTAGTAAATGGGAGCGCAGCGAGTCCTCACCCGATACCGATAACCTTATTGCGCTCGCCTCGCTGTATGGCGTGTCGCTGGATGAGCTGCTATATGGGGAGGCGGTGGCTAGCGCTGATGACTCACAGGCTGATGATGAGGCACAGGACAGCAACGCCGGCACCAAAGCTTCAGATGAGGCTGAGGATTCTGCCGAGCACGCCGATTGCGGCGACAAACCACTTGTCGATATTTCCCTCGCGCGCGGTATCCACGTCATTGATCCCAATAAAGGCGAGGAAGTCCATGTTGGCTGGAGCGGCATCCATGTGATCAACGAGCGCAAGGGCGAAGAGGTGCATGTGGGGCCGGGCGGCGTGCATATCGATACGCTTGAGGACGATGGACATAGCGTGCGTACCAATGACAACGGCACCGTCACCATCGATGGCGAGACGTTTTCCAGCTGGAAGGAAGCACACGACAAGCTCGACCATCATGGTAGGCATTTCCACACCAAGGTCGGACGTGCATGGAACAAATTCCCCTTCCCCGCACTTGTCACTCTTGCCTATCTGGTGCTTGGCATTGTCTACGGCACATGGGGCATGGGGCTCTTCCTCGTCTTTTTGGTTCCCGTCTACTACGCGATTGGTGACTTCATCGATCGACGCCACCTGTCTAAGCTGATCGAGGTCATCTACCCGGCAGCCGCCATCGCTTGGTTCCTCTACATGTGGCTCTGTTTGGGACAGCCCCATCCCGCATGGATCATCCTCATCACGACTCCCATCGTAAAGGCGCTCATGCGCTGGTGTCGCAAACAATGGAAGTGCCGCAAGCAGGCCTAAACCGCCCCAACCAGCCAGCGCCACTCATCCGACACCGCCCGCCCCTTTCAAGTTGCGGTGATATAGGGACTGTTTTGAGGCTCCAAAGCGCCAAACAGTCCCTATATCACCGCAACTTACAAACAACTGGGTCAGTTCCGGCACGGAGATTAGCATTGAACTGACCGCACACCAAGAAAAGGGCCCATTTACTACGTTTAACTCGAGAGGGCCGACCATACCCGCCTTTTCCGATAATTGGCAAGCCCTCTACCTGCGGTTTTAATTTCATAATCTTTGTCATGGTCGAGGGTGTGGTAGCAAACGTAATAGATAGGCCCATTTTATGACATACGACCCATTCAAGCTCAATCTCGAAGGCTAAAGAGAGCCTCTCATCCACGCCTGTGAGCGAAAACCAAATAGAATGAAAGGCAAATGGAAAAGCCCGTTTAACGAGCGGAGGACATATGCGCGACGTAGCCGAAAGCGACTGGAAGCTGTTTAAGAAAATGCTTCCTCAATGGCAAGAACGTTATATGGAAAAGCTCATCGGCCAGTATGTTGAGATACTGAACGGCGACAGTGAAGCGTCCAGTAGATTTTGGGCACTAGAAGAGCACCTCAATAGAGACAAGCTGTCCTCAGGCGTAATTGCAAACGACATTCGCCGCAGCACAATGCACCGCGAGATAGCCAATTTGCTTATCGACAGCGTGATCACCCTTGACGACCTTGACGGTTTTACCGAGGACATTAAGAGCTATGCGCAACACTGGATTGGCCAGTAAGAGCACTGAACGACAGACATCCCCGGCAAAACGGGGCAAACGCCGGGCCACCTAATGGTTGTCCGGCGTTTGCCCAGATAAAACCTGCCAAAATAAACCTGTCCCTTTTTGGCAGGTTACTCGGCACTCTTGAGGGCGCCGACCATGTCGATCTTATTGAGGGTGCGATTGGTAGCGAGGTTGACGATAAACGTAAAGGCAAAGGAAAGCACTACGGCGAGCACATAACTCAGCGGCTCGACCTCAACGTCAAAGTAGAGCGACGGCATCTGCAGAATGTACGTAAAGCTCTCGGCCAGCAGGCTACCCAGCGGCACGCCCAACGCGGCGCCAATCGCCGTGAGGATTAACGTCTCCTTGTTGACGTAGTGGTGCACCTCGCCGCGACGGAAGCCCAGCACCTTGATAGTCGCCAGCTCGCGCTCGCGCTCCGAGATGTTGGTGTTAGACAACGTAAATACCACCACAAACGACAGGCACGCCGCCATAAAGGTCACAAGCACCACGACCGAGTTGATGATGGTGAAGTTGGCCTCATAATTCTCCCAATGCTCGGACGTACTCGAAATTGTGAGCCAACCGTCACTCTTAAGCTTCTTGCTAAACGCAATCTGGTCGGCCGACGAACCCTTAAGCAGCACAAAGACGCCGTTAAGGCGTGCACTTCGACCGAACGCACGCTCATAGGTGCTCTGCGTCATATAAAGCGTGTTGCCCAGATAGTTGAGCGAGATGTCGCTGACTTTGACCTTGGCAACATTGAGCGACGAATCCTGGACGTGAGCCGTGTCACCCGGCTTGATCCCCAGCACCAGCTGAGAGCTCTTGCTCAAATACACGTCTCCGTCACGCAGGGCGAGCGGTTCTTTGGACTCATCCTCCAGGCGCACGTAATCGCCCAAGTCACCCGTGCGGTCGTCGGGAATCACGATGAGCTGCACGGTCTCGCTCTTGCCGCCAAACGTAAAGGTGACGTTGTCGGTCATAATCGGCAGGGTCGAGGTCACCGTCACGTTGGAATCATTGGCCGTGCTGCGCTCATCCAATGCCGCGCACGTCTGCGAAAAATCGTCGGGATTGGCGACCGCCAGCAAGTCATAGCGCGTGATATGCCCGTACTGTTTGGGCGAAAGCGCCACCGACGTATCGCGAATTCCCATACCGCAAATCACGAGCGCCGTGCAGCCGGCGATACCGAAGATGGTCATAAAGGCGCGCTTTTTGTAGCGGAATAAGTTGCGTGCAGCGACCTTGTTCAAAAAGCTCATGCGGTGCCAGATAAAGCCGATGCGCTCGAGCAGAATGCGCGAGCCGGCGCGCGGGGCCTTGGGGCGCATGAGCGAGGCAGGGGTCTCGGCCATCTCGTGGCGGCAGGCGATAATCGTGGCTCCCACCACGCCCACGGCAAACAGCGCCACCGAAACGATCGAGGACACGATGTCGTACGAAAGTAGCATCTGGGGCAGCGAGTACATGTCGTCGAACACCGTAAACAAGAACAGCGGCAGACCCACAAATCCGATGATATTGCCGAGCACGCCACCGATCAGACACGCCCACAGCGAGTAGTCCACATATTTGGACAGGATACGCCCGCGTGAATAGCCGAGCGCCTTGTACAGGCCAATAAGCGTGCGCTCCTCCTCGACCATGCGGGTGGCGGTGGTGAGGCTGATAAGCACGGCGACGATAAAGAAGATGAACGGGAACACCGTGGCGATGGCCTCGATCGAAGAACTATCGCTCTCGACGCTCGAGTAGCTTGCGATATTGCCGCGGTCCTGGATGTACCAGGTGCATTCGCCCAGGTCAGAGAGCTCGGCGCGGGCATCGGCAAACTGCTGGTCGGCGGCGGCACGGCGCTGGTCCAGGTCGGCTTGCGCCTGCGCACGCTCGTCGCTGCCCTCGGCCATGCGATTGATGTTGTCCTGCTCGATCCCAAAGACCATATTCGCCTGACGCTCAGCCGCGTCCAAGCTCGCCGGTGTGTCGACCGTCAGCTCCTGAGTGCGCGCCTTCTCACGCTCCTCGCGGATCTTCTCGATATTGCCCTTGACCTCATTGATCTTTGCCGAGTAGGCATCCGAATAGGAGTTGAGGCTCTTGGCTCCCTCGACGACCACGTGGACAGCGGAGTAGGAAGAAGATGTCGCGGCATCCTCGCTCACGTAGAACTTGTAGTCCGCAGTCGAAGCAGCGCGAAAGGCGTTGACTGTCGAGTCGGAGCTCACGTCGGTGGGATCGAGAACCTCGGCCGTGATGGTATAGTCTCCATCGGCAAACTGGTCCTTGGCGCTTTGGTTCGACGAGCTCGCATCGTTGGCGGCAAAGCTCACCGTATCGCCGATTTTCTTGCCCGAAGCCTTCAAAAAACGTGAGGTCACTGCCACTTCGCCCGAAGTCTCGGGCAGCTCGCCGCGTACTAGCACCGGTTGGTCAATATTCTCTTTGGAAAGGCTCTGCACGACCACGCGCTCGCGCGTTGTACCCACGGCGGTGTAGGCGGTCTCGGTGTAGATGCCCTCGGCCGTCTCGACGCCATCGACCTCTTGAATGGCAGCAAGATCGTCATCGGTCAGACCATAGGTCGACTGCACGTTGATGTCATAAACATTCTGCTGGTCAAAGTAAGCGTCGACCGAATCGCACAAGTCCTCGCACCCCGCTTTGAGGCCGCACATAACGCTCACACCGAGCGCCGTGATTACGACGATAGACAGGAAGCGTTTGAGGCTGCCGCGAATCGTGCGGTAGATGCCACGGCGAAAAACCATCGGCACCATATCGTTTGAGCTTTGGGCAGTGCGGTAGGTCGTAAAATCCTGCTCGCGCTCCGTGTTCTGCGCGTCGCGGCGTTGGCTGTTTTGGCGATCCTGGTCCATGGGCGCTACCACTCGATCGTCTCGATAGGCACAGGATTTTGCTGGACCGTCTCGCTCTCCACGCGGCCATTCTTAAAGCGAATCAGGCGATCGGCCATGGGCGCCAGCGCGGAGTTGTGGGTGATGATAATGACCGTAATGCTTTGCTTGCGACAGGTGTCCTGCAACAGCTGCAGAATCTGCTTGCCGGTTTTGTAGTCGAGTGCACCCGTCGGCTCGTCGCAAAGGAGCAGCTTAGGGTTCTTGGCCAGCGCGCGGGCGATGGACACGCGCTGCTGCTCGCCGCCCGAAAGCTGCGCCGGAAAGTTGGCGAGGCGCTCACCCAGGCCGACCTGGCGAAGCGTCTGTTCGGCATCGAGCGAATCAGGGCAGATCTGAGCTGCGAGCTCGACGTTTTCGAGGGCCGTCAGGTTGGGTACCAGATTGTAGAACTGGAAAACAAAGCCGACGTCGGCGCGGCGGTATTCCACGAGCTGCGCCTCGTTGGCGGAGCTCACGTCGCGTCCGTCCACCGTCACGGTGCCGGAGGTCGCCGTATCCATGCCGCCCAGAATGTTGAGGGCCGTGGTTTTACCGGCGCCCGAAGCGCCCAGGATAATAGCGAGCTCGCCGCGCTCAACCGTAAAGCTCGCGCCGTCGAGTGCGTGAATGCGCGCGTCGCCCTCGCCGTATGCCTTGATGACATCTTTGAATTCGATATAGGCCATCGATCGGTTCCCATCTGGTCGGATAACTCTTTAGTATTACCCATTTCCCACCTACCAAAAAGGGACAGGTTCATTTTGGCAGGTTTTATATGGGGGAATGGCGAGTGTAGGCGAGGCGCCGGGGAGGCCGAGAAATCATCGACGGGGTCAGGCCGACCGCCAAACACAACACACGCATCTCAATCTGTCAGCCATATCATTCGAACAGCTGTTCGTTTCTATGATATGATTCCGCTATCTAAGCTGGCCAATACACAGAAAGGCGGCCAACATGGCGTTCGACTTTAAGAAAGAATGCAAGGAGCTCTATAAACCTGCAAGCAAGCCGAGTATCGTAACTGTCCCGCCTATGAGCTACGTTGCCGTTCGCGGAAAGGGCGACCCAAATACCGAAGGTGGCGAGTATCAAAACGCCCTGCCGCTACTTTACGGCATCGCCTATACCGTCAAGATGTCAAAGAAAGGCTCAAGGAGTATCGAGGGCTATTTCGACTTTGTGGTACCGCCGCTCGAGGGTTTCTGGTGGCAAGAGTCCCCGAGCGGCGACATCGATTATGTACACAAGGACAATTTCAACTTTATCTCGTGCATCCGCCTGCCTGATTTCGTCACCCGAGATGACTTTGACTGGGCAGTCGCGGAAGCCACGACCAAAAAGAAACTGGACTTTTCCGCCGTCGAACTGCTTAAAGTTGACGAGGGTCTCTGCGTTCAATGCATGCACACCGGGCCCTACGACAACGAACCGGCGACCGTAGACGCTATGCATGAATACACGACCGAGCTGGGCTATGTTCCCGACTTCTCAGACACCCGTTTACATCACGAAATCTATCTCTCCGATCCACGCAAATGCGCACCGGAGAAACTTAAGACCGTGGTTCGTCATCCTATCAAGCGCGCTGAATAGCGTGGGGCGTCATTTCACGCGCTAGGTTTTAAGCCAGCCAACCAGCCGCCTCCTAGGCCGTCCGGTAATTATCTTGACGCGGCCCGTCGCATCTTATAAGTTTGTTTTGCTAAAGCTGGAAAGCCTCTCAACGATGCGCAACTCCAGCTCTTTTTCTATCAAGAGAGCAAGTGTCGGAAAGCAAAATGTCAGAAAGCAGCGCTTCGAGCAGAATCAAACGCCTGGTCAACACCTATAGCGGTCTCGTGCTCATGGGCGCCGTCGGAATCCCTATCGGCGTTATCGTTGGCGCCATCTGTGCCCTTTTTGGTCGTGTGCTCCTGGCAATTGGCGCCTTCCGTGACGAGCACATCGTACTGCTCCTTCCCTTCCTCGCCCTCATGGGCTTGGCCATCGTATTTGCCTACCGCACCTGGGGCAAAGGCACCGATCGGGGCATGAGCTTAGTATTCGACGTAGGTCACGGACGCGAGGACGCCATCTCCCCGCGTCTGGTGCCGCTCATTATGCTGAGCACGTGGGCCACGCATCTCTTTGGCGGCAGCGCGGGACGCGAAGGCGTAGCCGTGCAGATCGGCGCAACCGTCTCGCATTGGATCGGCCGACGTCTACCTTTCCGAGAACCCGGCAACACGTTTTTGCTTATCGGCATGGCCGCCGGCTTTGCCGGACTCTTCCGAACGCCCCTCGCCGCCACGGTCTTTGCGGTCGAGGTGCTGGTCGCCGGACGCATGGAATACCGCGCGCTGTTTCCCGCGCTTACGGCTTCACTTGCCGCAAGCATGACCTCGGGCGCCCTGGGGCTCGAGAAGTTCGAGGTCGCCGTTACCGCCTCGTATGCGCTCGACCTCCCCGGTCTTGGACGGCTGGCGCTGCTGGGCATCGCGTTTGGCATGGTGGGTGGCGCTTTTGCCTGGTGCCTTGCCCACGCCAAGACCCTTGCGGCGCGGCTGCTCCCCAGCCCTTACATACGCATTGCCGTTATGGGCCTTGCGCTGTCGGCGATTCTGTTCGTGCTGTGGCAGGGGCGATACTGCGGCCTTGGCACCAACCTGATATCGGCGGCGCTCAACGGTGACGGCAAGGTCACCATCATGCCTTGGGACTGGGCGCTCAAATTCACACTCACCATCGCCACGCTTGCCGCAGGATATCAAGGTGGTGAGGTGACGCCGTTGTTCTCCATCGGAACCAGCCTGGGTGTCGTGCTCGCCGGAATTCTCGGCATGCCCGTCGAGCTCTGCGCCGCGCTGGGATACGCCGCCGTCTTTGGCAGCGCCACCAACACGCTGCTCGCGCCCATCTTTATTGGCTGCGAGGTCTTTGGCTTTAGCAGTCTGCCGACGTTCTTTATTGTCTGCGTCGTGGCCTACCTGTTCAACATGGATAAGTCGATCTATGCACTGCAGGAGCACAGCCGCACCCGATAAACAGGGCGTTTGCCACCAAAAAACGCGCACGACAGGCCAGGCCCGCCGCGCGCGTCATCCTATACACGATTAGTTATTGTTGTTGGTCATCGAAGCCACTGCTGCCGCAAGATTGGAAATAGGCATTGTCTGCAGCCAGATGCGCCCCGGACCGGTGAGCACAGTGTTAAACACGCCTTCACCGCCAAACATGATGTTTTTGACGCCCTTGACCATCTGCGCGTCGATGCTCACCGTCTCCTCAAAGCCGGCCACGTTGCCGGTATCTACAATCATTTGCTGGCCAGCAGCAAGCTCGTACTCAACTAGGTCGCCGTCGATCTCGGCAAAGGCAATACCCGAGCCCGTGAGCTTTTGCATGATAAAACCCTCGCCGCCAAAGACGCCGGTCTTTGCCTTCTTGTTAAAGTGGATGCTCAGCTCAACACCACTTTCCGCGGCAAGGAACGAACGCTTCTGCAAAATCCAGCTCTTACCAGGGCCAATCTCGATCGGTATAATGCGGCCGGGGAAGCAAGAGCCAAACGCAATCATGCCATCGCCGTGCGCGGTCCAAATGTTTTGGAACAACGCCTCACCCGAAAAAGCCTTAGAGAACATCTTGCCTATGCCACCGCCCGAGGTGGACATCTCCATGTTGGGGGTCATCCAGACCATGGCACCGCTTTCGGTGATCATGGATTCGCCGTCGCTAAGGTTGCACGTAACAACCGGGAAAGCCCCTCCGCCGATCTCGTACTGCATGACCGTCTCCTTTCCTTCGGGAGCCGAACAACGATGTCCATATTTTAGCAGTTAGAGGTGCGTTTATTTGGGTCGGTGGCGTTCATGGCGCCGATCACCGCCAGCCTCCGCTGCCGTCTGCACAGATAAAACCTGCCAAAATAAACCTGTCCCTTTTTGGCAGGTTTTAGAGGCGGACGGTGAAGGTGATCTGATGATCGTGGCCGGATACGGTGGCGGATCCGCCATGGGCTTCGGCGATGGCGCGCACGACGGACAGCCCCACGCCCGAGCCACCTGTCTTGGAGCTGCGCGACACGTCCGCACGATAGAAGCGGTCGAACAGCCGGTCCAGGTCGCCCTCGGGCAGCTCATCAACAGCATTCGATACGACAAGCTCGGCCGAGCCTTTGCCCGCACCGCGCGAAACGGCACGCAGGCTCAGCTCGATCACGCTGTCCTCGCTTGCGTAGCGTGTGGCGTTGTCCAGCAGCAGCTCAACAACCTGCGCCACTGCCGCGGCATCGGCATGGGCCCGCACACCGCTCGCGATCGACGTCGACAGCCGCTTTCCGCGCGAAACCGCCACCGATTCAAATGGCGTCGCAGCCGTGTCCACGGCCTCCGAAAGATCAATCGTCGCCATAGTAAAGCCGGCCGAACCCTCGTCCATACGCGCCAGGAACACCAGACGCTCCGTGAGCGCCGTCAGCCGCGCGACCTGCTCGTGAATGCTCTGCGTCCACTCGCTCTCGCCGCTCTCGATCTCTTGGACCTCGTTGGCGGCGTCAATCACGGCCAGCGGCGTTTTGATCTCGTGGCTTGCATCGGTAATGAAGCGCTTCTGTTTGCTATAACTCTCGACCATCGGCCGAATCACCGCACCCGAGGCGACCGTTACAATTGCCAGCACCGCCAGCCAGCCAATGCAGCTGATTGCCACACTCGCGCTCAAAAACGAATGGAAACTTGCAAGCTCGCGCGAACAGTCCACGAACACATAGGTTGTCTTGTCGCCCTGAACCGTAGCCGTATAACGGTAGTTGCCAGAAAAGCCCGAAGTCCAACCCTTGGAATATAGTCCTGCAGCGATGCGGGCGGCACGCTTGGCACCTACCGCGGCAATGCGGGCTGTGTTGACATCGGTCACCTGCCCGCCGGCAATCGACACCGTAAAGTAGCGCGTGTCGAAGGGAGACTCCGCCGTCATGCCTTCAAAATGCACATCGCGAACGGCCGCCCGGTTACCGGTAGCAACCTTGCCGGCAACCGCATCCTGACCGGGACCGGTCTTAGGCTCGTCCTCCCCATCAATGCCATCCTTGCCTGCCAGGATATAGTCCAGTCGTGCATCGGCCATCTTGCAAACATGCGAATAATTGACAATGTTGATGCCAGCGATGATGAGCGTGAGCACCACGGTCACAGCGCCCATGGCAACGAGGATGAACTTACGACGCAGGCGACGGCCCATTGCACTGGCAGCATCGGCGCGCCCCGGATTACCCGAGCCCACACCCATGCCGAGCTTCGCCGCCATGCGCTTGCACCACGTGCGCACGCTCACGCCCGTTCTCCTTCCTCGACAACCTCGAGCGAATATCCCTGGTTGCGCGACGCGCGGATGGCCAGGTCGGCACCCAGTGCCGTCAGCTTTTTGCGCAGGTACGAGATGTAGACCCACACCACATTGGCGCCTTCGGGCGCGTCTTCGCCCCAAACCTCGAGCATCAGACGTTCAGTGGGCATGCGCGTGCCGGCGTTGCGCATAAAGAGTTCCATAAGCTGAAACTCGCGATTGGCCAGGTGCTCCTCGCCCAAGGGTCCCACAAGCGTGCAAGCCGCCGTGTCGAGGCGCACGTTACCCACGCTGAGCGTCGTGGCGTCAATTGCCGTCGCGGCACGCGTCATGGCACGAATGCGAGCAAGCAGTTCCTTGGCGGCAAACGGCTTGGTCAGGTAATCGTTGGCACCGGCATCCAGGCCCTCGACCTTATCGGACACCTCGCTTTTTGCCGTGAGCATGATGATGGGCAGTCGATTTCCGGCGGCGCGT
Organism: uncultured Collinsella sp.; assembly: GCA_958351385.1. Lineage (GTDB taxonomy): Bacteria > Actinomycetota > Coriobacteriia > Coriobacteriales > Coriobacteriaceae > Collinsella. The sequence continues at coordinate 13,597 of CATWKM010000028.1, read as the reverse complement.
GTACGCTTGAGCACCTCGATGCCGTCCATGCCGGGCATCATGATGTCCAGGATTGCGGCGTCGTAATCGTTGGTGAGTAGATTCTCGAGCGCCGTCAAGCCGTCGAGGGCGGTGTCGACCTCGTAGTCGCTATGTTGAAGAATCGCGGTGAGGGCGCGGGAGAGACCAGGTTCGTCCTCGGCAAGCATCAGCTTCATAGTTGCTCCTTTGGCGCATGGAAATACAGGTTTCGATACTGCCGATAATAGCGCACCGAAAGCTGCCTTAGCACAGCCCTAGCGGCTCAACCTGCGCGTTTTCAAATACGCAAGATATGGCTTAGCCAAACTTAAAGCGCAGATGCCAAGCGTCTGGACGCATGCCGGCCGTAGAAGGACGGAGGCTCGTCCTTTCGCGGCGTCCTAGTTATGCAAAGCGTTCGAGCGCTATTCCTCGTACGCGCCCTCAAGCCGAAGCAGCCACTCCTTGCGATCAAGGCCGCCAGCATATCCGTTGAGCGATCCGTCGACCGCGACCACGCGATGGCACGGCACGATAATCGAAATGGGATTACGCGCAACCGCAGCCCCCACCGCACGAGGAGACACGACGGGTGCCTCATTTCCCGGCACACGATGTCGAGCCGCAACACGCTGAGCGATCTCGCCATACGTAGCGACTTCGCCACGCGGAATTGAAAGCAGCTCAAACCAAACCTCGCGCTGGAACGCCGTGCCGATCATATGCAACGGCGGCGTAAACCGAGGCTCCTGCCCCGCAAAATAAGCATTCAGCCAAGCCCAAGAACGCTCAAGCACCGAAGAAGCCGCGCCATTTGCCGGACTCACCGGCAACATGCCACCGGTACCGGAAACCGCGTCGGCGCCTTCAACATGTTCGGAGTCTTCCCGGAGAAGCGTGGAACCAAAGTGCTCCTGCCCCTCAAACCAAAGCCCCGTCAAACCGCGGCCATCAGCGGCAAGCAAGATTTCGCCCAAAGGCGAGGCAAATGTCGTCGTGACCACCAGCGGCTCCTTTCAAAACTCCGCAACATAATACCGCGAATTGTGCAGACAACCCCAATCGACCCCAAAGTCACCCAAGACAGCAGGCGCAAAGCGCCGAGGCCGCCGCCGGGACCAGGGCCCGCAACAACCACGTGCCCCCACATCAGCCCAGCGGCCCCAACCAACAACGGCCCCATCGTGGGCAGCTCGCAGCAACGTCACCGCAGGCGGGGGCCGGGCAGGGTTTTCAGAACACTCCGCAGACCAGTGTGGCGCCTTGTCCGCGGCTCCGAAGGAGCAGGACAAGGCGCCACACATGGTCGAGGACGTTCTGAAAACCAAGCCCGGCCCCCGCCGGACAGGTCAACCGCTACTCGCAGAGCAGCTTAGCGATCTGGACGGCGTTGGTTGCCGCGCCCTTACGGATTTGGTCGCCGCAGCACCAGAAGGTGATGCCGCGCGCGGCCTCGGGGTTCGAGATGTCGCGACGCACACGGCCGACCCAAATCAAATCCTGGTCGGAGGTGTCCATCGGCATGGGGAAGCGGTCGTGCGCATCCTCGGCGCTCATGTCGTCAACCAGCTTCACGCCCGGAGCGGCAGACAGCGCAGCACGAGCCTCCTCGACCGTGATGTCACGCTCGAACTCGAGCGTAATGCTCTCGGAGTGCGAGCGCAGCACGGGCACGCGCACGCAGGTGCAGTTCACGCGCAGCTCGGGCAGGTGCATGATCTTGCGGCCCTCGTTTTGCAGCTTCATCTCCTCGGAGGTAAAGCCCTCTTCCTTGACACCGCCAATCTGCGGAATCAGATTGCTCGCGAGCTGGGCGGCAAATGCACGCGGCTCAGGAATCTCCTCGCCACGGCCCAGGGCGGCCAGCTGAGCCTCGAGCTCGGCCATGCCGGGAGCGCCGGCACCCGAAGCAGCCTGATACGTCGAGACGATCATGCGCTTCACGCCGGCGAGCTGATGCAGCGGCCACGTAGGAACCAGGCCGATGATGGTCGCGCAGTTCGGATTGGCGATAAGGCCGTGATGCCACTTGATGTCGTCGGCATTGATCTCAGGCACAACCAGCGGCACCTCGGGATCCATGCGGAAGGCGTGGCTGTTGTCGACCACGACGGCGCCGCGCTTGACGGCCTCGGTCAGCAGCTCCTTCGCAATATCGTCGCCGGCGGCGCCGAGCACGATGTCGCAGCCCTCAAAGGCCTCGGGGCAAGCCTCCTCAATCACAACCTGCTCGCCGCGGAACTCGACGGTCTTGCCCGCAGAGCGCGCGCTCGCTAGCAGCTTGAGCTTGCCGACCGGGAACTCCTGCTCGTTGAGGCACTCGAGCATCTGGGTGCCCACGGCTCCCGTCGCGCCCAAAATAGCAACCGTGTACTGTTTCATGCTTCCCCCTTTAAAGGCTGTGGCTTTTGCCCGCACGCCGAGCAGGCCGATTATTGTTGCCAGTGTATACAAGAACAGGGCGGGCACGAAACCCGCCCCGTCGAAACGAAACCGAAACGAAACGCCCCACGGTAGATTCTTGGGACATGCCCCAAAATCTACTCGTGCGCCAAAAGGTAGATTTTCAGGCATGTCCCAAAAAATCTACCGGGATGGCCGCTACTTGTGGAGGGCGGCCAGGGCGGGTTCGACCGGCGCGGGAGCCTCCAGGTCCGCGACCTTCACAATGCCGTTCTCGTCGGAGAAGGCGCGGTAAATGGTCCGAATCGCCAGGTCGAAGTCCTTCTCCTCGACACCGATAATGATGTTGATCTCGTCACAGCTCTGCGAAATCATACGCACGCTCACGCCGGCCTGGCCAAGCATGCCAAACAGGTGGCCGGAAATACCAGCACGACCGCGCAGGTTACGGCCGACGGTCGCGATGAGCGCCAGACCCTCGACGACCTCAATCTCGAGCGGCTCGACCTCCTGCTGAATGTCGCCCACGAGCGAGTACAGCGAATCGTGAACGTCCTGCTCCTGCACCACGGCGCCAAAGCGGTCGACACCGGTGGGCATGTGCTCGACGGAGACGTCATAGCGCTCGAAGACCGAAAGCGCACGGCGCATAAAGCCGACGCGGGGCTTGGTGCGGTCGCGGGCAACGTTGATGGCGACAAAACCGCGCTTGCCGGTCACGCCGGTAATGATGGGCTCTGCCTCACCCTCATCAGCCGTCTCGCTAATGATGGTGCCGGGGTCCTGCGGCGCATTGGTGTTCTTGATGACCAGCGGAATGCCTGCCTCGCGCACGGGGAACACGGCCTCCTCGTGCAGGACGCTTGCACCCATGTACGAAAGCTCGCGCAGCTCCTCGTAGGTAACGCGGGCGATGGGCTGAGCCTCGGGCACAATGCGAGGATCAGCAGAATAGAAGCCCGAAACGTCGGTCCAGTTCTCGTACAGGTCGGCGCCTAGGCACTTGGCCAGGATCGAGCCCGAGATATCGCCGCCGCCACGGTCGAGCAGCTTGATTTGACCCTCACGCGTCGCGCCGTAGAAACCGGGCATGACAAAGCCGCCCTGCTGACCGTACTCCTGCACCAGCTCGGAGGTGCGGTTCATGCTGAGCGTACCGTCATGATGGAACGCCACGACCGTCGCGGCGTCCAGGAACGGCAGGCCCAGATACTCGGCCATCAGGCGAGCGGTGAAGTACTCGCCACGACTCACGAGCTCCTCGGTGGAGTAGCCGCCCGAGCGGGCGCGCTCGGCAAAGGCCGCGAACTCCTCGCGGATGGGATAGGTGAGCTCCAGCTCGTCAGCGATATCAAAATAGCGCTGCCCAATGTCCTCGAGCAGCTCCTCGCACGACACGTGGTACTTAACGTGCGCGTTAACCAGGTAGAGCAGGTCGGTCACCTTGGTGTCACCCTTAAAGCGGCGACCGCAGGCAGAAACCACCACAAAACGGCGGGCCGGGTCGGCATCGACAATGGCCTTGATCTTCTTAAAGTGTTCGGCGTCGGCGACAGACGAGCCGCCAAACTTGGCAATCTTAATCATGGGCTGGAGGTTACCTTTCTAAAAGCCTCTGCAAACCTGTTTTGCGCGCTCTGATACCATGGTTTCACCGATTGGGACCAAGGCATCCGAGGAGCAGTGTTATATGGGAACTTATCATAGTACACGAGGACGCACTTTATCGTGCTCAAGTAAGGTGGCAATCCGCACCGGCATCGCTCCCGACGGGGGTCTGTTTGTCTCGGACGAGCTTGGCACCCAGCAGGTCGATATCAGCTCGCTTGCAGATAAATCGTACTTTGAAATCGCTCAAGATGTGTTGGGAATGTTACTGAATGATTACACGGCCGAAGAAATTTCGGCGTGTGTCGACGAGGCATACCGCGGCACGTTCGCGAGCGAAGAGGTTACGCCGCTCGTCAAACTCGACGCTGCGCCGGGCGCTGACGCCCCTCAGACCTATGTGATGGAACTCTTTGGCGGCCCCACGAGCGCCTTCAAGGACGTCGCCCTGCAGATGCTCCCCCGCCTTATGGCCCGCACCTCCGCCAAGGACGGCGGCGCCGAGCGCATCATGATCGTCACCGCCACGTCGGGCGACACGGGCAAGGCAGCACTCGCCGGCTTTGCCGACGCTCCGGGCACGGGCATCACTGTCTTTTATCCCGAGGGCAAGGTCAGCCGCGTCCAGAACCTGCAGATGTCCACTCAGGAGGGCGATAACGTCGCCGTCTGCGGTATCCGCGGCAACTTCGACGACGCCCAGAGTGCCGTCAAGCGCATCTTTGCCGATAAGGAACTTGCCGAGCGCTTGGAGGCCGCCGGCACGGTGCTCTCGAGCGCCAACTCCATCAACGTCGGCCGCCTGGTGCCGCAGGTTGTCTACTACTTTGCCGCCTATGCGCGGCTGCTGCGCGCCGGCGCCATCAAGGCCGGCGATGCCGTGGAGTTCTGCGTGCCGACCGGCAACTTTGGCGATATCCTGGCCGGCTACTATGCCAAGCGCATGGGTCTGCCCGTCGCCAAGCTCATCGTCGCGAGCGACAAGAACAACGTTCTGGCTGACTTCCTGACCACCGGCGTCTACGACCGCAACCGTCCGTTCTTCACGACCATCTCGCCGTCGATGGACATCCTTATTAGCTCCAACCTGGAGCGCATGCTCTACTTCCTGTCCGACGGCGACTGTGAGCTCGTTTCCGGCCTTATGGAGCAGCTTGCCCAGACCGGCCGCTACGAGGTACCCGCCGAACTGCTGGCAAAGATTCAGAGCGTCTTTGGCTGCGGTTGGGCCAGCGAGGATGAGGTCCGCGCTGCCATCAAGAGCTGCTGGGACGCGAACGGCTACGTGATCGACCCGCACACCGCTTGCGGCTATCACGTCTTCGAAAAGGTCGCTCCCGCCGAGGGCGCCAAGGCCCGCGTGTTGCTTTCGACCGCCAGCCCCTACAAGTTCCCGCGAGCCTGCTGCGACGCCTTGGGCCTCGACGTTCCCGAGGATGATTTTGAGGCTATGCGTGTGCTCGAGCAGGCCACCAACACGGTCGCCCCGACCCAGCTCGCCGAACTCGAGTCCAAACCCGTCCGCTTCGAAGACGTCTGCGACGTCGATGAGATGGCAAGCTACGTCGAGTCCGCAGCAAAACGAATGAGCACCAACTAGATCCCTTATTAAGCGCCGGCGAAAGCCGGCGCACCTTCTTTTTATTTAGCTTTCGGGATGATGACGAACATGCGAGCGGGTCTGGCCGTTTAGTTCGTCGCGAGTTCCGCACGAGCCGGAAAGCACTTAATGTGCTTTCCGAGCGAGCCAGGACTGCCCGAGCAGCGAACTAAACGGCCGGACCCGCCCAGGAGGACCCACATGATCAAAATCACCGTCCCAGCAACGAGCGCCAACCTAGGCATCGGCTACGATACCCTCGGCATGGCCGTCAGCCTCTACTCGCACTTCACCTTCGAGCGTGCCGACAAGCTCACCATCACGGGCTGCCCCGAAGAGTTCCAAAACGAGAACAACCTGGTCTACGTTAGCTTTGTCGATGCACTGGCCGCGTGGGGCGAGCCGGCTTTCCCCGTTGCTATCGACATTCAGACCGACGTGCCCGTCGCCCGCGGCCTGGGTTCCAGCTCCACCTGCGTCGTCGCCGGCATCATGGCGGCCGCCGCGCTGACAGGCCACACCGTCGACCGCGCCGAGCTCGTCCGCATCGCCACCGAGGTCGAGGGCCATCCCGATAACGTCGCCCCCGCTATCCTGGGCGGCGCCGTCTGCTCCTTTACGCCGACCGACTCGCTGCCCCAGTGCCTGCGCTACGAGGTGAGCGATCGCTTGCGTTTTATTACCGTGATTCCGCCCTACGAGGTGCATACGAGCGAGGCGCGCAAGGTCGTGCCGCAGGAGATTCCGCTCTCCACCGCCGTATGGCAAATGGGCCGCATCGCCGGCATGACGCGCGGTTTGGAGACTGGTGACCTAGACCTGATTGCCGCCGCTAATGACGACCGCATCCAGGAGCCCTATCGCCGCCGCCTCATCCCCGACTACAACGCCGTGCGCGACACCTGCCTTAACGGCGGCGCCAAGACCATCTGGATCAGTGGCTCCGGCTCGACCCTCATGGCCGTAACTGATGACACCATCGTGGCAAAGTTCCTGCAGGTCAAGCTGCGTGAGCAGTTCCCCAAGTGTGACACGCATATTCTGACGTGCGACACGGAAGGCGCCCAGATCGAATACCTGTAGTCGCCGTACCTTATACCCGCCGGGGAGGCCAGGGGCTTTGCCCCCAAATCGTCCTCGGACATGGCAGGACCCCCGCTGCGCACTTCGTGCGGCGGGGGTCCTGCCGTCCTGCGGAAAGATTTGGGGGCAAAGCCCCTGGCCTCCCCTATGTTAACTTCGCTGACGGCGGCCACAGGGACCTACGCTCTGTAAAAGCGCCGGGCTGATTTTTTGGCTTCTATTTGACAAAGGCGCACTTCCCAGCATCTCATTCGCCCTATAGCTCTGTTTTAATTTCTAATTGATGATCGATGCGTGGCGTCATCTAATTATCTCCGCTACTCAAAACAGCCCCAAGTTTACGTACTAGCGTCTCAACAGTAATTCCGAGTGCATCCGCATAGACATACTGCTCATAAACCCTAAGGCTGCGTTCCCCGGTCTCGACCTTTGAGATGAACGACTGAGGTACCCCCAGTTTCTTTGCGAGTTCAACCTGAGTGATACCTTGCTCCCGACGAATCTGGGAAAGGCATTTTCCGCATGTCCTGTTAGCATCAACGTTCATGCCGTTTACGCTATATTCCATTTTGATATATCCCAAACTGGGATATATTTATGTCACCAGCCATTCCGCTTATCAAAAATGCCCATCGCAGATTCACAGCTAGGAAGGAGCCTCGATAAACATGAATGACGAGATGAAGGAGCCCGACGAGGAAAAGGCACTCAGCGAGTCCGACGAGCGGAAGCCAGATTTCAAAGCCGAGCAGTTTTCTGATGGTGCTAGCGACATCCCCTCCTCTGAAATTCCGCCATCAAACGAAGATGACGGCGCACGCAAAAATGAAGAAAACGACTCACTTCTAACGCGGGCCATTCATAAATTAGGCAATAAAAAACGAGCGGCAATCGCAGCTGCCGTGGCAGTTGTCATCATCTTCAGTTTGCCCATGCTGTTTCCTCAATTGTTTTGTAACCACAAGCTATGGGCCAATGCAACCTGCACTAGCCCCCGTGTATGCAAAAGTTGCGGCAAAACCGAGGGAGAGCCTCTCGGGCACGAATGGGAAGAAGCAACTTGTACGACACCGAAGACCTGCCAGCGTTGCGGCGAAACGAAAGGGGAGCCACTCGGACACCAACCGGGCTCGTGGACCAAAGAAGTCGACTACGTAGATGCCACTTCGAAGGAAATACGAGAATGCGAGAGATGCGGAGAGGTCGTTGACACCCGCAACGAGAAGGAAATCACATCTTTTCTTGGCGACGGAAAGTTTTCAATTTCACCTGAAGGCTTTATTGATCGACTTAACGAGGAATTCTCCGATATCCCCAATTGCAGCAGCATGAATGCGGATTACGAACTAGACGATAGCGGCATGGGACTCGAACTTCAGATCAAAAACGGTTCAAAGATTGCCGGTATTGGAGGCTTCTTTTCGGACTCGAGTAACCCGGTGCTACTCAGCTATCTTGGATCCGAAAACTGCTTCAAAAACATAGTCATGTACTTCGAAAACTCCGACTATGCCGCGGCGACAGCATTGGCAACTATACAAGCAATCGATCCAACACTTTCGTTTTCAGACGCCAAGGAAGTTGGTGCTGCCTGCGTAGATACGCCAACTGTCAAAAATGGAATTACGTACGCAATCGTAGCTTCGAATGGAGAGTACTGGCTAAGCGCTCGAATTGAATAATTATCTTTGATTACTAAATTCAGACGCCTCTTACTCGCGACATATTAAAACTCAACCCCTGGCAGCATCGTCAATCGAAAATTGCCCCGCCGAGCACTTTAGCTTGGCGGGGCATTTCAATACGTAGGCGGATTTTGATACCTAGAAGGCCCGCATGCCCCCACTAGGCAGCCGGCTTCGCTGCTCAAATTGCTCGAGCTGCAACATGAGCAATCAGCGGCCAGCATCTCTTTTAGGCTGCGCTGGTTTCTTTGTATTCGAAGACTGGCTCTAGGAGGTCTTCGATGTTGCAGTGTAGGGCTTTCGCCATATCCCTTACGGTTGTTACCGATGCTTCGTTGATGTTTCTCTGGCGCTGTTCGTACATTTGGATTGAGCGAAGTGATACGCCCGATTCGTATGCCAGGTCTTGCTGGGTTTTTTTGACCCTCTTTCTTGCTAGCGCCAGTTTGGTTTGACGAGGTGTTTTCTTCGCCATATCGCAAACAAGACGCGCTACGCGTTCCTCCGAGGCTTCGTGCCAGGGGTAGTACAGGCCGCGCAGCGCATCAAACGGAACGACATGCAGCAGGTCTTCAAAAGACTCTCCTAGGCGCCACTGCAGGTATGCCAATATCCAGCCTGTCCAATATTCTGGCGTCTTCTCAAAACGATAGGTGCGATCCGGTATAGACCCGCTCTGATAGCCGGACCTTTCAGCGATAAGCGCGAACAGCTCAACGCCCGATTTTCCCGATACGACCCATGCGTTGCCGCGTTCGAACTCGCGAGCTACGCCGCTCAGGCAAAAGAGTTCAGCAACTTCCGATCCTTCTGCTCCATAATCGTTAATGGCATAGTCAAAGCAGTCGCCGAGGTTGTTCATTGCATCCTCGAGGTAGTAGACGGGGTATGTCCTACTCGGCCCACACTCCGTTAACTCTTGGATCATTTAAATCAACCCTCCCTGCCTTTAAATCCCTGATATAAACAGGAGCCTATGACGGGCTAAAACCTGATTACAGGCAGGCCTCGGCGATGCGCTTTTTGAGTTCGTCGATGCCGGTGCCGGTTTGGGAGCTTGTGATGATTACGTTCTCGGCCGGGACGTTGAGCTGCTTTTTGATGGCTGCTGCCTGGCGGGCCTGCTGGGTGCGGCTGAGCTTGTCGGCTTTGGTGAGGCAGACGATAAAGTTGAACTCGTTGCCTTGCAGGTAGTCGATCATGTCATGATCGAGCTTGCTGGGGTCGTGACGAATGTCAACCAGTGATACAACCAGGTTAAAGCTGCGCTCGGAGTCAAAGAAGTCGCCGATAAGCTCGGCCCAGCGATCGCGCTCAGCTTTGGAGCGACGGGCGAAACCGTAACCCGGCAGGTCGACAAAATGCACGTCATCGGCCTCAAAGAAGTTGATGTTGCTCGTTTTGCCCGGCGTACTCGAAACCTTGACCAGGTTCTTGCGGCCAAAAAGCTTGTTCATAATCGACGACTTGCCCACGTTGGAGCGGCCGACAAAGCTCACCTCGGGGCAGGTGGACTCGGGAATCTGCGAAACCTTGCCATAGCTGGCGACGAACTTGGCAAGCTGATAGTTAATGGAATCGGCCATGGACACTCCTTGGTCGTAGGTTTTTACAAAACGGGCGCGCTATTGCGCGGCGGCAATACGACGAACGATGTCAAGCGTGATGCCGCTCGCGGTGCGAGCGTACTCATCCAGATCGAACTCGCGCTCACAAAACGCATCATATGCCTCGTCACAATTATCGCTGATAGCGCGCAGCACCAGGCAATCGACACCATTCTTGGCCGCGATGTGCGCAATTGCCGCGCCCTCCATCTCGACGCAATCGGCATGCGTGGCCTCAATCGCAGCGTTACGCATGGCGTCACCCGTAACAAAGCGGTCACCCGTGGCGATAGTGCCACACAGGAACTGCTTGGGGTCCTTCTCCGCAGAAGTCTCCTCCGTCGAGGCATCCACAAATCCATGCTCGGCAAGCACGGCGGCAGCAACATCAACCAACGCCGGCGTCGAGACAAACTCCTCGAGCCCCGGCGCCGACTCGGCAATGAGTGCCGTGTCAGTATCTAGATAGCGCAGGCACTTGCCAATAACCACGTCGTTAATATGGAGCTTAGGGTTTAGGCCGCCCGCGATACCCGAAAACACAACTGCCCGCGGGGCGTATTTGCTGATGAGATGCTGCGTTGCGGCGGCGGCATTCACGGTGCCCATGCCAGCGGTCGTGGCGACTACTGTCAGACCGTCAAGCTCGCCGCTTACAACGGTCAAGCCCGCCTCTTGCGACACATGAGCGCCGTTCAGTTCTTCTTTAATCTGCGTAACCTCTTTTTCGAGTGCGCCTATGATCGCGATGGTTGCCATGCCATCCCCCCAAATTCGTGCAAATTGCTTATCCACGGTATGGTACCAGCATTTTGGTTCTTTCACTTTTTACGAAGTCGCTAGGCCAACGAGGACCGCACATCATAGAGCGCCTTTGCAATCGCAGCCGTAACCTCGCTCGAGCGATCGCTCCACGGCATCGACGTCATGACGCTCATAACATAGCTATGGCCGTCGACGTCGATCAGTCCGGCATCGCATGTCGAATAGCAACCGTCCTCGCTGATCCAGCCGGCCTTGTTGCGCACCAAGGCTTGGTCGTCCGCAATGCCGTCACGAATAAACGATTGGGCCGTAGAGGCCAGAAGACCCGACAGCCATTGCGACGTCTCGGTATCACGGCTCAAATACTCGCTCATCTCGCGCCACAACTTGGCCGAGGTGCGCGGGCAGTAGGTCGGAAAATCACTCATCGGATCCAGTGCCGTTTCGTTATCAACACCCAGGTTGGCAATCCAATCCTCATAGCCATCATGGTCAAACGCCGCGCGTAACGCGATAAACGAATCGTTGTCCGAGTTGACGACGGCATTCTCGATAAGGTCGCGTACCGTCTGCCAGCCCATGCTGTAACCACCATACGTGGCTAAAGCCCAATCGAGCGACACCTGCCCCGATTCGACCAACGTCTCGCAAATATAGAGCGCATACAGCGCCTTGTAACTGCTCGCTCCATACACCGCGACATCGGCGTTATACGTCATGCCCCTACCGCTCGATAGGTCGTAGAACACTACGCCTACGTCGCCCAGCTCCTGCGCCCGACTCAGGGCATCCTGGAGCGAGGTAAGGCTCTGATCCTCCAAGGTAGGAGTCTTGTTATCCACCAACGAGAAGGTTTGAACGGTATCACCCGAAGGGATATCGTTGAAGTCCGCCTTCGAAAGTCTCGTCTTGAGATCTGCCGTCGACAGAGCTTGATCTGCCGACGCTTTGGACTTTGAAACCTTCTCGTTTTGCAGCTGTACCGTTGACGCATCTGAGCGCACCGTTCGCTCCAAGGCGTGGGTTTTAACGGCAATTCCGAGGATAAAAACCGCTAACGCTAGCATTCCTATGGCGGCAATCTTCGCCCCGCGAAAGCGAGCGTCGGCAAGGCCGCGCGAAGACGTGCCCTTCGTCTCATATCTGCTGCCATGCTGCGGCACATACTCGTCCCGCGATTTGCCCTTTCGCACGTGGTCTCCTGATTGTGACCGTTCATATACGAGCAGCATAATACTGAGCAGCCATTTCTTTCCCAAATTGTTTGACACCGTTTAAGGCGTCTTTAAAGAAACCACAAGCGTATTTATCCAAATGGCACGATTCTGTTGCGCATCTCCGCCCAAAACGCAGTTGCGGTGAAATAGTTCCTGTTTGGACAGCATAGGCCGATACACAAGAACTATTCCACCGCAACTTGACGGGGTTCTTTAGCAATCAACTAGGTGCCCAAGGGCACTCATTTAAGTCTTTCCCCAATGAGTGCCGCTAGCCGATGGCGTTTTTGAGCTCCGCGCGGCGCTTTTTCATGCCGGCCATAACGGCATTACGCAGCTCGGGCATGCGCGCGGTATCCATCTGGGGCACGCCCTCAAGCTTATAGGGAATGCCCAGCTGCTCGTACTTGACGACACCCATCGTGTGATACGGCAGCATCTCCAGGCCGACCACGTTATGCCACGGGGCAATCAGGCGGCCGAGTGCCTCGCACTCCTCCACCGTGTCGGTAATGCCCGGCACCACCACGTGACGGATAACGACCTTGATCTTGCGACGCGCGAGCTCATCACCAAACGCCAGAATGCGTGCGGGATCGCAACCGGTCAACTTTTTATGCTCGACGGGATCGGCGTGTTTAATGTCGAGCAGCACCATATCGGTCTCGTTGAGCACAGCATCGAACTTCTCCGGATGCTTGGGATCAAACGCATATCCGCAGCTATCAAGGCAGGTGTGCACGCGACCATCGGGGTTGTTATGCATGGCACGGAACAGGTCGGCCAAAAACTCGGGCTGCAGGAGCGGCTCGCCACCCGAAACCGTAATTCCGCCGCTGCGGTAAAACTCATGGTTACTCTGGAACTCGTCCATCAGGTGCTCGACGGTCACCATGGTGCCGCCGTTAACCGACCAGGTATCGGGGTTGTGGCAATACGCACAACGCATGGGGCAGCCCTGAACAAACACCACAAAGCGGATGCCGGGTCCGTCGACCGTTCCCATCGTTTCAATCGAATGTACGCGGCCCAGGGTAAACGCAGAGTCCTCGGGACGAGCATCCACACCCTCAAGCGTCATCTCAGCCATTCCCGCAACCTTGCCTCTCTTTGTTTATTGCCAATTAAAATGCCAGAGCCATTCTAGCCCATACGCATGATGGTGAAACGGTTTGGCGGCCAATTGGGTTGTCCTATTTGGCCCTACGCAAGAGCGGCGGGAGGGTTGTCGCAACCCGCCCGCCGCTGTGGCGATAGATATCAATAGACGCCAGGCCTTTACGCCTTAAGCGTGAGCACCGCACCGAAGGCGGTCGGGCCGCAGTGGCTCGAGATGACGCCACCAACCTGAGTCCAGGTAACGTCCTTAAAGCCGAGTTCATGCGCATAGACTTCCATGTCGTCGCGCAACTCCTCGGAAAGACCCACCGAATACGCCAGGCCAATATGCGAGTAGTCGATCTCGCCCTTCGCTACCATGTGGTCAAGAAAGGCACGGGCGCACTTGAGCATAGAACCGCGGAACTTCTTGGTCGCCACGAACTTGCCGCCCGTCACCTCGATGCAGGGCTTAATCTTGAGCAGATGGGCGCCTAGGAACGCGACGTTGGACAAGCGACCGCCGGCCTT
>CATWKM010000027.1:0-25940 GCA_958351385.1 uncultured Collinsella sp. | reverse complement strand
ATGGGCCTTGGCGATGATCTCCTCGGCCTCCTTGTGAGCAGCCTCGATGATACGGGCGCGCTCGGACTCGGCGTCCTTACGGGCCTCGAGAACGATGTCGGCAGCCTGACGACGGGCGTCGGTGACGATCGAGTCGGACTCAGCGCGCTTGGCGATAGCCTCCTGCTTGGTCTTCTCGGCCTCGTCGAGGCTCTCCTCGATCTTCTTGCCGCGCTCCTCCATGGTTTTCATGATGCCCGGCAGGGCGACCTTGGCCAGCACGATCCAGATAATCAGGAAGGCGATAAGCGCCGGGATGAACTCCGCCATCTTAGGGATGAGGATGTCCGCACCGGTAGCGCCGTCCTCAGCGAACGCGGAAACCGGCATGAGCAGCGCGGCCGCGGACGCGGAGAGTGCGATCGCGCTCTTCTGGGATGAAAGATTCATACTTGACGCTCCGTGCTATTTAACGATCAGCGCGACAACGAAGCCGATCAGAGCCAGAGCCTCGCCGAAGGCGGAGCCCATGATGAAGACGGTGAACACGCGGCCCTGGACCTCAGGCTGACGGGCCATAGCACCCGTAGCACCCAGAGCAGACAGGCCGATAGCAAGACCAGCGCCGATAACACCGAGACCGTAACCGATAACTCCCACGATTCCTCCTTTGTCGTGCGTGTCTTATTTCACGCAGGATAACCTTTTTTATAACTGCCGGGCTCCATGGGTACGGGCACCGGCGGTTTAACGAATTGCCTTACCTTTTAAGGCGCGAACGGAGGTCTACTCCCCCTCCGCGACCTCCTCTGCCTCGGAGACATACACGGCGGTAAGGACCGTGAAGACGTAAGCCTGGATGGCGCCGACCACAAGCTCGATCGCATAGATCAGGATGAGGATGGCAAGCCAGGCCAGCGAAGGCAGAGCGCCGACGGCGTGGGCCGCGGAAACCTGCTGAAGCAGCGGCTGCATGAACATGCTCGCCATGATGGCGAACGAGCCCATGACCACGTGTCCTGCGAACATATTGCAGAACAGACGGACGGCAAGCGTGATGAGGCGCAGGAAGGTCGAGAAAAGCTCGACGACCCACACAAGCACGTTCATCGGGAAGCTCACGCCCTGCGGGGCGAGGCTCTTGATGTAGCCGATCACGCCGTGAGCCTTGCATCCGTAGTAGATGAAGTACACGAAGGCGAAGATGGCGAGCGCGGCGGTGGAGCCGATTGCGCCGGTGCCGGGCTTCATTCCCGGGATCAGGCCGATCATGTTATTAATCAGGATGAACAGGAAAAGCGAGCACAGGAACGGGAAGTGCTTCTTCCAGTTCTCACCCACGACGCCCTTGCCGATATCGTTCTCGACGTACTCGATGATGTACTCGAAACCGTTGACGAAGAAGCCCTTGGGAACCAGGGTCTGCTTCTTCTTGAACACGGCCAGGACGATCAGGAGCACGATCGTGGAGACGATCAGCCAAAACGAGTACTGCGTGATGCCGCAGCTCAGATCGCCCACGACAGGGGTGGAGCTGAACTCGCTGACCAGATGATTAATCTCATCAGGCAGCTTTTCAAAAATTTCCACGACTTACCTTTCGACCTCATGAGGATCTCGCAGCGCCTTGGCGACGCGAACCGTGCAGGCGGCCATAAAGGCCACGAAGCCGATCGCCTCGCCCAGGAGGAACATACGAAATGCCTCTCCGAACAACGCAAACACAACCAAGGTAAAGACGAGCAGGGCGATTGCCGAGACCGCCAGACTCACCATACCCTTGAGCATGTCCGCATTCTGCTTATCGTCAAGAACCGGCTTGAGCGTAAAGACAAAGGGAAGGAAGGCAATTGCGCCCGCGATGGCGCCTGCAACGATAGCGAGCAGATCGGCTATCTGAAACACTGGCTTCCTCGCTTTCCTTTTTAACGCCTCACAGCACAGTCCCAGCCAAACATTGGTGACTATTGTACGAGCCAATCGCTAAAGTACAACCGTAAAACAAACGGTTAATACGCACCTGTACGTTTTCTTAAGGCCTTCTTTATGCCGCAGGTACGGTAATACGTTTTTTCGAACCCCTCAGCGCAAAACGTCCGTTAACAGAAGTGCGCGTGGACGACTTTTGCTCGCCCACGCGCACCATTTCTTCGTATTTGTGACCGTAGCCGACAAGGCCCAACGACTAGAGCGTACCGTAGATGCGGTCGCCGGCGTCGCCCAGGCCGGGAACGATGTAGGCGGCCTCGTTGAGATGGTCATCGATGGCGCAGGTATAGATATGCACATCGGGATCTTTTTCGGTCAGCGACTTGAGGCCCTCGGGGGCCGCGACGATGCACAGCATGCGGATGTCCTTGACACCGCGCTCGCGCAGGTAGCTGATAGCCATCTCGGCTGAGCCACCCGTGGCCAGCATGGGGTCGACAACCAGGCAAATGCGCTGGTCGATATCCTTGGGCATCTTGCAGTAATACTCGTGCGGCTCATGGGTGACCTCGTCGCGCTCCATGCCGATATGACCCACGCGAGCGGAGGGCACCAGGTCGAGGATGCCATCGACCATGCCAAGGCCTGCACGCAGGATGGGAACGATGGCGAGCTTCTTGCCGGCGAGCTGCTTAAACGTGGCGGTGGTGATGGGGGTCTCGACCTCGACGTCTTCCATGGGCAGGTCGCGCATGGCCTCGTAGCCGTCAAAAAGCGCAAGCTCGCGCACGAGCTGGCGGAACTGATTGGTGCCGGTGCTCTTGTCGCGCAAGATCGACAGCTTGTGCTGGACGAGTGGGTGATCGACAAGGGTCACACGGGACGTATCGTAGGTGACGGTCATGGGTTGAAGCCCCTTTCGTTGCGGCCGGAAGATGGCCTTGCTGACAAGGCGCACGGCGACGTTGTTGCCGCGCGCCGTGCATAAGTTTAACGGTTTGTTGTATCGAGTGCCCCGTCGCAACCCTACTGAACGGTGCTGAGCGAACGCTTGACGGCATCACGCCAACCAGCGAGGTTGCTCTCACGGCGCTCGGCGGACATATGAGGATGGAAGATTTTGACGATCTGGGCGTTTTGCTCCAGCTCCTCCAAATCCTCCCAGTAGCCGACGGCAAGGCCCGCCAAGTACGCGGCGCCGATCGCCGTGGTCTCCACCGTCTCGCACTGCAGCACGGGGATATCCAGCAGATCGGCCTGGAATTGCATGATGAACTCGTTGCGCGAGGCACCGCCATCGACGGACAGGCGCTCAATCGAAAGTCCCACGTCCTGCTCCATGGCGCGCAGCACGTCATAACTCTGATAGGCCATGGACTCGCAGGCCGCACGCACAATGGTCGCGCGACTCGAGGCACCGGTCAGGCCGCACACGATACCGCGAGCATGCGGGTCCCACCAGGGAGCGCCCAGGCCTGCGAAGGCGGGGACGAAGTAGCAGCCCTCGTTGTCGTTGATCGAAGCGGCGAGTTGCGCGGACTCGCTCACGCTCGAGATGATGCCCATGTTGTTGCGCAGCCAGTTCATGGTGGAGCCTGCGGCAAAGATAGAACCCTCGAGCGCATAGCTGATCTTGCCGTCCGCGGCGATACCGATCGTGGAGACCAGACCGTTCTTGGATTCGACGATCTCGTCGCCGGTGTTCATGAGCATAAAGCAACCCGTGCCATAGGTGTTTTTGGTCTGGCCGGGATGGAAGCAGCAGTGGCCGAATAGCGACGCCTGCTGGTCGCCCGCCACGCCCATGATGGGTGGCATGTTGGTCATGATGTCGCTCGCGACGCGGCCGTAATCGCCCGAGCTCCAACGAACCTCGGGCATCATGGAACGCGGGACGTCGAAAAGCGCCAGCAGATCGTCGTCCCAATCGAGCGCATGGATATTAAAGAGCGCGGTGCGGCTGGCATTGGTGTAGTCGGTAGCAAAGACCTGACCGCCGGTGAGATTGTAGATGAGCCACGTGTCGATGGTGCCGAACATAAGGTCGCCCGCCGCGGCGCTCTCACGCGCGCCGTCGACGTTATCGAGAATCCACTGCACCTTGGAGGCCGAGAAATACGGGTCGAGCGTAAGCCCCGTGCGGGAGCGCACCAGCTCTTCTGCGCCCTGCTCGACCAGCTCGTCGATCAGAGGTGCGGTGCGACGGCATTGCCACACGATGGCGTTATAGATAGGTTGGCCGCTTATGCGGTCCCACACCACCGTGGTCTCGCGCTGGTTGGAGATACCGATGGCGGCAATGCGGTCAGAATGGATGCCGCTCTTAAACTGGACCTCCATCATGACCGCGATCTGGCTGGCAAGCACCGCCATGGGGTCTTGCTCCACCCAGCCAGGGCGCGGGAAGCTGGTTTTAACGCTGCGACGTGCCTGCGCGACGATGCATCCGTACTCGTCGACGATGGTCGCAAGTACCGAGGTGGTGCCGCAGTCGAGCGCCATGATGTAGGAACCGCCAAAGTTAAACGAGGCATCTTCCATGCCCAGGCTGCCCAGATTCAACGACATCGCTTACACCTTTCTATTGCATCGGGCCAGACAGGACCCGCTCGATCTCTGATGCGGGAAGTGCGCCTTGGCGCAGGATCTGGAGCCCGCCGTGCTGGAACGACACGATGGTCGAAGCGTCGCGACACGGGGTCTCACCGGCGTCGACGGCAACATCGACTCCCTCCAGGATGCGCTCCTCCACCGTGGCAAAACTTGCCGGCGCGGGCGCGCCATGCGTGTTGGCGCTGGTGCAGGCAAGAGGGCTGCCGCAGGCGCGGATGAGCGCTTGCACCACGGGCGAGGCCGAAGCGCGAAGCGCCACCGTGTCGTCGGCGGCGCGCATAAAGGTCGGCACGCAGGGGGCCGCCTTGACCACGATAGTCAGGGCGCCCGGCCAGCATCGTCGGGCGAGCACGCGGGCCTCGTTAGGGATATCCACGCCATAGCGATCGAGCGCCTCGGCATCATCGACCAGCCAGGCAACCGTTTGGGTGAGCTCGCGCTGCTTGAGGGTAAAGATACGACGATAGCCGGTACCGACCGCGGGGACCGCGGCGCCGTTGACGGTGGCCTGCGGATCGCGCGGCCACGATGGGAATTCGCTTGTATCTTGAGGCACGGCGTCCGAAAAGGCGTTAACTGCCACAGCGACACCATAGACGGTCTCGGTCGGGATCAGGGCCAGACCGCCACAGCCGAGCACCTCGGCCGTACGCTCGACGGCAAGCCGATGCGGCTCCCGCGCTCCCTCGTATACCCGATAGACCGTCTGCATGTGTATGCCAGCCCCTTACGCTCTGGTGCAAGTTTGTTTACTGTGGGGCATTCTCGCACGAAACGTTCAATCTATTTGCCCAGAGCGCATGTTGGTTTGGTGAGCGGCTCTAGTAGTCGGTGAAAGTGAGGGGGTTATTGGACGGCCACGAACTTCTTTGGTCTTCCGGCGTGGCGTTCTTGGGCGGCGTAGCGCTCGATGCTGTCTATCGTTATCATCCGACGGCCGTCGACGAGTTCAACATCGAGCTTTCCGGCTTTGACCAGCGCGGTAATCCGCGGAGCGGAGACTTTGAGGTCCAGCGCTGCGTCTTTAAATGTCCGGCACGCCGCTTCCCGAGCGTCCTCGTGGTCGATTTCGACTGAAAGGGCCACGACCTCGGCCGAGCGTTCGTACCCTGCCGGAGTCAAACCGTTGTTGAGGTCGTCGGCCAAAAACGCCATCAGTGCCTCGGTGGCATGGGCAATCGCTTCTTCGCGCGTATCGCCATCGGCAAAGGCGCCGGGAATCTGCGGGAAGCTGGCGCAGTACCCGTCGTCTTCTTTTATGAGAACGCAGTCATAGGTAAATCGCTGCCTCATTTTGCCTCCAACTACCATCCAGCTTGGCGACGAATACTTGCCCACGTGCCTTTCTTTGGTCGATCACCACCAGAGCCGTTCACGGTGACAGCACACTCACCAGAAACATACTTAGCATGACTACCGACTTGCGCGACCTTTACGAATCCATCGTGCTTGAGTAGGGCAATGATTTCCCGAAAGATAGGAGGTTGCATGGGCCGACCTCTTTCAGCCGTCCTAATTATAAACTAATTTATAATTTTTGCTAACCAGTTAATAAATATTACTGGCGACGTTTGGGCTCGGCGACGATGGCTCGAACGATGCGGGGGCGATCGGTGAGGTCGTGGACGATGCGCACGTCCGACAGACCCGCTTGACGACAGAGCTCGGCCGCAGCGTCGAGTGCACCCTCGTAGAGCTCGCAGGCAAAGAGGCCGCCGGCGCGCAACATGTAGGGCGCCGCGTTGAGCAGGCGGCGGAAGATGTCCAGGCCATCGGCACCGCCCTCGAGCGCCAAATCGGGCTCGAAGTCCTTGACCTCGTGCGGCAGCGAGCGCATAACGTCGGTCGGGATGTAAGGCGGGTTGGAGACGAGCACGTCGAAGGTGCCCCACTCGTCGTGGGGAATGGAACTCACCAGGTTGGTGAGGCTAAAGGCGACGTCGTCGGACGTGAGACCAAGCGCATCGCGGTTTTTGGTAGCAAGGTCGATGGCGCGCGGCTCGATATCGGTAGCAGTGCAGGTAACGTGGCCGCGGCGCTCCCAGGCAAGGGAGAGCGAGATGCAGCCCGTGCCGCAGCCGACCTCGAGAACGCGGGCGATGCGGGGCTCGGCCGGGGCAGGCGCAGCGGCATCCTGAGCTGAAGCCGTCTCCTGATCGGCACCCTCGATGGCGATGCCGTATTCGTCGAGCTCGGGCTCAGCAGCTTCCGCAGTCTCGGCTTCCGCTGCCTGCGCGGCGGCTTCCTCGGCCTCGCGATCGGCAAGCTCCTCGGCATAGGCGCGGCTGCCGAGCACGTCGCCACCCAGCGCAGCCTCATCGGCGGCCGTCAGGTTGGCGGCACGGCGCTCGGCGGTCGCGCGTTCGTCGGCCAGCGCCGCCTCGGCTTTGCGGGCCTGCTCGACCTCATCGTTCCAGGGCAGCTCCACGCGCTGGCGGACGGCGGCCTCGGGGCTCAGCACCTCGGTATCCAGATAGTTCAGGACTTCTTCGACGAGCATCTCGGTCTCGGGGCGCGGGATGAGCACGCCGGGGGCGCACGCGACGTCGATCATGCGAAACTGCGTGCTACCGGTGATGTACTGCAGCGGCTCGCCTTTGGCGCGACGAACGACGGCCGCGTGCATGGTCTCGAGCTGGGCCGCGCTAAGCGTCTCGTCCATGCGCATATACAAGTCGATACGCGCCAAACCCGTGGCCGCGCACAGCAGCCACTCGGCAGAAAGACGGGGATGCTCCTCACCGCGCTCGGCCAGGTACTCCTTGGTCCACTCGAGACAACGCTTGATGGTCCAGATCTCGTTTGCCATGGGGCCCTCCCCTCTTAAGCGCCGGGCGGCGCGCGAATGTCGGAGCAGATTGTAAGCGAGGCCAGCGCTTGGCAAGGGACGATTGAAGGCGATTATCGAGAATCAGCCCAGAATTTTGCACCGGGCTCGCTCAAAGTGTTCATTCGCCGACGTCTAGATTTGCATTCGTCAAGCTTTTGGCAAGTTGCCCCAAAACTGACCAATATCTAACCAAACGCTTGCCACATCGCTTGACGCGCGACGCACCAAAAAGGACCCCGCGACTTCTTGGACGATTTTTCGAGCAATATTTTCAATAGCAGATGCACACCGTTAATTGCTTTAAGCAGGTAAGCAGCTCAAAGGCCATCACAGCTGATTGAATAACACCTCAAAGCAATATGCCCAACCTAGTCATTTAAGAACGTCCCCAATGACCACCTCTAAGGCGCCGCAGGTTGAGCATAAGTCAGCGAAAACGCCCCTAAGCGAGCAAGGTGACGTGAAATGAAAGGGCGCTGACCTTCTGGTCGCGCCCTTGAAATTGAACGTCAGATTGCCGCTTAGGGGCGTTTGCAGCGTCGAGCCGTTACGGCGTTTGGTAAAACGCCGTAACTTAAACTGCCTGTGCCAGCTTCTCGGCTCGCTCGGCGGCGGCGAGCGCCTCGATGACCGTGCCGAGCTGATCGCCTAGAAGGACGCCGTTGTAGGTGGAGTTGAAACCGATGCGGTGATCGGTCACGCGGTCCTGGGGCTGGTTGTAGGTGCGGATCTTCTCGGAACGGTTGCCGTGGCCGATCTGGCTCTGGCGCTCGGCACCAAGCTCTGCCTGCTGCTTCTCGAGTTCCATCTCGTACAGACGGGCGCGCAGCATCTGCATGCAGACCTCGCGATTCTGAATCTGGGAGCGCTGCTCCTGCGACTGCACCACGGTGTTGGTGGGCAGGTGGGTGATGCGCACGGCGGAGTAGGTGGTGTTAACGCACTGACCGCCAGGGCCCGAAGCGCAGTAAGTGTCGATGCGCAGGTCAGACTGGTTGATCTGGACGTCAATCTCCTCGGCCTCGGGAAGCACGGCGACGGTTGCCGTGGAGGTCTGGATACGGCCCTGGGACTCGGTCTTGGGAACGCGCTGGACGCGGTGCACGCCGGACTCAAACTTCATGACGGAGTAGACGCGGTCGCCCTCGACCTTGAACTCGATGGACTTAAAGCCGCCGGCCTCGCTGGGGCTGGAATCGAGCACGGTGGTCTTCCAGCCACGCGACTCGCAGAAGCGCTGGTACATCTTGTACAGGTCGCCGGCGAAGATGGCCGCCTCGTCGCCACCGGCGGCGGAGCGAATCTCGACGATGGTGTTCTTGTCGTCGTTGGGGTCGCTCGGGATGAGCATGTACTTAATGTCTTCCTCGAGCTGGGGAAGCTTGGCCTCGTTTTCGGAGATGTCCATCTGGAGCATCTCTTTCTCATCGGCATCGGTAGTATCGTGGAGCATTTCCTTGGCAGCCTCGATGTCATCGAGCGCGCCGATGTACTCGCGCGAAGCGGCAATGAGGTCGGACTGGTGCGCGTACTCCTTGTTGAGACGCGTGAACTCCTTGATGTCGGAGGCGACGGCCGGGTCGGAAAGCTTCTTCTCGAGCTCCTCGTAGGCCTTGATGATCTTTTCGAGCTTGTCGCGCATGACGGGACTCCTTTATATGCGTGAAGGTGAAAATCGGCAGAATTGATGGGGCGCATGGCGCCACTGCGGGGGTAAGCCCAGCTAGAACATGTCGATCTTCAGATACATGCGCATCCCTTCGCGTGTGGGGTACATAGTTGCGGTCTAACCCATACATGATAGCGTGCGCAGGCATACCTGCATATAACCCGCACGGAATGCGACAAAGGGTCAGTCTCTTTCCTTGAATACAACTTCATCCGAACGCCTCCCGCATTCATCCGCACATATACGGATAAATTTGGGAATCCGATACCCTGAGGGCCGGATCGGCCGGCCCCGGGAGATCGGAGGACGCCATGTCCGGAAAGGGCGGGAAGGGCGCCGCGAGGGCGGTCCCGAGGACCCACGGCAGGCTCACCGGGTACGAGCGGGACACGGTCCAGAGGATGCTGAAGCGCAGGGTTCGCTCGGCCACTTCCTCGAGAGGTTCAAGGGCGTATCGACCCGCAGGCTCCACAGCTGCCTGATGTGGTTCAGATGGCTGCGCGAGGCCGCACGCGTCGGGGACAGGACGTCGCTCATGCGCGAGCAGCTCGACGACGGGCGCTACGAAAAGATCCGGAAGAAGATGATGGAGCCGGAGTACGAGTTCCATCTGGAGCCGGACGTGCAAACGGCGGGTTAACATAGCCTTTCACCAAAAAGGGCGAGCGGCCGCGCCCTGCGACCACCCGCCCTCAATCAAAGCCCTTCTCGGCCGCCGTAGCTACCGGTTCCGGCGCCGCAGGATAACGCCTGCGGCGATCAGCACCACCGCGCCGCCCGCGATGCCACCCAGGGCCATCGGCGACAAGCTGGTATCGCCCGTATACGGCAGACCCGGCTTCTCCTCCTTCGGCACCGGTGACTTGCTCGGCGGATTGGTGGGCGGCTCCGTCGGCGGGGTGGTCGGCGGCGTGTACGTGTTCTTGAACACCGGCGCCACGGCGCCGTCATAGGTTACCGTCGCCACCAGATGGCCCGCACCGTCGTCCGTCACCGTCACCGTTACCCGGTGCTCGGCCGCGTCGTACGTCACGTTCTTCTGACCGTCGTCCACCTCGGAGATGCTGTAGGCGTACGTTCCGGGCTTGTCGTACGAGATCGCCTCGAAGCCCACCGTGCCGTCCGCCGCGTTCTTTGCGGTCTGCAGCACCTTGCCGTCGGCATCCTTCAGCTGGAAGGAGAACTGCCCTTCCTTCAGGTCCTCGCCGCTCAGCACCTTGGAGGCCCCCAGCTTCACCTCAGTCGCGGCCGGCGCGTAACTGTTGCTGAACGCCACCGCATCCGCAGCCTTGCCGCCCTTGCTGTAGGCAACCTGCGCCTCCAGCGCGTGCGTCTCCGCATTCTCCGTCACCGTCACCGTCGCGGTAAAGACCGTCGTGTCGTAGGTGACGCCGTTCGCCGTCGCCCCTGCCCGCTCGGACACGGTGTAGACGTACGTCCCCACCTTGTCCAGCTGCAGCGGCGCGAAGCCGAACGTGCCGTCGGCGCCGTTCTGCACCGTCTGCACCACGTTACCGTCGGCGTCCTTCAGGTCGAAGAAGAACTCACCCTCGGCCAGGTCGCGGCCGGTCAGAGCCTTCGTTCCGGTAATCGTCGCCGTCGTTGCCGTCGGCGTGTAGGTGTTGGTGAAGGTCAGATCCGCAGCCGTCTTGTTCGCCGTCGCGGTCAGCTGGCCGCTGCCGTCATCGGTCACGTTCACCGTTACGTCCAGCACCGCATCGCTGTAAGTGATGGTGCCATCTTGGTCCGCAACCTCCTTCACCTGGTACGCATGCGAACCAGTTGCGGTGTACGAGATGGCCTTGAAGGTAAACGCTTTACCCACGTTCGTGGTCCGGTCGATCTCCTGCCCGGTGGCCACGTCAATCAGCGCGAATGTGAACTCGCCATCGGCGGGCGTCCGCGTGGTGGCCGGGTCGGCATTCTCAAGCACCTTGGTGCCAGAGATCTGGTAGGAGGTCTGACCCGGCTGGTAGCTGTTCGCAAACGTCATGGTATTGGGGGTGACGCCGTTCTCGGTGCCCTCGCTCGGTTTCACCGTAGAGCTCTCTACCACCAGCTTGCCGTCGTTGTTGTCCTTCACCACGTAGGTCAGGGTGTACGTCTTGCCGGTGTAGGTCACGCCCGGCACGCCCGGCGCGCCGTCCGTCGGCTGCACCTCACGGACCGTGAAGGGAAAGGTGCCCGCATGGTCGAAGGTCAGCTCGTTAAAGTAAACCTTGCCCTTGGCGTCGTTCTTCTGGGTCTGGAGCACCGTACCGTCAGACCCCACCAGCTCGAAGGCGAAGTCTCCCGCCTTTAGCTGATAGCTGCCGTCGTGCACGTCAACGCTCTTGGTGAGGGCGATCGCGCCGGAGTTCGTCGCCTTCGCCTTGTAGGTGTTGGTGAAGGTGGGCTTCGTGGCGTCCGCGCCGTCGTAGGCGACGCTCGCCTGCAGCGTGCCGGCATTGTCCACAACCGTCACCACGGCATGATGCACCGCGTCGTCGTAGGTCACGTAGGCCAGATCACCCTTCCGCTCCACGATAGTGTACTCGTACGTGCCCGGCTTCGCGTAGGAGAAGGCGTCGAAGTTAACACTTCCGTCCGCGCCGTTGGTCGCGGTCCGGACGGGCTTGGCCCCGGCAAGCTGCTCAGCAGTCATTTTGCCCTCGTACACATCGAAGGTGAGCTCGCCGTCCTTGGGGACGATCGGCGTGTTGTCGTCCTTCTTCACATAGCTCTTCTGCGCACCGAGGGCCAGACCGGTCACGGCCGGCTGGTAGGTGTTGGTGAAGGTATCCGAGCCGGATGCGCTCGTCACGATCGCCTTCGCATTCAGTGCTCCGTTCCCGCCGTCTGTGACCGTCACCGTATAGGTGAGGGCATGATTGTCATAGACCATGCCCGGCTCCGCGCCCGGCTGCTCCACGATGGTGTAGGTGAAGTCCTTGCTCGCGGCGCCGCCCAGGTCGGAGAGCTGGAACTCGCGCGTGAAGCAGACCTTGCCGTTTGCATCGTTCTTCGCGGTGGCGATCACGTTGCCGGCAGCGTCCTTCAGGTCGAAGGTGAACTCGCCGTCCGCAGGCTTCGTCGTGTGATCGAAGCCGTCCGCAACCTTGATGGTCTTGGTCGCCGTCAGCTCCACGGATCCCTTTGCGGTGTACGTGTTGTTGAAGGTGGGAGCCGTAGCGGTACCGTCATAGGTGACGGTCACCTTCGTCTTGTTGTTGTCGTCCTGGTTCTGCTCTACCTTGACGTGGACCTTGACTTCCTTGGCGTCGTAGGCCACGCCGTCGACGGACTGGCCGGCCTTCTCCTCCTTGAGCGTGTAGTCGTACTCGCCCAGGTTCAGGCCCTTGACGGTCAGCTTGACCTTGCCATTCTTATCGTTGGTGCCGCGAGCGTCCTCATTGCCGTCCTGGTCGTACAAGCCGAAGGTGAACGCATCGGCCGTCAGGTCCTTGCCCGCGAGAACTTTCGTGGCCTCAACGGTGACGTCCGCCGTCGGCTTCGTGTTGGTGAAGGTCGGCACGGCCTTCTCACCGTCGTAGGTGACGGTCGCCTTCAGCTCGCCCTTTTCGTCGGTGACCTTGACGTGGACCTTCACGCCCTTCGCGTCGTAGACGACGGTCGAGTCGGCGCCCTTCACCTCCTTGATGGTGTAGTCGTGGTCGCCCGGCGTAGCGTAGTCGATGGCTGCAAAGGCGACCTTGCCGTCCTTCTCGTTTTGGACAGTCTGGACCACGCTGCCGTCCTTGTCGAGCAGCTGGAACGTGAAGTCACTCCCCGCGAGCTCGCCGCCCGTGAAGCGCTTCGTCGCCTTGAGCGTTACCGAGGTCTCCTTCGGGCGGTACGTGTTCGTGATCACCGCAATCTGATCGTCGATCACCTGAGATGTGGCGGTGCCATCATCCTTATAGATCTGCTCCATTTTGACGACTGGCTCGGTCAGATTTCCCTTGCCGTCATCCTTCACCGTTACGGTCACTTTGTATTCGGCGCTGGAGTAGCTGACACCGCCCAGCCAACTGGGATCGCTCTTGGCGGGCGTAGTCTCGGCAATGTAGTAGGTGTACTTGCCAGGCTTCTCATACTTAATCTCTCCGAAGCTAAATTCTTCGGCGCTCGTAACGGTCTTCTCGACCTGCTTCATGCCGGCCACGGGCGCTGCCGTGGCACCATCAGGCATCGGCGTTCCATCGGCGGCGCGCAGGCAAAGCTCGAAGCTGTCGGCGCTAGTCCACTCACGGCCGGTGAACTTCTTCTTCGCCTTGATGCCTGTGAGCGTCACCGAAGACTTCACGCTGTAGCTGTTGGTGAACACCAGCTTGTTGTCTTTGGCCACCGTGCCGTCGGAATTCTGCGGGGCAATCCTGCCCGAGATGCTATCGCCTTCTTCAGTCAGATTCTTGTCACCCTGCTTGCGGCCGGTCAGCTTATAGCCCGCGGGCATCTTGTCTGCGCCGGTCAGCTCCTGCACCGCGTACTGGTCACCCTCGGCGAGACCGTACACGCGGATCGTCTGGTCGGCCGTGATGGTCTGCTCGCGGCCGTTCTCGAGGTCGAACATTTTGCCGACCTGCTTCTCGCTTGCGGTCCCCGCGTTCTCAAACACCGCGGCCTTGTACGTCTTCCCCGCCGTCGTGGGCACGGTGAACTTGAAGGTGAACCCCGCGTCCGGTTTTCCCGTCAGGCCCGCTGGCACCATGACCTTCTTCATCACCTCGAGGCTCGCCTCGCGTTCGTTCGCCACGCGCACGCAGGTGGCGCCCGTAAACAGGGCGTTCAGATTCATGTCGCCCAGGTCGGCGCGGGCGCCCTTCGCATTAGTGTCACCAGACACGTCCTGCGTGATGCCCATACGTATCCAGCCCGTCTCGGTCTCCAGGCGGTAAGGTTCGTCCTTCTTGGTGGGCCCATACTGGTAGACACGTCCATTGGCGCCGTACTTAAGATGTACCTCATTCTCGCCGCCCTTGGCGTCATTGTTCCAGGAAAGATTGCCGTTGCCGTCGAGCGTCCCGTCGGACGTCTGGCGCTGGCCCTTGATCCACGTGAGCGTGTTGTCAATGTCGCCCTCTGCGCCAAACTGGCCCAGGCTCTTCATGAGCGAGCCCACGCCCACGAACGTCGAAACGCCGTCATCAACTGTACCAGCATCGGCGTGGACGCCGTAATCGTCCACAATCACCTTGATGAGCCTGTCATTAAGCAGGAAGCCATTGGGCGCCGAGACCTCCTTCAGGAAGTAGGTACCCTTCACGAGCGGCTCGCTACTGTCGCTCGTAGACGGGAATACGCCCGCCCCTTCGAGCTTGACCGGGTTGGCGACCGACCTCGTCGTCAGGGTGTCGTAGGGGGCCTGGTCGCCATCGAGCACGGCCTTGCCGTTCGCATCCGTAGTCACCTGGGTGGACTTGTAAAGGCCGAACTTCGCCCCGTCAACGGGCTTACCCTCGGTATCGGTCTTCTGCACGAACAGGCGATTCTGGATGTTCGTGACGAGCAGGCGCGTGGCGAACTGCCGCTTGAAGTTCGTGCCGTCTGCGATGTCGTCGCTGTACACGTGGACTGTGTTCTTAGGCGTCGCGTCGCCGATCGAGCTCGCCGTTGTGTGGTAGATGGCCACCGTGTACTCGGCATCCTTGCGGGCATCACCGCTCAGCAGGTAGTAGTACTTGGAGATGTCACCGGGCAGATTTTGAATCTCTACCTGGTACTGGCCGCTTGTGTTGAGCGTGAAGGCGTGCAGGTCCTTCTTCGCCGCCTCGATAGCACCGGTCATGCCCGGCTCCTTGGCGAGGGTGTATCCCGCTCCCGTCGATGGGTCGCCCGACACGGCGTACCAATTGCTCGGATCTTTGATACCTGTGCCTGCGCTTTTGTCGCGCTTGAGCACCACAGCGAACAGTATGCCGGAGTCCAGATTGACGGTCTTGTCGGACTTCGTCAGGTCATTATTTGCCTTGTACACGGTCGACGGCGCGGTGATGGTCTCCTTCGCGGCGGCGAACGCACCGGTCTTCCACACGACGCTGCCCGCGTCCATACCGCCGCGGTTGATGATGACGCCGCCCGCGCCGTTCTCAGCGCTCGCGGGCACGTACTCGAGCTGCATGCTACCACCCGTCGCCGCGAGACTCGAGCGGTATCCCTCGGGTACGCGCGTCTCCTTCAGGAGGTAGTACTTGTTGTTGTCGTGATCCTTGTTGTAGAGATCGTCGAAGTTGATGACGCCGTTGTCCACGTCGTTCGTGAGCGTTAGGTGGCCGGCCTCGTCCGTGGTACCGGAGCCGATGAGCTCGCCCACGGTCTTGAAGTCCTTGTCGGTCTTATAGAGCTTGAACTCGGCACCCTGTACGAACTTGCCGTCCTGGTCGAACTTGATGATGTCGGACTCGGGCACCGTCACGAGGTTGAACTTGAGCTCCATGTTGGAGTCGGTGGCGCCGCGCTCCAGGTAGAAGAACTTGAGGGTGTGGTTGGTGCCCTCGGCGAAGGTGTTGCCGTTGAAGCCCGAAGTGTCCTTATTCGCCTTCTGGTACTTGTTCTTCAGTGTGCCGTCGTTATTACCGTTCACCTTAATGTCGCCCGTACAAAAGTTGATGCTCAGACTCGCGCGGTTGTGAATACCGCCGATATCACCCACGAGGACATCGTCGATGAACACCCAGACGTCATCATCGCCGGCGAACTCGAACACCATGTCGTCGCCCGCGTTCGTCTTGCCGCCAGCAGGCTGCACGAATCGCGTGGACATTGAGAGGCCGAAGTGGTGGTTGACGGGGCGGCCGTCGTTGTAGCGCGAATCACCGGTGTTGTCTGCCTTGATGCCGGTTTGGACGAGCCGGCCGTTTTCCTCTTTGAGCACCTTGTCTGCCGCGTCGAACGGGAAGAACTGACCCTGGTGGGACGAATCGCCCACTTTGTCAATGCCCCAGGTGTCATAGATGTCGAAGGCATTCTTGTCAGCGTTGTAGGCTGCGTAGTTTTTGGAGCTGTCATAGACGTAGTAGCCGTTCTGAACCTTGAGGAGGCCCGTCACGCCAAAATGGGACGTCTTGCCGATCTGGGCAGAGGAATCGAACAGGTAGCAGAGGGACTCGCCGCCCCAGGTTTTGGAAAGCTGCGGATAGCCGTCTAAAAGCGTGTTGTTGACAATGCCGGGCTGCGGGTTCGTGTTGCCCGTCCAATGGTTGAGCGACTCACCACCCTGGCCGTCGTTAAACTGGAACCGGTGGTTTGCGTTGACGCCGCCGTTGCCGGAAACCGACAGATGGTTATCGGGATTCACCCAGTAATCAAACAGGTTGATTGTTGTCCCCGAAGGCGAAATCGTCGTAACCGTGTGGTCCGAAAACGCCGCTTCCGCACGGGTCGGCAGGAAGAAACTCGCCGTCAGCGCGACGGCGAGGGCCAAAACAATCACATATGGCGAGACCGGGCGCAGCCCACGACGACGGCCATAAGACATGACGGACCACCGCTCGCGCGGCCGGTGTTCACCAGGAAGTTCCCTGCTTAGACACCCCCCCCGGTAGCATTATTCACGAGTCGAGACGTCGTCTCTCTGAGCTCCTGCATAATTTCCTCCCCAGCCACACGGCGACCTGCCCGGGTGCTCCCCGGGGGCCGAAGCAGTCTGGCACATGCCCGCAGTCGTTCAAGGAATACCAACCCCAGCATATGTCTCTTAAGATATCTTAGTCTTATTCTATGACAGTTTTTGTCTCATTACCGATGAAATCGGCTCAGTCCCTTTGTCGCATGCTAGAGCGTGTGGAGCAGGGCGATGAGGAAGCGGATGCCTTGGAGGTAGGCGCGACGGGTGATGCGCTCGTTGGTGCCGTGGACGCCGCGGTCGCATTCGTCATCGTCGACCACAAAGGCGGAGAAGCGGATGCACTCGTGGCAAATGCGCTGGTAGTTGGCGGCATCGGTTGCACCAATCACGGTCGAGGGCACGATGCTCATCGGCTCTTGGCCCACCGCAGACGATCCGTTTTCCTCCGTCGGCTTGGGATCACGGAAATAGCGGGCGGCGATGGCGCGGACGGCCTCGAGCCCCGGACCGCCCACGCGCGGGGACGGCGAGGGCTCGGAGCTGCCGGGGCCCAGCTCGACCTCGACTCGGCCGGCGAGCCCAGCGGTGGCAACGGCCTCGCGGCAGCAGGCCACGACATCGGCCACGCTCGTACCCTCGAGCATGCGGAAGTTGATATTGACCCACATATCTTGCGGCATTACGTTGGCACCGGTACTGCCGCCCTCGATTTGCGTGGGCGCACAGGTGGTGGTCACAAGCGGATAGAGCTTTTTGCTGGCGAGGCAATCGCGGACAATGGCATCCCCGTTGGCGGCAATTTCATCGGCCGTGTAGAGCCCCAACTCGACGAGCTGGGCGGCAAGCAAGTCGGTCACGCGCGTCGGCCACTCGATATCGCAGATTGCGGTGATGGCACGGCTGAGCACCTCGAGCGACGTGCCACCGTAGGGGTTGGAGGAATGCCCGCCCGCACTCTTTGTCTTGAGCACAATGTCGGCATAACCTTTCTCAGCCAGGTCGGCGTGCATGAGCCAACCCTCGCCCGCGCTGTACTCGGCAGCCGGAGCGATGCGGTAATCGCCCTCGTCGATCAGGTACTCAAGCTCAATGCCGCGCTCCTCGAGCGCGCGGCCAATGGCGCCTGCGCCGTGCTGCGTAGTCTCCTCGTCCTGGCCAAAGGCCAGGAGCAGTGTGCGCTCGTGCCGCCAACCGTGCGCCAGCGCATACTCAACAGCTTCGAGAATGCCTGCGACCTGGTCCTTCATGTCGATCGCGCCGCGGCCCCAGATGTAGGTGTCGTCCACGTGCCCGCTAAAGGGAGCATGCGTCCAGTCGACCTCGGTACCCGGTACCACGGGAACCACGTCCATGTGGCCCATGAGCATAACGGGTTTGAGGACAGGATCGGAACCGCCCAGTGTCACCAGCAGCGAGTGGTCGACAAGCTCGACCTCGCCCGCCGCAAACACGTGCGGCCAGGCCTGCTGCATATAGGCGCGCAGGTCGTCGAAGGGCTGCCAGTCCACCGCCTCGGCATCCATGCTCGAGATGGTCGGAAACGACAGCACGCGACCCAAGCGCTCGCTCGCGCCAGCTTCGTCCAAATCGGCAAAATCATCCTCATGCGCAAAGAAGCGCCAAACCTCGGCCATGACATCCTTTCGATTGTGATGACAAAGGCCGCCCCCACGGGAGCGGCCCTGCAACGTAAGCGTTTGCGGTCGGTTATTTGTCCTCGAGATAGCGAGAGAGGAACTCGCGAGTGCGCTGGTGTTTGGGGTTGCCGAAGAACTCGGCCGGTGCCGCATCCTCGAGCACCACGCCCTTGTCCATAAAGACCACGCGGTCGGATACCGTGCGGGCAAAGGCCATCTCGTGCGTGACGACGACCATGGTCATGCCGTCGGCTGCGAGCTTGCGCATGACCTCGAGCACCTCGCCCACGATCTCGGGGTCGAGTGCGGAGGTCGGCTCGTCGAACAGCATGATCTGCGGATTCATGCACAGGGCACGGGCGATGGCCACGCGCTGTTTTTGACCACCGGACAGGCGGCCCACGGCGGCGTGCGCGAACTTTTCGAGCCCCACGCTCGCCAGATGCTCCAGTGCGACCTTTTCGGCCTCGGCCTTGCTCATCTTTTTGAGCATAACGGGCGCGAGCGTACAGTTGTCGAGCACGTCCATGTTGTTGAACAGGTTGAAGCCCTGGAACACCATGCCAATGTCCTCGCGCAGTTTATTGATGTTGCAGCGCTCGGCCGTAAGATCCTGGCCGTGGAACCAGATGTGGCCCGCGTCCGGGGTCTCGAGCAGGTTAAGGCAGCGCAGAAACGTCGACTTGCCCGAGCCTGAGGCGCCGATGATGGTGACGACCTCGCCGGGATTGATGGACAGATCGATGCCCTTGAGCACCTCGAGTGAGCCAAAGCTCTTGCGCAGGCCCTCGACGCGGATAAGCGGCTCGCGGGCGTCTGCGACCGCGGAGTTATTCTGAGTCATGGTTGCTCCTTCTAGTTAGAGCTCGGCAGTGTCTGGGGCGCCTCGGCACCCAGACGGCGACCAAAGGCCTCGAGCAGGCGGCCTGCCACGAACGTCAGGATCAGGTAGACCACGAGCGCCACGCAGTAGACCTCCATCTGGCGGTAGTACACGCCGGCGACGGTGGTGGTGGCGTACATGAGGTCGAACACGCCGATGACCGAGAGCACCGACGAGTCCTTGATGTTGATGATGAGCTCGTTGGTGAGCGCCGGGATCGCGTTTTTAATGCCCTGGGGAAACACGACTTTGCGCATGGCCTGCCACTGCGACAGACCCAGCGAGCGCGCTGCCTCGGCCTGGCCGGGGTCGATGGACTCGATGCCACCGCGCAGGACCTCCATCATGTAGGCAGTAGAGTTGAGCGAGATGGTGACGAGGCCCGCGGTAAAGGTACTCCAGATCTGGTTGGCCTGGGCGGTCTCGAAGCCCATACTGCGCAGAACGGTAAAGCCCGCGTAATAGATGAGCAAGCCCTGGACCATCATGGGCGTGCCGCGCACGACGGTGGAATAGACGGTCGCAAAGCCTCGGCCAATACTCTTAAAGAAACGCACCAGGTCGTTGTCGACGCGATCGAAGGTCTGGGTGCGCAAGAATACAAAGAGCAGCGCCAAGAAGAAGGCGATGACGGTGCCGAAGGTGGCAAGCGCGATGGTGATCTCGATGCCGCGGATAAAGAAGTCGCTGCTCTTGTAGGTCATGTAGACCAAGCTCGACAGAAAGTCGCTGGGATTGGAGTCCGAGACAATGCTCACCTGCACCAGGTCGATAAACGACATGACGCAGCGGTCGATAAAGAAGATCGCCGCGATGGCAACCACGACATAGCTGCCCAGGCGCGCGCTACGACGGAAGCGCTCAGATGCGAACGGCGACTTTTGGCGATAGTCGTTCCAATGCATGAGCTTGGTGACGAGCGCTGTCGCCGATACGACAATCCAGGCCCACAGAATCGCCCAGAGGCAGTCCTGGAACACGCCCGTGGGCGCCAGGAAGCTCAGCGGCGTGGGGTTGCGCTGGCTAAACGCCAGCCCGAGCGCCGCGATAACACTCGTGCCTAGATACACATAACGGTGGTCGGCCTTGATAAAGGAGGCCAGACGATTGATGGCTTTCATGCTGTCTCCCTATGCCGGCTGACGGTCGAGGCACGCGTCCCACATCTGGTCGCGCTCCTCCTGGCTGACGCCCTTGAGCGTATTATTGATAAGTTTGAGCAGCTTGTCCGAGCCCTTGCGGCAGCCGACGTTTGTCGTAACCTCCTGCTTAAAGCCCTCGCCCTCCGCAAAGCGAATCGGCACGACGCCCGGGTTTTGGGCCATATAGCCCTTCTCGTTTTCGGTGTTGTAGGTCACGGCGTCGCAAGTGCCCTGCAGCAGGTTCGAGAACACCGTGGGCACCGAATCGACCGGATTTTTGTGAACGACGCCCGGGATCTCGTCGATGACGGTATCGAGCATCGTATCCTTTTGGCCGAGCACTGTGGCG
Organism: uncultured Collinsella sp.; assembly: GCA_958351385.1. Classification (GTDB taxonomy): domain Bacteria; phylum Actinomycetota; class Coriobacteriia; order Coriobacteriales; family Coriobacteriaceae; genus Collinsella. The sequence continues at coordinate 5,363 of CATWKM010000027.1, read as the reverse complement.
CCGCTAAAGTCACTGAGCTTGGTCGCGTTTTGGTAGGGCGAGCCCTCTTTTACGAACAGGCCAAAGTAGCCGATAAAGTACGGATCGGAAAAGCCGACGGACTCCTCGCGCTCGGGCGTGGCGCTCATGCCGGCGATGATAAGGTCGATCTGGCCGTTGTTGAGCGAATCGATGAGGCCCGAGAAGCTCTGCTTGACGGCAACGGGCTCGCCGCCGAGGGCCTTGCAGACAATCTTGGCGATCTGCACGTCGTAGCCGTCGGCGTAAGCGCCCTGCACGTTGTCGATGGGGATGGTGTACTCGCTGGCCTCGGAGACCTGCCAGTTGTATGGGGCGTAGGCCGCCTCCATGCCAATACGGATCTTGTCCTTGCCGATCACGGAATCGGATAGGTCGTCGCGACCGCCGCCCGTGGTGGTCTGGACCACCTTGAGCGTGGACGGGCGCTGGCAGCCGGCAAGCGCGCCGGCGACGACGGAAGCACTCGCAGCGAGAGCGCTACCCAGGAAGATGCGACGACTGCACACCGGCTGGGCCTGCGCGTCGCGCTGTAGTCGAGGTTGCATCTGGTGCCTTCCCTATTTTGCTTTACTGACAATAAGACAGGATATACGCCCGCAACCAGCAGCGCGGCATGTGCGCGAAAAATTAATAGACACGCGAGGACGATTGGCGCAAAGTAGCCTGCCCCCCCATGCACCGCTTGGCATAAAAAAGGCAAGGCATAGACCTTCTGGTCATGCCTTGCCTTTTGAATGACAAATTGTCGCTCTGGGCGGCGCGCAGCGTCGACCGGTCCGCCGTTCGTTAGAACGGCGGAGCCTCTAGAGCAGGGTAACGCTAAAGCTGCGGACGTCCGTCTCGCCCGGCGCCAGCGTAATGGTGTTGACCTTGTGCTCAAAGACGTCGTCCTCGGTGTCCATGGTGGTGTGGCCGGTCCAGGGCTCGAGCGCCACAAACGGGGCGTCGTTGGCGGCAGACCACACGCCGATGTACTTAAAGCCCTCAAAGTCGATCTTGACGCCGTGGCCCGACTTGCGACCGCGCAGCGTGAGCGTGGAGCCCGGGGCATCGGTGAACATGATGGCGTCGTTATCGAAGCTGCGGTGCGTGATGGGCAGCACGTCCGAGTTGTCGGGGGCCTTGTGGCTGCCCTCGAACGTCATAAGGCCATCGGGCGTGATGATGGGGGCCTCGTTAGTCCAAGCCTCGGTAAACGCCAGCTCGTAATCCTCGAATGCCTCGTCCTCGGCACCAGGAGCGGGCACGTTAAATGCGGGGTGACCGCCCACCGAGAACGGCAGGTCCACGTCGCCGGTGTTCGTAACGGCAAAGGTCTGGGTAAGCGTGGCGTCGCCGGTCAGGGCATAGGTCATGTTGAGCTTAAAGTGGAAGGGGAACGCCTTGAGCGACTCAGGCGTGTCAGTGATCTCGTAGGTGACGGACGAACCGTCCTCGGAGACCTCGACCAGCTTGTGCTCGACGATGCGCGCGAGTCCGTGGCGCGGCATCTCGCAGGTGCCGGCCGCAGACGTTGCCGTGTTGTTGCGCAGCGATCCCACGATGGGGAACAGAATCGGCGCATGCTTGCCCCAAAAGGCGGGGTCGCCCTGCCACAGATACTCGTTGCCGTTGAGGGCAAGGCTCGTGAGCTGGGCACCCATGGAATCGATGGCCGCGGTGAGGCCGCCGCGCTTGATGGTAGTGACGGTGGACATGCTACTTCCTCCAAAAGTAAACAATAGTGTCGAGGGCTATTGTCCCACTCTTGGCGGCAAGGAGAAGCGACAGGCACAGTTATTGAACGATTGCGTAAAGGTCGAACCCGCCCTGCGGCGTGCTGTCGACCGTATCGGGCGCCTGTGAATTAAAACTCACCGGAACCATGCGCTTTGAGGCACGGTAACGCGTGCCGTCGGTGGCGACGGGCGGCTCATCGACCGTGAGCTCGTAGTCGCCGGGCTTGAGCTCGATGCCGTCACCTTCGGAATTAACGTATTGATACTCGTCGATTGCTTGTCCCCTGAGCGTGCGGCCCACAATATGGACGAGCATTTGGCTATCGCCGCGCGCGGTATCCCACGTCGCGCCGTCCTTAACCTCGACCGACACATGCACCGAGCGCGTGCGGCTGAGCGATTGCTCGACAGACATCTCGACCTTGGCGGCGTCCTTGCGCTGTTGCTCCACGTGGCTCCAGACATTTCCGATCGCCGAGCAAGCGATGACGCCGGCCATGAAGGCGATGAGGATGGGGCCGAGCGGTGAGCGGCGGGCCGCGTCTTCCTCGCGAGCCAGGTTGGGGCGACGCGTGGGGGCGGGCGCCTGGGCACCCTGCGCGGGCACGTCGAGTATGCTGAAGGATGCCGTGCTGCCGGGGTCGATGGTGTGGCGCGGCTGCGGGGTCTTGGCCGGCGAGATGGACATGTCGGCTGGCTCACCCAGCGTGGCCGTGGCATCGGCCTTTGCCTCGTCGGCCTCGGCCTGGGCCCAGGCCTGCTCGAAGGTCAGGGGCTCGGCGGGGTCGGAATCGGCATCCGAGTCAAGCGCATCGCCAGCATCGGAGTCCACATCGGTCCCGTCGCTCAACTCATCACTTGGCAAGGGCTCGTCCCACACCTCATCCGGAGCCTCGCCCTCGCTGTACCACCATTCAAAGCTATCGATATCCATACGGGGCGCCCCCTTGGCCTCGCAAATAAACACTTGCTAGCCTTATACCCCCAGACGGCACGGCGGCTCGCCGGCACAGATAGGAAAACCATCACAACATTCGACGCTTTTCCTCGTTTTCGAGATTTTCATCGAATGTTGTGACGGTTTGGGCGGCAGCCATGCCGCGAATGTGACAAAGGGACTGTCCTCTTGTCACATCTGGAGGGCTACGGGGATTTGGATGCAGCAGAAGTCCTCTTGGTGGGACTCGTCGTAGCTGGTGGTATCGAGGTAGCAAAAATCGAAGGCATCGCCGATGGGCTGGAGTGCGTGCTCGTCCATGCAGGCCACGATGGCACGAATGCCCTCGGGTTCGTACGGCATGCCCCAGCGGCTCATGCACAGGTATGTGCCCTCGGGCAACACCTCGACGCCAATCTCTGCCAGCTCGGCAGGATCGCTCGGCAGCAGCTCCTCGGCACCGCGCGGCAGCACGGCAAAGGAGCCGGCACCGGCGATGGGGTCGTCGGAATGCAGCGCCTCGCGACGCAGCATGGCGCCCCAGCCGCGCATGGGGCGCGTGCCCGTGAGCGCACGCATGCGCAGAATCGCGCGCATGAGCGTGGGGTGCAGCATCGAACGGCCGCGCTCGATATCGCCCGGAAACTCCTCAAAGACCACGTAGCGACGCTCAAACTGCTTGAGCTCCGGCTTGCCCTCCCGCTCGCGCCAGTAAACTGCCTCGTCGTAAAAGCTCAGACGCTCCTGCACGCTCGCACGCTCGGCTTTGAGCCCGGCAATCTGCTCGTCGAGCGCCTGCACCCGCGAGCGCAGGTGGTCGGTCATCTCGCTAATGTCGAACGTCGAGGCTAGGCGGTCGATCTCATCGAGTTCGAGCCCTAGGTCGCGCAGCATGCAGATCAGACGCATGAGCGGGATCTGCGTGGGCGAATAGAAACGGTAGCCTTTTTCGTTAACCACGGCGGGCTTAAACAGGCCGATCTTGTCGTAGTAGATGAGCGTTTGGCGCGAAACGTTAAACAAACTCGCCATCTCGCTAATCGCATACATGCCCGTCTGCATAGGTCCTCCCGACACATCCTTTTTGCGCACAAAGCCCGCCGCCCACAGGGGCAGCGGGCTCAAACACTCCTCGTATCCTACCCTAAATGCGCCTATGACCAGCGCTTATAGTTTGCACATGACACGCCGACGGCCTCGAGCGCCTTGGCGGCGATGTGATGCACCGCATCGTCGAGCGTGGCGGGGCCGTTGTAAAACGTGAGCATGGGCGGCATGAGCATGACACCCGGCACACGCGCCAGGCGCGCCATGTTGTCGACATGGATCGCACTGAAGGGCGTCTCGCGCACCATGAGTACCAGGCGGCGTTGCTCTTTCATCTGCACGTCGGCCGCACGCAGCAACAGGTTTTCGCTGTAACCACTCGCGATGCCGGCAAGCGTCTTCATGGAGCAGGGCGCCACGATCATGCCATCGACCGGATAGGTGCCGCTTGCAATGGCGGCGCCGATGTTCTTGTTGTCGTAGACCACATCGGCATGCGTGGCAAACTCGTCGAGCGTCATGCCGAGCTCCTGCTCGATGGTGATCTCTCCCCCGCGCGTGACGACAAGCGCCGATTCGGCGCCGGCCTGGCGCAGGCATTTGAGACACTCGAGGCCCAGCGCAGCGCCGCTGGCACCAGATACGCCAACGACAATGCGACGGGGACGGACAGAAGACTCAGGCACGACAACTCCTTACTTAGTTACTCGGTAGGGTTACTTACTAGAAAGCAATCTCCTTGGCCCACTTGTCCGTGTCGATCTCCATGAACTGCGAGCGGATGAAGTTCTTCTTAAGGTTGAACGGGACCGTGCAGTCGAAGATGGCCTTGCAGGCGATGCCGTGCTCGCGGATCGAAGGATCGAACGCGGGGTCGTTGGACGGGTCGAGCACGTGGCAGTGGCAGCCGGGGATGGTGATGAGGTCCACGTCGGCCTGGAAGCGCGTAGTCATGGCCCACATCACGTCGCTCATGTCGAAGATGTCAACGTCTTCGTCAACCAGGATCACATGCTTGAGCTCGGAGAATGCCGAGAAGGCGAGCATGGCGGCGTTGCGCTGACGGCCCTCGTCATTTTTGCTCGACTTCTTGAACTGCATGATGGCAACGAACTTGCCGCCGCCGCAGGGGGCGGCGTGAACGTTGAGCAGGCGGCCCGGGATAGCGGTCTCGACCATCTTGTAGATGGAAGCCTCGGTGGGGATGCCCGCCATGGACACGTGCTCGTGCGAAGGGCCGATGCAGCTCTCCATGATGGGATTGACGCGTGTGGTGACGGCGGTGATCTTGATCACCGGGCAGACCTTGGCGCCACCGGTGTAGCCGGGGAACTCGGGCATGGCATAGCCGTGGCCGTTGACGTCCTCGTTGATGGCCTCGTCGTGCATGAGGTAGCCCTCGAGCACGTACTCGGCATTGGCGATGCACTTCTGCGGAACGGTAACGCAATCGGCAAGCTCGACGGCGTGGTCGCGCAGGGCGCCGGCGATCTGCAGCTCGTTGAAGCCGAGCGGCGTGGTGGGAGCCTCGAAACCGCAGCACATGTACACGGCGGGGTCCAAGCCGATGGAGATGGAGATGGGCATGTCCTCGCCGCGCTGGCAGTACTCGTCAAAAAAGGCGCCAAGGTGACGGCTGC